>NZ_LBLS01000034.1:0-73425 GCF_001188205.1 Vibrio sp. VPAP30
GGCGGGAGGCGGGAACGGACTGCGTCCTATGGAAAACTGGAAAACTAGAGACGTCAGTTAGTCAGTTATAAGAGCGTCCCTTTCATCAGAGTCATCCCCGAGAGCGAGGCACGAGCGAGTTGGGGATCTCTAAAAGCGAGTCGAATACACTATGAGACTCCCTACTCCTTCCATCGTCAGTCTATGGAATGACAGTTTACCTCTCGAAAGACGCTGCCACCCTAGGTTCTTAACGCGTAGCACTCTAGCAGGGCGAAGCCCCTTCCCGTTTTCCCGAAACAAAGTGTTCCATAAGGCGAAGTCCGTTGCCAACTCCATAGGGCGCAGCCCGTTCCCATCTTTCCCTTTTCTGTTACACTTAGCTTATCCAAACCTACCTATTTGAATTAACAGGATTCCTTATGAAAATCGGCGTCATCGGTGCAATGGAGCAAGAAGTCTCTATTCTTAAGCAAGCTATTGAAAACTGCCAAGAAGTATCAAAAGCGGGCTGTACTTTCTACGCTGGCCAGCTTAATGGTGTAGAAGTTGTATTACTTCAATCAGGTATTGGTAAAGTTGCTGCAGCAATAGGTACAACTATCCTGCTTGACGAATATCAGCCTGATGTCGTGATTAACACTGGTTCAGCAGGTGGCTTTGACTCTAGCCTGAATCTTGGTGATGTCGTCATTTCAACTGAAGTTCGCCACCACGATGCAGACGTTACCGCATTTGGCTACGAAATGGGCCAAATGGCACAGCAACCCGCCGCTTTTATGGCCGATGAAAAGCTAATGGATGTGGCGGAAAAAGCCCTTGCACAAATGGAAGACAAACACGCAGTACGTGGTTTGATCTGTACTGGTGATGCTTTTGTTGCAAGCGCAGAGCGTCAAGCTTTTATTCGCAAGCACTTCCCTTCAGTCATCGCTGTAGAAATGGAAGCGTCAGCAATCGCTCAAACCTGTCACCAGTTTAAAATCCCATTTGTTGTGGTACGCGCAATTTCTGACGTCGCAGACAAAGAAGCGGGTATGAGCTTTGATGAATTCCTACCATTAGCCGCAAAGAGTTCTTCAGAAATGGTGGTTAAAATGGTTGAACTGCTGAAATAAGAATAAGCGGAATCATGGAAGATAGTTTCAATCAATTCTACTCGAATGGCGCGCTCCTAGTCTTATGGGGCGCGTTACTAATTCACCTAATTCTCCCTTTTCCACGCGAAGCCCACCCAGCTATTCTGTGGCATAAATTTGCTGAGCAGTTGGCTGACAAAGTTAACGTCAACAGCAACTACTCACAGAGTATTATCTCTGGCACTCTTGCTTGGCTGTTGATGCTGTTCCCCATGTTTGCGGTATTAATTGCACTAAAGCCTTTAGTTTGGCAACCAGAGTTGTTTGAGTTAGCGCTATTACTGCTCGCTATCGACTGGCGTAATACTGATAAGTTCACGGCTCAGTTTGTTGCCGCGATAGCACGTGAAGACAAAGAGCAGGCAAAAATGCTCATCAAACCGATCATAAACCGCTCTACGGCACCATTGTCATTGTTAGGTTTAGGTAAAGCGGGAGCCGAAACTCTGATTATGTCTTACGGTCGTAACGTCATAGGTGTGCTGTTTTGGTATGCGCTTGGTGGTGGCATTGCAGCCTTTATGTATCGTATGAGCGTAGAACTGGCAAGAGCCTGGTCACCTAGTCGGCAGCGCTTTTCACCATTTGGCATTCCCGCGATTCGCGCGGTAGCAGTACTGGACTTTATCCCGCTAAGAGTGTTTGCCATTTTTATCACTATTGGTCATCGGGCCCAAGCCACGGCTCAACTACTTAGACAGCAAACCCAGTCATGGCCTTTGCCCGGCCCTGCATGGTTATTGGTTTCTGTTGGATCAAAACTCGAACTCTCACTAGGTGGGCCCGCCATTTACGATGGCCACAAAGCCGAGCGTGCCAAATTGGGTGGTCGTATTGCGCCATCTGCCATCCATATTGCGCAGGTACAAAAAACACTGGCGTGGAGAATGTTTGCCTGGATTGTCATTCAAAGCCTAGTTATGGGCTTTATCTACCAAGGAATCTAAATGCGTCTCGCTCTGTTACTTGCTACAGCCATTATTTCTTCTATTGCTGGAGCCTCCCCTGCTGAGCGCGTGATCAGCTTGGCTCCGCACGCCACTGAGCTCGCCTTCGCTGCGGGCCTTGGTGATAAACTCATTGCAGTCAGTGAGCGTAGTGATTATCCAGAACAAGCTCAGAAGATAGAAAAAGTCGCTAACTATCAGGGAATAAAAATAGAGCGCATCATCGCTCTTCAACCAGATCTGATCATAGCTTGGCCTTCAGGCAATCCAAATGGAGAACTAGACAAGCTAAAACAATTTGGCCTCAATATTTACTACTCTCAAACCCATTCACTTGAAGATATTGCCGCTAACATAGAGCAGCTAAGCGAATATGCTGAAAATCCGAATATCGGAAAAAACAACGCGCAAGACTTTAGGAATCAGTTAATAGAACTTAAAAGCCGCTACGACACGGAGTCTAAAGTTCGTTACTTCTATCAATTGAGTGAGCAGCCTATTATCACTTTGGCGCAAGGAAAGTGGCCAAGCGAAGTCTTTTCATTCTGTGGTGGTGAAAATATTTTTGAGAGCAGTGCTGCGCCTTACCCTCAAGTGGGCAAAGAACAAGTCATCTTGCAAAACCCAGACGTAATGTTTACTTCAGAGCACGCCATCGCCAATGGCAATATTTGGGCGCAGTGGAGTGAGCAACTTTCAGCCGTAAAGAACAACTATATTTGGTCCTTAAACTCAGACTGGATTAATCGCCCAACGCCGAGAACGCTCAAGGCCATAGAGCAAGTTTGTGAGCATTTCGAAACAGTTAGGCGAAAACGCTAACGGTTAAACGATGAGATCTCGTACAATCCCACTTCGTTTTCTGTTCCCACTTTTTAGTAAGAGATTTTAGTATCATGGATTCCATGCTGCTTTATGTAGTCGACCTGTTCGGCACTGCGGTTTTCGCCATTTCAGGTGTTTTATTGGCGGGTCGATTAAAAATGGACCCATTTGGCGTTACTGTCCTCGGCAGTGTGACTGCGATAGGTGGTGGCACAATACGTGATATGGCATTGGGTGCAACACCTGTATTTTGGATCACCGATACCAACTATCTGTGGACCATCCTTATCACTTGCTTACTGACCATGCTTATCGTCAGAAGGCCAAAGCGACTAGCTTGGTGGATTTTACCGGTCTGTGACGCTATTGGACTTGCGGTATTTGTTGGCATTGGTGTTGAGAAGACAATGGCTTACCAAGACTCTGCTCTGGTCGCAATCATTATGGGAGTGATTACCGGATGTGGCGGCGGCATTATCCGTGATGTATTGGCCCGCGAGGTTCCAATGGTTTTAAGAAGCGAAGTGTACGCCACAGCTTGTATTATTGGCGGCGCATTCCACACAACTGCGCTCGCGATGGGTCATAGTAGTGACAGCGCATTTCTCGCAGGTGTGGCCTCGACTCTGCTCATTAGACTCGGCGCCATTCGCTGGCACTTGTCACTGCCGACGTTTGCGCTGAATCGTTAGCGAGAATATTTCAAAGATATGCTTTGCTTGTCGTTCCTTAGAACGAAGAATGAGTGAGTAAGGAATCTCCAAATCGAATTCATCTCGCTTTAAGAGCTCCCCAACTCGTTCGTTCCTCACTCTTGAGGATGACAGTAGTAACCACATTCAGAAATGACAATTACGTAACTATCAAAAAAAGGTCGCCTAAGCGACCTTTCTAATCTTCCATTCTTTTGAATTACTTCTGCACTCGGCGCAGTACTTCTTTCAGTAAATCAAAGTCGTTAGCTAGCTCTTCCGATAGAAGCTCCATTGCTGCGTGTTTCGCTAGCGGGCCCGGAAGATCGATGTCAGAACCAAGAATGTCATCCACCACTTCCTTGAACTTAGCTGGGTGAGCGGTACATAGGAATAGACCGGTTTCACCCTCTTGAAGTTGTTCGTTTAACACACGATAAGCGATGGCACCGTGTGGCTCACATAGGTAACCTTGTTCGTGTAGCTCTTTAACTGATGCAGCACTTTCTACATCCGTAACAGCGCCTTTACCGAGTGTCTCTAAGCCCCACTCTTTTATGCGGCACAGTTCTTCGATACGTGGCCAGTTGTTTGGTTGGCTTACATCCATCGCATTCGATGTTGTTGCTACCGTTGGTTTTGGCTCCCACTTCCCTGTTTCTAGATAACGTGGCACTGTATCGTTAGCGTTCGTTGCCGCGATAAAGCGTTTAATAGGTAGGCCAAGTGATTTGGCAAGTAGACCCGCCGTTAGGTTACCGAAGTTGCCACTTGGTACAGAAATCACAAGATTTTCACGCTGCTCTTTGCTTAGCTGAGAAGCGGCTTCGAAGTAGTAACAGACCTGCGCCATTAGACGTGAAATATTGATAGAGTTAGCTGAATTCAAGCCTATCTCTTTGCGCAGCTCAGCGTCATCGAACGCTTGCTTAACCAAAGCCTGACAAGCGTCAAAGTCGCCATCAATAGCCACGGTGTGAATGTTCTTACCTAAAGTACAGAACAGTTTCTCTTGTAGTGGACTGATCTTCCCTTTCGGGTAAAGGATCACAACGTTAATGTCTTCCATACCATAGAAAGCATGAGCAACTGCTGCACCAGTATCTCCAGATGTTGCGGTCAGGATAGTGATTTTGCCACCATCAGAAACTGCTGCCAAAGACTGAGCCATAAAGCGGCCACCAAAGTCTTTAAACGCAAGCGTTGGGCCGTGGAACAGCTCAAGCGCATATACACCATCTTTTACTTGCTTGATTGGTGCAGGGAATTGAAACGCTGCATCGACTAGAGAGTTTACTTTATCTTCTGCAAGCTCATCGCCAATTAACGCGGATAGAATCTTAGTACTACGTGACACAAAGTCTTCTGCTAGCAGTGCATCGATATCATCGAACTTTGGCAATTCTTGCGGAAAGAAAAGGCCTTGGTTACGGCCCAACCCTTGGCGAACGGCTTGGCCAAAGGATACTTGTTCATCATTTTCTTTTATGTTGTACAGCTTCATAGCTCACTTCCTGTTACGTTCGAACCTTGTTTGTTGAGGCGACAAACATGGACGAATCCTTCTTCATTTTGTACGTAATTCTGTTCAAGCCAGCGAGCAACTCGCTCAGCGACATCTTTATCTTTACAAATACTAAATAGTGTTGGACCACTACCAGAAATACCAGTAGCTAATGCGCCTGCTGTTGCCGCATATTTACGTGCATCAGCAAAGCCTGGCAGCAGTTTCTCACGATACGGTTCAGCGATCACGTCTTTGATCATCTTCGCTGCCAGTTCAGGTTGATTTGAATGACACGCGTGGATAAAGCCTGCAAGATGACGACCATGAGCTATGATGTCTTGACGGCGATATTGAGAAGGTAAGATCTCACGCGCTTCAGCGGTCGAAACTTTAATACCCGGATACGCCATTACCCAGTACCAATCATCAAAACATGGCACTTCCTGACTAATGATACCTAGCTCTTCCAGCATGAGTTGCACGCCACCTAAATAGCAAGGTGCAACATTGTCATAGTGAATACCACCAGAGATTTGACCTTCCATTTCGCCCATTAGCGCTAACAGTTCAGTCTCATTCAACGGCTCTCCATGAAAACGGTTTAACGCATCAAGCGCCGCCACAATAGAACATGCGCTAGAGCCTAAACCAGAGCCAATTGGCATATTCTTTTCTAGGGTCATTTCAAGCGGCAAAAGCGATTCACCTTTCTTGTCTAACTCTCGAGCGAATACTCTCCAGCAGTCATAAACAATATTCTCTTTAGGATCGGCAGGTAGCTTAGAGACAAAGTTGCCTGCTGTTTTTAAGCTATATGGTTCACTACCAGACTTCACTAACACTCGATCACCAAGTAGAGTGCCATCAATTGGGGACACCGCTGCCCCCAACACATCAAAACCAACGCTTACGTTACCAATTGATGCTGGAGCATAAACTGCTACATCCATACCACGGCTCATTCTCTAAACTCCTAACTTCCAACCTAACGTTCGCATCACGTCTGAGAAAACACCTGCTGCTGTTACTTCAGTACCCGCGCCATAACCACGCAGAACCAGCGGAATCGGTTGGTAGTAACGGCTGTAGAATGCTAGTGCGTTCTCACCATCTTTAATCTTGTACATAGGATCGTTCTCGTCTACGGCCGCAATGCTTACTCGACATTGGCCATCTACGATCTCACCAACATAACGTAGCACTTTCCCTTCTTCTGCCGCTTTTGCAGACTGCTCTTTAAAGTAAGCATCAGCTTCAGGTAGACGAGCCATAAATTCTTCAATGCTGCCTGAATCATCAAAGCCTGGTGGTAGCGCTTGATCAACGATCACATCTTCAAGCTCAAGGTTCATTCCTGCTTCACGAGCAAGGATAAGTAGCTTACGCGCAACGTCCATACCTGACAGATCATCTCGAGGATCTGGCTCGGTAAAGCCGTTATCTTTCGCGATATTGGTTGCTTGGCTTAGCGTCATGCCTTCATCAAGCTTTCCGAAAATATAAGATAATGAGCCAGACAAGATACCAGTAAAGCGCTCTAGCTCATCACCCGCAGAGATAAGGTTCTGCAAGTTCTCAATTACGGGCAGACCAGCACCTACAGTTGTTTCGTACATTAACTTGCGACGTGAGCTACGCGCTACATCACGCAATTGGTGGTAGTACGCCATGCTAGAAGTATTTGCTTTCTTGTTAGGGGTAACTACGTGGAAACCCGCAGCCAAGAAATCAGCATATTGATTAGCAATCACCTCACTTGAAGTACAATCAACCAGCACAGGGTTAATGATATGGTTACGCTGAACAAGCGAGATTAGACGAGCCAAAGTAAACTCTTCAGAAGCATCTTTCATACGGTCACGCCAATGCTCTAACGGTAGACCTTCGCTATCAAGCAGCAAGCCTTTACTGTTGGCTAATCCACAGACACGTAAAACAATACCTTTTTCGGCCAACTTAGCTTGTTGACGCTGAATCTGATCAACCAGCTCACCACCAACACCACCGACACCAACAACAAACACATCAAGGAAGTGCTTCGAGTTAAATAGATTCTCATGACACGCTTTGATTGCTTCAGAGATCTTGTCTTCCGGGATCACGGCAGAGATCGCACGCTCTGATGAACCTTGTGCGATAGCGACTATGTTGACATTTACTTCAGCCAACGATGAGAAGAACTGCGAGGCAACACCGCGTGATGTGCGCATTCCGTCGCCAACTAACGTCACGATAGCGACATCACTGATAAACTCGACTGGCTCTAGTAGTCCATCTTTTAGCTCAAGCTCAAAGGTATCACTCAGTGCCTGTGCAGCAATCTCTTTGTCTTGTGCTTCGATACAGAAACTGATGCTGTACTCCGACGATGATTGAGTAATAAGTACAATCGAAACACCAGCAGAAGACATAGCACCAAATACTCGACTCGCCATGCCGACCATTCCCTTCATACCCGGACCAGAAACGTTGACCATAGTCAGATCGCTAAGCGTCGTAATACCTTTAATTGCTAAGTTATCTTCACCAGTATCTTGACCAATTAACGTCCCTGCACCCTGCGGATTAAAGCTGTTCTTAATCAAACACGGGATATGGAATTGAGCGATTGGAGCGATTGTTTTAGGGTGAAGAACAGAAGCACCAAAGTAAGATAGCTCCATAGCTTCTTGGTAGCTTAGAGATTTAAGTAGGCGCGCATCGTCAACTAAGCGTGGGTCACAGTTATAAACGCCATCAACATCAGTCCAGATTTCACAGCAATCCGCACGCAGACAAGCAGCAAGTACCGCAGCAGAGTAGTCAGAGCCGTTACGACCTAGTGTCACCAACTCGCCTTCTTCGTTGCCTGCGGTAAAGCCAGGCATGATATTAACGTGTCCTTGAGGAAGAGGATTTTGGCGGAAGTTTTGCGTCGAGACCTCAACATCAACCATAGCTTCTAGGTGATCACCACGAGCAAATAGATACTGAACTGGGTCAATTAAGCTGGCTGCTTGACCTTTCGCTTCGAGTACCGCCTTCATTAGCTGAATAGAAACTCTTTCGCCTTTGCTGATAATACGTGCATTAACATGGTCTGGGCACATACCCAAAAGGTTGATACCGTGAACAAACTGACGCAGTTGAGTCAGTGACGTTTTAACTTGATTGTCATAACCACTACCATCAATGTTTGGTAGCACCTGCTTAATATCTTGGTACAAGTCGCGAAAAGAGTCTTCTAGCTCAGCAATCTGTAGCTCAGCCTCTCCATTTTTCAATGCGCCTTCAATCACAGACACTAATTTATTCGTGGTTTTACCTGGAGCCGAAAGCACCACCGCCACTTCTTCTTGCTGGGCATTATTAGCAATGATATCTGCTGCTCTTAAAAAACGATCAGCATCTGCTAATGATGAACCTCCAAACTTTAAAACTCGCATCCCTTCCTCCAAATAGGTCATAAATTGGCATAAAAAAAGGCCTGTATCTGGTGGGATACAGGCCTTTTTTTTAATTTCTTTCGCTTAGCAGCCTGCCCCAACAATAGCGATGTCGGTAATAATAATGGTTGTGGTCATTACTAGGCTGCGGTTCTGCATATTCTTAATTATCTATACGATGTGTGTTTGCTTACCCATACGTTTACCTTATTTTTCCTGTTCACGTCAACGAAAAGTTACTATTTTTTGTTCGCGCTCCGCATCACTCACATTCACAACATCTCATCATGTTGCCTAACAATTGCCACAACAAATGAAACTATTAGCACATATCATAATAACTAATTGCTATATAAAAGTTGCAACTAGTTCGTTCATTTTATGCTTTAATTAGTCTTGCAGTGGAAAGCAGATAATAGCAAAGGAGTGGCATATGAAAATAACACTAAGCCTATCAGCGCTACTTTGCGCGTGTCCGTTATTTGCAACCGAACTCCCCACGCTGCCTTCACATCAATCTGTCTCACCACACAAGATCTTTTTATCGACTGAAAATGATCAATACGATTTTGATTCTTGGAAGATCGATGGTGGCTACTCATACAACCTATTCGACAAGGTTGATCTTTACGTCGGTGCCCGACTCAACAATAGCGCGAAGATCAATGAAACTGGTTTCTTAAGTGGTGTAAGCTATCAGCTAACGCCTAGAGTTTCGGTGCAGAGTACCGTGCATTCTTACAATGATGAAAGTTTGACAGAAGGGAAGGAGTCAAGCTTAGCAGCAGAAGTATCGAGCCGAATGAAACTCACAGAAAATCTCGATGTGCATGCCACTCTCGACTATCAAGAGTGGCAGAAGGGAGTTGAAATTGGATTAGGCTTTAGATTTTAGCTCCAATCTAGTAACTCGGTAGACATCAAAACCCCGTTCCAATCCGCATAAATATAATCACCCGGTTGAATCATTTGGTTATGAATGGTCAATGTGACATTGACTTCCCCTGCTCCACGTTTTTCGGTCTTAAATGGGCAAGTACCCAAGGCTTTGATCCCTAGCTCCATTTCCGCCATCATTCCCACATCTCGAACCGCACCATTGACAATTACGCCTTCCCAATTGTTATCGATCGCTAAGATCGCCAATTGATCACCCATCAGCGCTTTTTGGCACGAACCATGCCCATCGACCACGAGTACTTTTCCCGTACCATCTTGGCTAAGTATTTCTCTAACTTTAGAATTATCATGGTAACAACGCACGGTAACAATCTCACCATAGAAGGCAAATTTCTGACCAAAGCTATGCAGTGGTAATTCTAGCAACGTGACCTTGTCTTCATGCTTATCACAAATATCTGGGGTTATATCTTTCATTTTTCCTCCATGAACTTCCAAATTTAAAATCGAATCCTATCGACATCGACTGCGCCAGTTGCCCAGCGAAACCTTGCTCTGTTCTTCTAAACAGGAGAGGAGAAATAGCGTCTCTCCTTCGACATAATAAATCGCATTTTGCCCATACTTGCGGCCCAACTCTAGTGCCCTACTCGGGCTAATTTGAACGGCAAAGCTTTGTTCCATCCAAGAAAAATCCACGTTGCCCACCTGGACACCACACCAGCAAGTATGGCTCATTTCTCGAGCTAAGCGCTGGTTATTTATGTCATTATCTATTTTTGACAGCCAAACGCTTCCTGGGTTCCAAGCAGTAATAATAGCAAACTGGCTGCATACTACCTGTTGTTCAAAACGAAAATAGGGATCGCAATAAGCTTGCCAAAGCTGGGCATCAATTGTCATAACATCTGAGTTTATACATTTAATGGATACTATTAATATTTGTTACATTCTAACTCTTGATATAAATCAACAAAGTGATTGGAATTAACATTTCTACGTTGTTAGCATGCTGTTAACATTATAGAATCCGCGTCAAAGACTAATAGAATGCAGAGGATAAAGGACCTCTTAAGCATAGAAAAAGCAACACCAAGGATGGCGGGCAATCAAAGAGAGTGTATTTTTACAGTCTTTGGTTTATTATCAACATCACATTACCTGTATGTTATGTTTTTGCCTAGAATTTATTCTATTAGCACAAATTTTTCACAAGTTTAGGTACCGCCAATGCAAACCCCGCACATTCTTATTGTTGAAGATGAGCAAGTAACTCGTAACACTCTAAAGAGTATTTTTGAAGCAGAGGGATACGCTGTTTTTGAGGCCAGTGACGGTGAAGAGATGCACCAGGTGCTGTCTGATAACCAAGTTAACTTGGTCATTATGGACATCAACCTACCAGGCAAGAATGGTCTACTGCTAGCCCGCGAACTGCGCGAGCAAGCTAACGTTGCGCTGATGTTTTTAACAGGCCGTGACAATGAAGTTGATAAGATTCTTGGTCTAGAAATCGGTGCTGACGATTACATCACTAAACCGTTCAACCCACGCGAGCTAACTATCCGTGCGCGCAACCTACTGAACCGTTCGATGAATTCGAGCGCAGTAAGCGAAGAGAAGCGCAGCGTAGAAAAATACGAGTTCAACGGTTGGGTTCTTGATATCAACAGTCGTTCACTAGTTAGCCCAAGCGGTGATGGCTACAAGCTACCTCGTTCTGAGTTTCGTGCCCTACTTCACTTCTGTGAAAACCCTGGCAAGATCCAGACGCGTGCAGACCTACTGAAGAAAATGACAGGTCGCGAGCTTAAGCCACACGATCGTACTGTTGACGTAACAATTCGCCGTATTCGTAAGCACTTTGAATCAGTTTCTGGCACACCAGAAATCATCGCAACGATTCACGGTGAAGGCTACCGCTTCTGTGGCGATCTAGAAGAATAAGTGACCTAGAAGAGTAAGTACACTTCAATGAAAAATGGAGCCAATTGGCTCCATTTTTGTTTGTGACACTTAAGCTGCTGTAAGCAAATAAACATACTCACCACTTTGGCGAGTATGTTTTACAATCAGTGAGAGCGTTAACCTCGACCACCTTTGATAGCATCGATAATTTCTGTGGTTGAACAACCATCTTCAAAGTTAAGAACTTTAACTTCACCTCCGTTAGCGATCACTTCTTTACCACCAGCAATCTCTTCTGGTTTGTAGTCTCCACCTTTTACTAGTAAATCAGGCAGAACTTCAGAAATTAGCCGTTGTGGCGTGTCTTCAGCGAAAGGAACCACCCAATCAACCGCACCAAGAGCTGCCAATACCGCCATACGTCGATCGGTCGGATTCACCGGACGGCCAGGGCCTTTTAGGCGCTTCACTGATTCGTCTGTATTTACAGCAACAATCAAGCGATCACCAAGCTCGGCTGCATGGTTAAGGTAAGAAACATGACCAGCATGAAGAATATCGAAACAACCATTGGTCATTACGACCTTTTCACCTTTTGATTGAGCTTTCTTAACCGCTTCGATTAGTGCTTGCTCAGCAATCATACCAAAATCGGTATCTTGGCTACCATGCACAGCTTCAGCTAGCTCAATGGTTGAAACGGTCGATGTTCCAAGTTTACCGACAACCACACCTGCCGCTGCGTTTGCTAGTGCACATGCTTCATCTAGTGGTTTACCCGCTGCAACAGAAGCCGCTAATACAGAAATCACCGTATCACCCGCCCCCGTAACGTCGTACACTTCTTTCGCTTGGGTAGGTAAGTGGAAAGGCTCTTGTCCACGGCGTAGTAGCGTCATACCATGCTCGCTACGCGTCACTAACAGTGCTTCAAAGTCATACTTTTCAAGTAGTGCTAGACCTTTCTCAACTAACTCTTGGTCAGTTTTTACTTTGCCGACAACAAGCTCAAATTCTGCCATGTTTGGGGTTAATAGCGTTGCACCACGGTAACGCTCGAAATCAGCACCTTTAGGATCGATAAATACAGGCACTTTGGCTTCACGCGCTTTCTGTATAAACTGCTGTACGTGCTCTAACGCGCCTTTTGCGTAGTCTGACAATACAACGGACTTCACTTTAGGTAGCGCTTGTTCCATGCGATCCAGAATCAGTTCTGCATCGACATTTTCAAATTTGTCTTCAAAGTCTAAACGAATCAGTTGCTGACCACGGCTCAATACTCGTAGCTTAGTAATCGTTGGGTAGTTTGGTAGCCCAACAAAATCACATTTCACTTTCAGCGCCGAAAGTGTCTCGTTGAGGACTTTGGCAGGCTCGTCGATCCCTGTTAAACCCACAATATGAGCGTGACCGCCAAGAGAGGCAATATTCATTGCTACGTTAGCAGCACCGCCAGGACGCTCTTCATTGTTTTCTACTTTTACTACAGGTACTGGCGCTTCTGGTGAAATGCGACCTGTTGGGCCATACCAATAGCGATCTAACATCACGTCGCCGATGATAAGCACTCCAGAATCACTGTAGTTAGGTAGGATTGGCTTCATTGTGGTTCTCCAAATTCTAATTCGGGCAAGAGTTTACCATAAAGGTTCGACGTTATTCTAACCACTCATGCCATAGTTTCGTTACGAGCCCTCGCTCATTGACCAGTTTTGCATCTGCCACATCGGCATCTTGGTTAAGTAGGTTACGGTGGTGGATCTGATCTCGCATTGTCGTGTAAGCATGGGTCAGCGCCAGAGCGGCTCCTTCATCCATAATACCTTGCGCCATCATGCTTTCAAATATACGTACATTGTCACTCCAGCGTGTAAGCTTAGGCTCTTGATGACTGTAGCGTAAGACAAGGTACTGAGCTAAAAATTCCACGTCAGTAATTCCACCAGGGTCTTGTTTGAGCATAAAGCGCCCTGCTTTCTTACCACCCAAGTGGTCACGCATTTTGACTCGCATCTCTGACACCTCTTTTGCTAACTTAGACTCATCTCGTTCTAGGCATAGAATGTCGTGGCGTGTTTGTGAAAATGCCTGTTGCAAAGGAGCATCGCCATAGATCATACGGGCGCGTACTAAAGCCTGATGCTCCCATGTCCACGCTTCTTGGCGCTGATACTCATCAAATGCGTCAGTCGGGCTAACCAACAAACCTGAAGCACCAGACGGGCGTAAGCGAGTATCCACTTCATACAAAATCCCTGAAGCCGTTCGAGTAGAAAAAATATGAATAACTCGCTGCGCCAAGCGCAAATAGAACTGACGACCGTCGATCTCTTTCTTACCATCTGTATACACATGCACTGGGCAATCATGCATAAAGACGATATCTAAATCCGAGTTATAGCCTAATTCCCAACCGCCGACTTTTCCGTAACCAACCACAGCAAAGCCTTTTCCTTCGCGATCTTTCAGATGGGTCGGCTCACCATATTTTTCTGTCATCTGCAGCCAAGCTTGACTCACCACTGACTCTACGATGGCTTCAGCAAGATAGGTTAAGTGGTCACTTACTTTCATCACTGGTAACACACCAGCAATGTCTGCCGCTGCAATTCTCAAAATACAGATCTGCTTGAATTGGCGCAGTGCTTCCATTTGCTGCTCCATATCGTCTTCTGGGATACGAGCAAGAAAGTCGCGTAATTCAGTGCGGTAGCTATCAAGTGGAATCGGATTGTATAGCTGCTGTGGGTCGATCAGTTCATCAAGCAGAATCGGATAGCGACCTAACTGCTCTGAGATCATTGGGCTAGCAGTACATAAACGAACTAACTGCACCAGAGCGGCTTGATGTTCATCTAGCAACTCTAGATAGGTGGTGCGGGTAACTATTTTGTGCAACAAGTGTAAAACACGCGGTAACCCGAACTTGGCATCTTGGTGGCTGTATATGGCAGAGAAGATCTTCGGCATCAACTTGTTAAGCACTTCGCGCCCGCGTGGGCCGAGGGTTTTCTTGGCTAAATCTTGCTTAAACTGAATAATTGTCTGCGCCATTTGGGGCGGGTCATCGGCTTGAATATCGTGCTCTAGGATGTGCTCAATCACATCCTGCTTAGCCGCCATATCCCACAGTTCAGTAAAGTGCTGAGCAATATCCTTCTGCTCTTCTTCTTCAGCACCAATTAATGTCACAAATACCGCATGAACATTGGCCATATACTGCTGAACCTCTGCTTGTAGCTCCTCCCACTGGCTGTATCCCATCGCAACCGCTAGCTGCAACTGTTCCGTATCGGTTTCGGGTAAGGTTTGCGTTTGCTTATCTGCCATCGCCTGAAGTAAGTTTTCCAATCGACGTAAGAACTTATAAGCACTACGTAAGTGCTCTGTTTCTTCAGCGTTAAGCTGCTCTAGCTCTTCGATTGCATCGAGAGTGTGCAACAAACCTCGTTGGCGTAAACTTGGCTCGCGTCCGCCTCGAATAAGCTGAAACACTTGAGCGATAAATTCAATTTCACGTATACCACCAGCGCCAAGCTTAATATTGTTACTCAAACCTCGGCGACGAACTTCACTACTGATCATTGACTTCATTCGGCGTAAAGATTGAATCGCACTAAAGTCAATGTAGCGACGGAACACAAACGGACGCAGCATCTGGCGAAGCTCTTGATATTCTGGGTACATTTCACGTCCCATGACACGCGCTTTAATCATCGCGTAGCGCTCCCAGTCACGCCCCTGCTCTTGGTAGTAATCTTCAAGCGCAGCGTAACTCATAACGAGTGGCCCGCTATCACCAAACGGGCGTAGGCGCATATCAACGCGATAACAAAAACCATCAAAGGTTTGCTGATCGAGCGCTTTGATAATTCGCTGGCCGAGTCGAGTAAAGAACTGAGCATTGGCAATACTACGGCGCGTCCCTTGCGTTTCACCATTCTCAGGATAGGTAAAGATCAAATCGATGTCCGAGGAGAAGTTGAGCTCACCACCACCCAGCTTACCCATACCAATAATCAACATTGGCTGCGCTTCACCTTGAGCATTGGTCGGCGTTCCCCATAGTTCACAACAAGCTTTGTACTGCCATTGGTAAGTTTCAAAAATCATTGCTTCTGCCAGCTGGGACAAGTGTTCTAGACTATGCTCTAATGTCCATGAAGCAGTAAAGTCACGCCAAGCAATGTAGACCATCTCTCGATTGCGAAACTGCCTTAACACTCGGTGCCCTTGCATTTCATCACTGCACTCCGCAAGCAAACCCGACAACCGCTCTCGGTAGTCTTCGTAGCGAGACTCTTTGGCAAGCATACTAGGCAACGCTTGTACCAGAGTATCATCACTGCATAGTGCCTCCGTAATAAATTGGCTCAATCCCACGACGTAGCCCAACTGATCTTTCAGCGGTTGCGGCCAATTTGTCAAAGCTTCAGATTGAGAGAATGATTCAAGTGCAGAATGAGAGATTACATTAAGAGTTTCGGGTAGTTGCATGATTCTTCCTTGTAGGCAAATACCAATCGAGAGAAGGGTACCCCCTATTTATACCAATAAAAAACGCCCACTAGTAGCGAGTGAGCGTTTGTAGGGGTTAAGTTGAGAGGCTAAACCTTAAATGAGGTGATCTTCTTATCTAGTTCTTCAGCGTTTTGCTGCATGATTTCCGAAGTTTCAAGCAGCTCTGAAACTACCGTAACCGACGCTTCAACTAACTCTCGAACATTGGTCAGATTTTGATTCATCTCTTCTGCAACGCTACTTTGTTGACCTGCCGCGGTCGCAATTTGGAAATTCATGTCGTTAATTTGGTTTACCTGACCAACAATACCGTCCAATTCGCTTCCCGCATTGGTCACTAGCTCGACACCTTCAGCGGCTTCAACCACACTTTTCTCCATTAGCTCAACCGCAGAGCTTGCGCTTGATTGAAGCTGGGTGATCATCTCTTGAATTTCGACCGTCGCTTGCTGTGTACGCTGGGCAAGATTACGTACTTCGTCGGCAACTACTGCAAAGCCACGCCCAGCCTCACCCGCACGCGCCGCTTCAATCGCAGCATTTAGCGCCAGCAGGTTAGTTTGCTCCGATATACCTTGGATTGTTCCAACAACACTTCCAATAGAATCGACGCTCTCTTCTACTTGATTAACGGCTTGAGCTGATGCAGAAATATCTTGTGATAGCTCGCTAATCTTAACCACTGTATCTTGAACAAAACGCTGACCTGTTGCCGCCTGACCAGAAGCGTTTTCAGTTAACGAGGAGGCATTTTGCGCGTGATCGGCAACAGTCTGAACGGTCGAGGTCATTTCGCTCATTGCTGTGGCGAGCTGGTCAATTTCATTGAACTCTTCCTGAGCCGACTCTTTGGTTTCTGACATGCTTAACGTCATCACTTCAGTCAACCCAGAAAGCTCTTGCGAGGCATCAACTTGCAGCTTGATCATTTCTTGCAGTTGTACACGTGTTTTTTCTAGCTCGCGAGCTACATCACCGTACTCATCTTTACACGCCATTTCGATTGGTACAGAAAGATCTCTTTCGGCCATCGTTTTGATTGAATCGTTTAAATATTGGGTTTGACGTAACATCACTCGTGCGGCAAATAGCAGGAGAGTAACAAACACCGCAATCATGATTACGGTTTGCCACACAACTTGAACCAAATAGGCTTCATAGTGCTCTTGTGCGACTTGCGCATTTTGCGTCACAACAAGCAGAGAATCATAAAAGGTACTCGCATCCCATAACTGCTTGCCGATGATCAATACGGTACTGAACACCATCAACATCACCATTTTGGGAACAAGTCGAACATCCGTTATTACTCGTTCCCATGGCTTAAACGCCATTTTGGTCATTGTCCATTCTCCATTTCGTCAATTTTATCTTTGCAGCACTTTGTAATAGAGTGAGCGTATCTGAGACCCAATCCTCTGGTTTCACTGCGTTTCATTTATTTCGAGCCTCGTATGAATAGAGATAATATCAAAGACGATACTAAACCGATGAGCTTGCTATCACTAATCCTGTCTTTTATGGCGCTAATTGTGATCTCTGGCTTGTTGTTTTTTCCATTGCACCCTGACACTCGACAAGTACTTATCGGCCTCGACTTCATTATCTGTAGCATATTTCTGCTGCAACTCAGTGTTGATTTGATCCGTGCGACAAATCGTATGCAATTTTTGAAAAATCACTGGATAGACTTTGTTGCCAGTATTCCTATGATTGAACCACTTCGTTATGCACGGCTATTTTCAATTTTGCGCGTAATTTTGGTTATTCGTTCTAGTCGCAGCGTGCTCAAACAATTGCTTAAAAACAAACACGAAACCACCTTGGCGTCGATTTTGCTCCTAATGGTGATCCTGTTAACCGCAGGTTCGAGCATAATGCTATTTATTGAAGGCCATGCGCCAAATGCCAATATACGTGATGGCGGCGATGCGATGTGGTGGGCATTAGTGACTATCTCAACGGTTGGCTATGGGGATCATTATCCCGTGACGAATGCAGGACGCATATTAGCCGCAGGTTTAATCATATGTGGTGTCGGTTTATTCGGTATGATTTCTGGATTGGTCACCTCAATGATCACCACCCCCTCCAAAATACAAACCACACGTTCAGAGAATAAGGAGCGGCTACTTCTCGAATTAGTAGATAAGCAAAATGAGATTATTGAACGCTTAGATAGACTCGAACAGCAGCAAGTAAACACAAAACGGGAACCCTAAGGCTCCCGTTGATATCAATCACTTTTATCTAGTCTTGCCAGTATGGCTCAGCCTCTATACAGATAACGCGAGTTTGCTCCATCGCGTGGAGAATCGAGCTTTCTTGACGCGCCAACCAACGCTCTAGCTGTTCGCGTTCATCGCCTTCTAGCTTTTCAACCAACTGCTCTAAGGTTTTCAATTTGAGTAGGTCATCAGTACCATGCAATAAATCACTCCATGGCAGACGGAAGCTATCACGTTCATCAAAGTCAAACAGGCTCGCAAAACTCACCCCTGTATAAAGGTTACGCATCAAGCGATACTGCTGTTCAATATAATCGGCACTACTGAGACTCCTTTCGGGCGGGAAAGCTTCCATCAACTCTGCCCAGGTACGATCCAATTGCTGCACCGAAAAGTGCTCAATATTGAGCGACATTTTCTCGCGAGACTTGTCGTCTAAGAAAGGTTGCCAACCGCGGGTTAGAATCCAGCGACTAAGGTCGAGTAAAAGACCTGTGTAACGCGCGGAGTTGAGCAGCTCTAGAATCTGATCTCGACTTGGTAGCTGCTCTTGTAACAGTTTGAGCTCTCCAATAAGGAATTTACGCGCATCCAATTTACGCAACGCATGGCCTTTGTCATCAAGAAGATCTTCTAAATAGTCATAATCATGTAGCCATTCAAGATCTTGCTCGAGCCATTTCAGCTCTTGGCGTAGGATAGCGCTAGCGCGACGTGGAACGACACCGCCATAAACGGTCAGGATCTGACGAATAAAGCTGATCGAGTTTTTGATTTCATGAACCGATTCAATAGAATCACGCTCTGAAAAAATCTGCTCATGATAATGCCAATGAGAAAGCGCATGCTCTAACGAGTTGATAAAACAAGATTCAACTGTATCGTTCTTGTCAGTTTTGACTAACGGCAACGGTTTAACTTCATCACCTGCGTAATCCATTGCCAAGCGATAGCCTTTTGCCGCTTTGCTCAAGTTGCCTAAGCGCATACCACCATCTTCAGAAAAGCTTCTAGCTAAGGTGAACAGCGCATCAGTCTGGCCTGACTTCAATTCAAGCTCAACTTCACAGATAGGGTCTTGTTTACCATTGGCTTCTACATTGCCTTGATCAAAGGCCACTTCAACTTGGCTGCCATCGGCCATGCCAATCAGCCACTGCTCACGGCGAAAGTTAGTAGAAAAAAGTGGCTCTAGTTCAGCTTGTAACGTCGTAACGTCTTTACCAGTTGGCCAAATATCTTGCGGATGGAGAGTAAGCTCAGGATCGTTGCTGTCATGCTCAGCATTAAATTCAGGTCTTTGATGCAGACCTGCGACTACGCGTCCGGCTGTTTTTACAGTTTGGACATAGACGTCATCAAAGCGACGAATACGAAGACCAATATCGTGTTGGCGTAACCACTGGTCAGGCGTATCAAAGTAGGTGTTACCTAACTCTCGACAACTGTGCTGAAGTACTTTGGTTTCAGCGATTTTCTGACGCAAAGTCTCTGAAAATTCAGGAGAAACAAAAAACTTCAGTTCTATCTCGGTTTCCATAGTGTTACCTTTCAAAGCAGATAAAGACAGGATATTGCCTATTTTCTTACTCGGCAAGAAAGAAATATCGCGCTAATGATGATCTAAAACAGTTTTAATGAGTGATTTAATGGGTTAACATGCGCGCCTTTATAGCCATCGTTCAACATTTCGCCATGAAATGGTGTATGTTAGTTTTTAGGTTATATTAATTGGGTTGAATGACCATGCCAGTAAATACAATTATGGGGTTATTTGCAAAGTCCCCTATTAAACCTTTGCAGCGCCACGTTGTGTGTGTAAACGAATGTTGCTCGCATCTAGTTAACTTCTTTGAAGTCAGTTCAAAGGGTGACTGGGAAAAAGCATCTGAAATCCGCGCACAGATTTCTCATCTAGAGAAAGAAGCCGACGTACTCAAGCGCGAAATTCGTCTCAAACTTCCCCGTGGTTTGTTTATGCCCGTTGATCGTAGCGACATGCTAGAGCTACTGACTCAACAAGACAAACTCGCAAACCTTGCAAAAGACATTGCTGGCCGTGTTTATGGCCGTCAATTGACTATTCCTGCACCTCTTCAAGAAAACTTTATTGCGTACGTAAAACGTTGCTTAGACGCAGCAGAGCAAGCGCAAAAAGTTATCAATGAGCTTGATGAGTTATTGGAAACTGGATTTAAAGGCCGTGAAGTAACACTTGTGGCTGAAATGATCCACCAACTGGATGTGATTGAGGACGACACTGATGCAATGCAGATTCAACTTCGCCAAGGCCTAATGGCAATCGAAGCTGATCTGAATCCGATTGATGTGATGTTCCTTTACAAAATTCTAGAGTGGGTAGGTGGTATTGCTGATCAGGCGCAACGTGTTGGTGCGCGTCTGGAAGTAATGTTGTCTCGCTCATAAACATAAGTTAACCAAATAACGAAGAGCATCTAACTCGTTCACACCCCTGTTAGGCGATAAATACTGAAGCGCTGAAGGGGTTTTGTCGTGCTTAATTTTTGCTCCGCTTGTTATCAACAACTAGGTATTACGATGGATATCCTTGCGAACTACGGCACTGTCCTGATTATTATTGCAGCAGCTTTCGGTTTTCTGATGGCTATCGGTATTGGCGCAAACGATGTTGCTAATGCGATGGGTACATCAGTAGGCTCAAAGGCTCTAACGGTTAAACAAGCGATCATTATCGCAATGATCTTTGAATTTGCCGGTGCATATTTAGCAGGTGGTGAAGTAACCGACACTATCCGTAAAGGCGTAATTGAAACGTCCCTATTTGCTCACCAACCAGATGTATTAGTCTACGGTATGATGTCTGCGCTTCTTGCCGCTGGTACATGGTTACTGCTGGCTTCCTACATGGGCTGGCCTGTATCAACCACTCACTCAATTATCGGTGCCATCATCGGCTTTGCCTGTGTTTCTGTTGGTACAGAAGCTGTAGATTGGGCTTCAGTTCAAGGTATCGTTGGTAGCTGGATCATCACTCCGGTCATCTCTGGTTTCTTTGCCTATGTTATCTTTGTCAGTGCACAGCGCCTGATCTTTGATACTGAGAAACCGCTATTTAATGCAAAACGCTTTGTTCCTGTGTACATGTTTATCACTACGATGGTGATCGCACTAGTTACAATTAAGAAAGGTCTTAAGCACGTTGGTCTACACCTTTCAAATGGCGAAGCGTGGATGTGGGCGGCTGTCGTTTCTGCACTTGTTATGGCAGGTGGTTACTTTTATATTCAAAAGAAATTCGCTAGCCGCGAAGACGACCACGGTTTTGCAGGTGTAGAAGGTATCTTCAGCGTACTGATGGTTATCACTGCGTGTGCGATGGCATTTGCTCACGGCTCGAACGACGTAGCAAACGCTATTGGTCCTCTATCTGCTGTCGTATCAACCGTTGAACACATGGGTGAAATCACTGGTAAGAGCACAATCGCTTGGTGGATTCTGCCATTAGGTGGTTTCGGTATCGTGGTTGGTCTAGCAACACTTGGCCATAAAGTAATGGCGACTGTTGGTACAGGTATCACTGAACTGACGCCAAGCCGCGGTTTCGCTGCTCAGTTAGCAACTGCATGTACTGTTGTACTTGCTTCGGGCACAGGCCTTCCTATCTCGACGACACAAACACTGGTTGGTGCGGTCTTAGGTGTTGGTTTTGCTCGCGGTATCGCAGCTCTTAACCTAGGCGTTGTACGTAACATCGTGGCTTCGTGGATTGTTACGCTACCAGCTGGTGCACTACTTGCAGTGGTGTTCTTCTACGCGATTCAGGCAATGTTCGTTTAATCAATAAGGTCAGTGATGTGTTAATACACTGTCATTATTGACTCAAAACCGCATAAAGGGAGGCTCAGCCTCCCTTCTTTGTTGCAGTCAACCTCGAAACTACTTACTATTTGGCGTTAGCAAAGAAATAGATTATGGGTTTGCAGACCCTCTTAGACTGTTAAAGGATTTACCGTGAAAAAACTGGTTTGCTTCGTTCTAGCATCAATGCTCGCTGTTCCAGCTGCAATGGCTCAAGACCGTTACATTTCTGATAAACTATTTACCTATATGCATTCAGGCCCTAGCAATGAGTTCCGAATTATTGGCAGCGTAGATGCTGGGGATAAAGTAAAGCTTCTCTCCGTAAATCGTGATAGTGGCTACACTCAAGTTCAAGATGGAAAAGGACGCAAAGGTTGGGTAGAGAGCCGTTTCGTCACCAGACAAGAGAGCATGGCGCTGCGTCTACCTAAGCTAGAAAAAGAACTGGCTGATGTTAAAGAGAAACTAGCCAATGCGCGTTCGAACGCAGACCAAGAGAAAGCAGGTCTGATTGACTCATTAGAAACACGTAATACCCAGATTAGCGAACTAGAGCAAGGCTACAGCGATATGAGCAAACAGCTGTCAGCGTCACAGGAAGAAGCTCGTAAGCTACGTGCTAAGCTAGACACACAAAAAGATGATCTCCTGCTTAAGTACTTTATGTACGGTGGCGGTGTAGCTGGCCTAGGTCTGCTATTTGGTTTGATTCTTCCTCATATCATTCCACGTAGAAAGCGCTCCCCTTCAGGCTGGGCATAAGCACTTAGCAAAACAGTTCAATACCAAAAAAGGTCACATTGGTGACCTTTTCATTACCTCAGTTCAACCAGTACCTAGCCTTGCCAGTCATACAGTGCTGGTACTTCTATCAACTCACCTTTGAAGCGAATCAGGCAAGATTGCTGCTCAATAGAGACTAGCTCAATGTCATCGCTCACCCAGTCACCTTGGTTATACTCAACACCATTGATCTTAACCCAACGCTTATTTGGTCTACTCGAATAGACATGAGTCTGAAAATTCATAGCAGGTAGTTTTCCAAACCAACGTTCTGCTTGCTGAGAAAGATGAGAAGCTTCACTGCTGCGAGCCCGTGACTCTTGCTTCGCTTTCGCGTTGAGGGCTGATTCAAAACGTTGCGCCAATTCCGGTGAAAGTTGCGATAAGTCGACCCCAGACAAAAGATCATCCTTACTGGTTGAGGCAATATTATCACGGAGCTCCACTTGCTCAAACACCTCTTCAGGTAGCGGGCTAACATCCTTTTCAGCTTGGGTTAACCAATCACTTTGATCTGTTATCGACTCACCGCGATAAGTTGCTGCTAATTGACCAAAATCTGGCGCTTGCTCTACCTGGTATTCAAAAGGCACCTCAACGATTACCGTTTGAGAAACATTCTGATCTAACCACTGTTGTTTCTCAGATTTGTAGGTGTCATACACCATAAATGCAGCTACCAACAGTGGTGGAATCACGGCAAAAGCGATAGTTCGTTTATTAGATGGTTCATTCTGCTGTTGCATCAATGAATGGGCAAGGGGCTGATTTTGCGTAGTAAGGGTTTGATGACTACGCTCTGAACGTTCCAAGGCTTGCATCACTTTAGACATTCGAACTGACCTCTCGAGACGTTAATGAAGGCGCTTGTGGCTGAGAAAGCCTTTCCAGCAAGCGCAATGTTTTTTTGCCAGCAATGCCATCCACTGTTAGCCCCTGCCAACGCTGAAACAACTCGACTTTCTGTTTAAGCTGTTGATTGAACTGAGTTTGCCCTGATGCCTTTTCCCCTAACACTTGAGATAGATGTTGATCGAGCGCAGCAATCGCCTCACCTCTCATTCCAGGCTTCAACGTTTCATTCCAGTAGCTCTGCCAAATCTCTCGATATTCGCCTTGCCATATACGACTTAACCATTGACGTTCAAACTCGATAACTTGATCGTTCACTAACAGCGACACTCTGCTTTCAGAAAGTCCGTACAAGACAACAAAACGCGGTTGCTGCTCAATATGAAGTGTCAGCACAACAGGCACATTTTTTTCGGCAAGCTGTTCAAGAGAGCCATTTTCAAGTACACAACGAAATACCCCTTCACCATTATCCAAACACAGTTGATCCAACACAGAAGCCCGATAGCCCCAGACTTTATACAATGAAGTAATCGCCGCTTCCTGACTGTTAGCTTGATTGAGCAAGGTTTTCAGTTCCTGTGGAAACACTTGCTTGTTCTGCTGAGTATTCTCAACCGCAGGGTACTGCTGTTGTAGCTGGTGAGTTATTGTCGGAGTGACCAACATCGGAGTTGCGTAATAGGTGCCAACAGATAACACACCTGCCAATAATAGTGAGAGTAAACTGGGTGACAAGATGTTCTTTGTTACTGAGGCTTTCGCTGTCACTGGCAGCACCGATCCGGTTTGAAAGCTCATCACCTCATCACATGTAGCCGTAACCGTTGCATGAGAGGGTTGCGACTCACCAATGCTGTAGGCTTGCTTAAGGCAGGCATCACAGACTAAATTAATTAGACGTGGAATCCCTTGTGTATGACGGGCAATATACCGAATCGACTGAGCTGAAAACAAGCTAGGAGAGCCACCAGCCAAAGTAAGACGAAACTTGATGTAGTCTCTGGTCTCATCTTGATTAAGCGGCAATAGATGGTAGCGGCCTGTAATACGCTGCGCTAGCTGCCTTAACTGGGGCATTTGCAGTTTTTGCTGTAACTCAGGCTGACCAATCAGCAACACCTTAAGCAGCTTTTGGCTTTCCGTCTCCAGGTTGGTCAGTAAGCGTAACTGTTCTAGTACATCCGCAGACAGGTGCTGAGCCTCATCAATAACCAACAGGGTTTGAACCCTGTTAGAATGATTCTCCAACAAAAAGTGATGAATCTGTTGGTTAAGCTGCTTTAGCGAAGAGTTCGGTTCATAGCGAATACCAAACTCATCGCATACTGCCTCTAATAGCTCAATATTCGAGAAAGTAGGATTTAAGATCAACCCTGCACGCGTGTTATCTGCTAGAGTTTTAAGTATCGATTTTGCAATGGTCGTTTTACCCGTTCCTACTTCCCCCGTCAGCATAGCGAAGCCACCACCTTCACCTAGTCCAGCTTGGATTTGAAAGATCGCTTCTTTATGGCGCCGACTTTGATAGAGGAAACGAGAGTTTGGCACAATAGAAAAAGGCAACTCTGTCAGTGCAAAATGTTGTTGATACATAACTCTCTTCTCTGGGAATTTAGTGCTAAGAAAAGTACCATTGCTGACACGATTAGCCAATGGCAAACTGATGAAAAGGGAGAACTAGGTGCAAAGATACCTTGTTGGTGGAGCAGTTCGAGATCAACTGCTAGATATTGACGTCTATGACAGAGACTGGGTTGTTGTCGGCTCCACGCCTGAAGAGCTACTGAGAAAAGGTTATACAGCGGTAGGTAAAGACTTTCCTGTATTTCTTCACCCAGACAGTAAAGAAGAGCATGCTCTTGCGAGAACAGAGCGCAAAGTGGGCTCGGGCTATACTGGCTTTGAATGCTATTTTGCCATTGATGTCACCCTTGAAGAAGACTTACTCAGGCGCGACCTGACTATCAATGCCATAGCTCAAGATCCTAACGGCAATATCATCGATCCCTTTAACGGTCGACGAGATCTCGAAGATCGGATCTTACGCCACGTTTCTGATGCTTTTACCGAAGATCCCTTGCGAGTCCTGCGAGTCGCCCGTTTCGCAGCTAAGCTTCACCACTTAGGTTTTTGTGTTGCCGATGAAACCATCGAGCTTATGCGAAAAATCTCACATTCAGGTGAACTCGAGCACCTGACAGCCGAAAGAGTCTGGCAAGAATGGCATAAGTCCCTATCGACACAAAATCCGCAAATATTTCTATCGGTATTACGCGAGTGTGGTGCCTTAAAAGTGGTTTTGCCTGAACTAGATGTTCTGTTTGGCGTACCTCAGCCAGAAAAGTGGCACCCTGAAATTGATACTGGTATTCATACCTTACTCGTTGCTGAGCAAGCCGCTAAATTAAGTGACTCTTTAACTGTCCGTTTTGCCGCTCAAGTGCATGACTTGGGTAAAGGCATTACACCAAAATCAGAGTGGCCAAGCCATAAAATGCACTGCCACACTGGTGTTAAACTGATCAAAACACTGTGTGAGCGAGTGCGTGTTCCAAACGAGTTTCGTGATTTAGCTTTGATGGTGTGTGAACAACACTCCAACATCCATAGAGCCGCTGAGCTTCGACCTGAGACCAAACTCAAAGTCCTGAATAAGTTCGATGTGTGGCGTAAACCTGAACGCTTACAAGATATTCTGCTTTGTTGTATGGCCGATAGCCGAGGGCGAACAGGTCATGAAGAGATTGATTACCCACAAAAAGTTATCTTTGAGCAAGCCTATCAGGCTGCCCTTTCCATCAACGTACAAGACATCATTAAGGATGGCTTTAAAGGCGCAGATATTCGCACTGAGATGGAAAAGCGCAGAGTTGAGGCTATTCGAGATCTGAGAATCGAGAAGCGAGAATAGAGACACGAGATACGTTCAAAGAGTTAAGCTCTATCGTGAACAGGTACGGCCAACAAGTCTCGACCACTTCACCACGAGAACTTCTCGAAGGACGGAGTCCGTTCCCGACTCTCTTAGGGCGAAGCCCGTTCTCATCTCCCATAAAAAAAGCGCTCCACCTAAGTGGAGCGCTTCGAAAGCTTTAAAGCGAATAATTCAGCAAATTGCTATGAATTATTGACCTTTAACTTCTTTAAGACCGTTGAAAGGAGCCTTAGAACCTAGAGCTTCTTCGATACGGATAAGTTGGTTGTACTTAGCAACACGGTCAGAACGGCTCATAGAACCAGTCTTGATTTGACCTGCAGCTGTACCTACCGCTAGGTCAGCGATAGTTGCATCTTCAGTTTCGCCAGAACGGTGAGAGATTACTGCTGTGTAACCTGCGTCTTTAGCCATCTTGATTGCAGCTAGAGTCTCAGTTAGAGAACCGATTTGGTTGAACTTGATAAGGATAGAGTTAGCTACGCCTTTCTCGATACCTTCAGCAAGAATCTTAGTGTTAGTAACGAATAGATCGTCACCTACTAGTTGAAGCTTGTCACCTAGTAGTTCAGTTTGGTGCTTGAAGCCATCCCAATCAGACTCGTCTAGACCATCTTCGATAGAAACGATTGGGAATTGGTTAGCTAGCTCAGCTAGGTAGTGGTTGAACTCTTCAGAAGAGAAAGTCTTACCTTCGCCTTTCATGTTGTAAATGCCAGCTTCTTTGTCGAAGAACTCAGATGCTGCACAGTCCATAGCTAGAGTAACGTCTTTACCTAGTTCGTAACCAGCAGCAGCAACAGCTTCTGCGATAACTTCTAGAGCTTCAGCGTTAGACTTAAGGTTAGGAGCGAAACCACCTTCATCACCAACTGCTGTGCTGTAGCCTTTAGACTTAAGAACTTTAGCTAGGTTGTGGAATACTTCTGCACCGATACGTAGACCTTCTTTAAGAGTCTTAGCACCAACTGGTTGGATCATGAACTCTTGGATGTCAACGTTGTTATCAGCGTGCTCACCACCGTTGATGATGTTCATCATTGGTAGAGGCATAGAGAACTGACCAGCAGTACCGTTTAGCTCAGCGATGTGCTCGTATAAAGGCATGCCTTTAGCCGCTGCAGCAGCTTTAGCGTTTGCTAGAGAAACCGCTAGGATTGCGTTTGCGCCGAACTTAGACTTGTTTTCAGTGCCATCTAGGTCGATCATTACTGCGTCGATTGCAGCTTGGTCTTTAGCGTCTTTACCAACTAGAGCTTCAGCGATTTCGCCGTTAACAGCTTCAACAGCTTTAAGAACACCTTTACCTAGGAAACGAGCTTTGTCGCCGTCACGTAGCTCAAGAGCTTCACGTGAACCAGTTGATGCGCCAGATGGAGCAGCAGCCATACCTACGAAACCGCCTTCTAGGTGTACTTCAGCTTCTACAGTTGGGTTACCACGTGAATCGATGATTTCACGACCTAGAACTTTAACGATCTTAGACATTGAATGTTTCCTTCTCGTTGAATATATAATGTCAAAATTAAGGGCAGCAGCACTACTAACGCTGCTGCCCGTATCCTTTACTTCTCTAATTCGCCGCGTTGGTATTCACCAGCCGCTTTCACGAAACCTGCAAATAGTGGGTGACCATCGCGAGGCGTTGAAGTGAACTCTGGGTGGAACTGAGCCGCTACAAACCAAGGGTGAGCTGGGTTCTCAATCACTTCTACCAGTTTCTTGTCTGCAGATAGACCTGACACTTTCAGACCTGCTTTTTCGATCTTAGGACGAAGAATATTGTTCACTTCATAACGGTGGCGGTGACGCTCATGGATTGTCGCGCTACCGTATAGTTCACGAGCCTTAGTCCCTTTTTCTAGGTGACACAGTTGTGAACCAAGACGCATAGTACCACCTAAGTCAGAGGTTTCAGTACGTTCTTCAACTTTACCTTCACCATCAACCCACTCAGTGATTAGACCAACAACTGGGTACTTCGTCTCTTTGTTAAATTCTGTTGAGTGTGCACCTTCCATACCCGCTACGTTACGCGCGTATTCAATCAGTGCGACTTGCATACCTAGACAGATACCTAAGTAAGGTACGTTGTTTTCACGAGCGTATTTTGCAGCAAGGATCTTACCTTCTACACCACGGTCGCCAAAACCACCAGGAACAAGGATTGCGTCAAGGTCAGCAAGTGCTTCATCACCTTTTGACTCAACATCTTGTGAATCTACGTATTTAATTTTTACGCTTAGACGGTTCTTAAGGCCTGCGTGTTTCAGTGCTTCGTTGACTGATTTGTAAGCGTCTGGCAGTTCAATGTACTTACCAACCATACCGATAGTGACTTCACCAGTTGGGTTCGCTTCTTCGTAGATTACTTGTTCCCATTCAGACAGGTTAGCTTCAGGAGCTGTAATGCCAAAGCGTGAACATACTAGGTCATCTAGACCTTGAGCTTTAAT
Organism: Vibrio sp. VPAP30; assembly: GCF_001188205.1. NCBI lineage: Bacteria > Pseudomonadati > Pseudomonadota > Gammaproteobacteria > Vibrionales > Vibrionaceae > Vibrio > Vibrio sp. VPAP30. The sequence continues at coordinate 28,947 of NZ_LBLS01000034.1, forward strand.
TAGTTGAGGGATCTTGTAGATAGAATCTACATCCTTCATTGAGATTACTGCTTTCTCTTGAACGTTACAGAACAGAGCAATCTTCTTACGCTCGTTCGCAGGGATCATGCGATCGCTACGACAAACCAGAATGTCTGGTTGGATACCGATAGAAAGTAGTTCTTTAACTGAGTGCTGAGTCGGCTTAGTTTTCACTTCACCTGCTGCTGCTAGGTAAGGAACTAGAGTAAGGTGCATGAACATTGCTCGTTCACGGCCCAGTTCTACAGCAAGCTGACGAATCGCTTCCATAAATGGTAGAGATTCGATGTCACCAACCGTACCACCGACTTCAACGATCGCAACATCATGACCTTCAGCGCCAGAAATTACACGATCTTTGATTGCGTTAGTGATGTGAGGGATAACCTGAATTGTTGCACCTAGGTAATCACCACGACGCTCTTTAGCGAGAACGTCTGAGTAAACACGACCTGCAGTGAAGTTGTTGCGCTTAGACATCTTGGTGCGAATGAAACGCTCATAGTGACCAAGGTCAAGGTCAGTTTCAGCGCCATCTTCCGTGACGAACACCTCACCATGTTGAGTTGGGCTCATAGTGCCTGGGTCAACGTTAATGTAAGGGTCAAGCTTCATCATAGTCACTTTAAGACCACGAGCTTCTAGAATAGCCGCAAGAGATGCTGCTGCAATACCTTTACCTAGAGAGGATACAACCCCGCCAGTAACAAAAATGTAATTTGTCGTCATGTTTAACCTGAAATTGGTTGAATGAGGGAAAATGGATTTCTTCTGGACGGGATATAAATATACCAGAAGCCCTTTTCCGCTACAACGTGAAATCTATCACACTGCAATTTTTTATTTTTTGCTTCAAATCAAATTCAAGTGGTGGATTAGTTGCCACTATCTTACTTCGCTTCTAGTGTTTTTACTCTGTCCCAAAACGCATCTAACTGTTCCAAATCGTAATCAGATAGCTGCTTGCCCTGCTCTGCGACCAGTGCCTCGACACCTTTGAAACGTTTAGCAAACTTAAGATTGGCTTTGCTTAAAGCGACTTCAGGGTCTTTACCCAGATGACGCGCAAAATTCACCGTTGCAAACAGTAAATCACCTAATTCCAACTCAATTTTTTCTTCGTCACGAGAGACTTGCAGCGCCTCTTCCATCACTTCATCTATCTCTTCTTGAACCTTACCCACAACCGGGCCAATCGAGTCCCAGTCAAAGCCATACTTAGCGCATTTTTTTTGCATCTTTGTGGCACGTGATAACGCAGGAAGAGAATTTGGTATTGAGTCTAGAATACTTTGCTCTGTTTTGCCTACTTGTGCTTTTTCTTTGGCTTTTTCCGCTTCCCAATTTGCATTGATCTGATCATCAGTTTCAAATTCAACATCTGAAAAAACATGAGGATGACGACGAGTCAGCTTTTCATTAACATTTTCCACCACTTCGGAAAAATCAAACAGTTGCTGCTCTCTAGCCAATTGGCTATAGAAGATAACTTGAAAAAGTAGGTCACCTAATTCTTCTTTTAAATTCGGCCAGTCTCGATTTTGAATCGCATCAACGACTTCATAGGTCTCTTCAATGGTGTGTGGCACAATAGTGTCAAAGCTCTGCTTGAGATCCCAAGGGCAACCACTTTCTGGGTCACGCAGCTTGCTCATGATCTGTTCCAACTGTTCGATTGGGTGGCTCATATTCCTTCTTCCTTTAAATCTTCTAGCTAAAGAACTTTCATTCAAATAAAAAGGTGAGCGGCCAAAACCACTCACCTTTAATTTTAATCTGTCATCTTACAGAGTAAGCCTGAACGACTTAGAGATCTCTAATTACTTTAAGAGATTCCCTATCGCGTTCGTCCCTCACTGTAGGGAATGACAACATTCGTTTTTACTTTCACTAAGTAATTGTTACTTTAACAAGGCAACAAGTTTTCGCGACTCCTGAGCATAGCTCGCCTATGTGATGGAGCAAGAAAACGCAGTTAACGCCGTAAAAGTGACAAGTACAACGTGAAAGTTAGCCGAGGCGTTTTACCGACATGACATCTTTTATTTGTTCTACTCGCTTAGACACACGAGTCAGAATTTCAACGTTGGTCACTTCCAAATCAAAGTCCATGATCGACATTTGAGTACGGTAATCAACACGACTTTTCATGCTGGTAACCTTGATCTTCTCATTAGCAAACAAGCTAGTGATGTCTTTAAGCAAGCCACCACGTTCCATCGCTTCAACGCGAACAGTTAAGATGTAAGAGCCGACAAAGCCGCTGCCCCAAACCGTTTCGATAATACGTTCTGGTGCATGGTGACGTAGCTCTTCTAGCTGTTCACAGTCTGCTCTGTGGACTGAAATGCCGCGCCCTTGTGTAATATAACCTGCAATTTCATCACCAGGGATGGGCTGACAACAACGTGCAAGGTGGGTCATCAGGTTATCAACCCCTTCAACCACGACCGCATCTTTCTTAGGACGACTTTGCGCTGGTGCTTTACTCTCTGCCTCTTGCAGCTTCTCAAGAGCTTGTTGATCTTCTTCCTCTGCCGTTGGTTTATTTACCAAGGCGTTGATGTGATTAATCACTTGGTTGATACGTAAATCACCGCTTCCGATGCCAACATACAGTTCATCAGTGCTGTTGACGTTAAAGCGTTTCAACGCATACTGTTCTGCGTCTTTTAACGTCGCACCAATTTTTTGCAGCTCAACCTCAAGGATATCGCGCCCTGCTTCAACATTTTTCTCACGACTTTGCTTGCGGAACCAAGCATTAATTTTTGCGCGTGCTCGACCTGAAGTGACAAAGCCCATTGATGGGTTTAGCCAGTCACGTGATGGATTAGGCTCTTTCGAGGTGATAATCTCAACCTGATCACCCATTGCCAGTTTATGAGTAAATGGCACAATACGGCCAGCGACTTTAGCACCAATACAGCGGTGGCCCACTTCGGAGTGAATGTGGTATGCAAAATCGAGCGGTGTCGCGCCCATAGGTAGGTCGACTACGTCACCACGTGGAGTAAACGCATACACTCGGTCATCAAACACTTGGCTACGAAGTTCATCGAGCATTTCACCCGAATCAGACATCTCTTCTTGCCAGTCAAGTAGCTTACGCAACCAAGTAATCTTCTCATCGTAACCACTACGGCCACCGCCACCTTCTTTGTATTTCCAGTGTGCCGCGACGCCGAGTTCAGAATCTTCGTGCATGTCTTTAGTACGAATCTGAATCTCAATCGTCTTGCCTTCAGGGCCGAGAATAACGGTGTGAATCGACTGGTAACCGTTAGGTTTAGGGTTTGCTACATAATCATCAAACTCACTTGGCAAGTGCTTATACTTGGTATGCACCGTACCTAGTGCCGCATAACAATCTTGCAGTTTGTCAGCGATAATACGTACCGCTCGAACATCGAATAGCTCGTCAAAAGCGAGCCCTTTCTTCTGCATTTTTCGCCAGATGCTGTAGATATGTTTTGGACGCCCACTCACCTCAGCATTAATAGAAGAGGTCTTCATTTCAGATGTCAGGTCATCAACAAAATCTTTGATGTACTGCTCGCGCACAATACGGCGCTCAGAGAGCTGCTTAGCTATCTGCTTGTAGGTATCGGGCTGTTGGTAGCGAAATGCGTAATCTTCGATTTCCCACTTTAACTGACCTATGCCTAGGCGGTTAGCCAGTGGAGCATAGATGTTGACACACTCTTGCGCTGCTGCTCGGCGCACTTCATCCGGTGCTTTCTTAACTTCAATCAGGTTACAGATGCGTTCCGCGAGTTTAATCACCACACAACGGAAATCATCGACCATCGCCAACAACATACGGCGTACATTGTCGACCTGAGAAGAAGCTGCGCTACCTTCAAGTGTCACATTTAGCTGACCTAGCGCGGCCATCTCTTCTACACCGTCGATCAACTTAATGGTTTCTTTACCAAAATCTTCTTCGAACTGCTCTCGGCCGTATGCATCACTTGAAACCAGTGGGAATAATAACGCCGCGACTAGGGTCGCTTTATCCATTGATAATGTAATAAGGATCTCGACCATTTCGCGCCCACGCCACAAGAGTAGCGGGCCTTGCTCCTTATCTTGCAAAACAGCCTCACCACGGAGGTATACTTCTTTTAAGCGCTTAGATATTTTAGGGTCTTGCCTTAAGCTAGAAATCCACTTATCTAGCTCAAACTGTTCGTCTTGATTTAAATGTGCGCTTCTGACCGCAACCATTATTTTCGTCCTGTTCTTTTTCTATTATCGAACTGCCCATGTTCAGACTACTGACGACCAAGGAAGTTCGTGTTAATCCTTTGCAAAGAGCGCCATAGATTCTAAATGGCTTGTATGCGGAAACATATCGAGCATAGCTAATTTTTCCAATTTATAGCCCTGATCTAGCAAACTTTGTGAGTCTCTGGCGAGGGTGGCTGGGTTGCATGAGACATACACAACTCGACTGGCACCCAATGCCGACAACTGCTCGACAATACCGCTGGCTCCCGCCCTTGCAGGATCAAGCAGTATTTTATCAAATTTTTCGACTGCCCAGGGCTGACCAGACATATCTTGTTCCAAATTAGCCTGATAAAAAGCGATATTGCTAATACCATTAATTTGGGCATTACTTGTCGCTTTTTCAACCATGGCCTCAACGCCTTCGACCCCGATAACACTCGCCACCTGCTTTGCCATTGGCAAGCTAAAGTTGCCCAAACCACAAAATAGGTCTAATACCCTGTCTTTCTCACTCAGCTCAAGCCAAGACAACGCTTGCTCAACCATTGCCTGATTCACTTTTTGGTTAACTTGGATGAAATTATTAGGTTCAAACGGAATCGTCACACCAGCTTCTAAATAGTGGGCAGATTCACCAAGCACATGATTAAGTTGATCAGTTTCCGGCATCAGATACAGACTTGCCTGATTCTGACAAGCAAACTCTTCAAGCGCTTGCTGCTCACCCTCTTTCAGTGCTTTTAAGTGGCGTAGCACAATCACCTTGGCATTGTCCCCCTTAACCAATTCGATATGACCAATATCTTCTTGGTTTGAGAAGCCTTTCAGTAGCTGATAAAGAGGTGCTAACAAGCTATCTAGCTCGGTATCAAGCACAGGGCAATGAGTGACGTTCACGATATCTTTGCTCTGTTTTTTGCGAAACCCAAACTCTAACTCACGGGTTTTCTTGTTCAGCTTGATACTAACGCGGGCACGGCGACGATAGCTACGCTCATCTCCCATTACTGGTGCGTCTAAAGCGACACTTTGCCCAGCAAACTTACTCATCAGTTGGCTCAAAGTCTGCTGTTTGTACTCTTGCTGTGCCTCAATAGACAAATGCTGCATATTGCAGCCGCCACACTCAGCATAGTGTTTGCAAAATGGCTCTATACGTTGCTCGCTTATTTTTTGAATCTTAATTAACCTTGCCCGGGCGAACTTGCTCTTACTTTCTGTCAGTTGAGCGAGAACTTGTTCACCTGGCAGAGCACCTTCTATAAAAATGGGCTTTTTATTCTGGTAGGCCATACCTGCGCCGTGATGATCCAACTTTTCAATCGTCAGCGATTGATGTTTTGTATTCAGTTGAGTTTTCTTCTTTGGTTGGAAAAAACGCGCCATGCTTTGTGCCTACTATTTATGACCTTACGGCCTATTGCTCGAATTGCTGCTTGTGTCCCAAGCTTTTACGCTTGAATCATTGTCTGAGCCGACTGAGTTGATTATGCTTAGGTGATTACTTCGACGGCTTCTTTTATTTTGGAAGTTATTTTCCCATATCCACACCACGATGTTTAGACAATAATGACAAGATATGGCTTACGCGCCCGCGTTATTACTCTTACCTTAGCGCCGACGCTAATTATCGGACTACTTCTGAGTGCTTTTTTCTCTTTCAACCGCTATCACGACTTAGAAAAGCAGGTTATTAATTCAGGATTAAGTATTATCGAACCGCTGGCGATCGCCAGTGAAGATGGATTAAAGAATAACAGCCGCGAATCAGTGCGCCGTATCATCAGCTACGCCCATCGTAAGAATTCTAAATTTGTTCGCAGTATCGCTGTGTTCGATTACAACCACGAACTGTTTGTTACTTCGAACTTCCACCCAAACTTTGAGCTACTGACCTTTCCGCGCAATAAACCGATTCCACTTCTGGTCAGTTCAGACTTACAAGAAAATACCTTAATTCTTCGTGCACCTGTCATTGCCGAATCTGGGCTTGTCGCCACCATGAAAGGACCAAATTCAAATCCGGCTCTTGGCTATGTTGCTATCGAACTCGATCTTTCTTCATTGCGCTTGCAACAGTATCAAGAAATTTTCTCTGCGTTTTTAGTCTTGCTGATCGGTTTAGGTTTATCCGCCGTCTTTGCGTACCGCTTGATGTACGATGTGACTCGACCAATCTCGCACATGAAAAACATGGTCGACCGAATTCGCCGTGGTCATTTAGATGTGCGTATCGAAGGTAAGATGCATGGTGAGTTGGACTCACTGAAAAACGGTATTAATGCGATGGCTGTATCTCTGTCTGAGTACCATGTGGAAATGCAGCACAGTATCGACCAAGCCACCTCTGACTTACGAGAAACCTTAGAACAGTTAGAAATTCAAAACGTCGAACTCGATATCGCGAAAAAACGTGCGCAAGAAGCTGCCCGCGTGAAGTCGGAATTCCTAGCTAATATGTCTCATGAGCTACGTACTCCTCTCAATGGAGTGATTGGCTTTACCCGCCAAATGCTTAAGACAACCCTGACCAACAGCCAAACAGATTATCTACAAACCATCGAAAAATCAGCTAACAACCTACTCAATATTATCAATGACATTCTTGATTTCTCGAAACTGGAGGCTGGCAAACTGGCACTGGAAAATATCCCATTTGATTTCCAAGGCTCGCTTGAAGAAGTGGTTAGCTTACAAGCCACCAGCGCCCACGAAAAAGGACTAGAGCTGACGCTAAAAGTTGATCCTAAGATACCAACCGGTCTTGTCGGTGACCCCTTACGTATTCAGCAGGTTCTGACCAATTTGGTCGGCAACTCGATTAAGTTCACTGAGCGAGGTAACATTGATATCAGCGTTGAACTCCGCTCACAAAGAGACGATTCGGTTGAGCTGCAGTTTATGGTACGCGACACAGGCATCGGTATTTCCGAGCGCCAGCAATCACAACTCTTCCAGGCCTTTAGCCAAGCTGACGCCAGTATATCAAGACGCTATGGCGGTACAGGACTAGGTCTTGTTATCACCCAAAAACTGGTTAGCCAGATGGGTGGTGAAATAAGTCTCACCAGCCGCCTCCACCAAGGCTCCACATTCTGGTTTACCTTACGCCTATCATCAACAGATATGCCTGTTAGCGATCTTGTTGAAACCCAAGCATTACGACAGCGTACCTTGTTACTGGTCGAGCCAAATATGCAAGCTGCCTCAGTCATCCAGCAAACCTTAGTTCAAGAAGGCTTGATAGTTACCTATCGTTCTTTTCTACCTGAAGAAGCCGAAAGCTTTGATTATGTGCTTCTCAACCTTTCTCCAAGTAAAGACAACGATACCAACTCAGTGCAGCTAATGGTCGAACAAGCAATGCGCTGTGCTCCGCACGTGGTGGTGGGTACGCCAAGCACGGCATTGGCGCTGTCTGATCACTTGATTCAGCAATACCATATTCACTGTATCACTAAGCCACTCTCGCGTAGGAAGCTGCTGCAGACCTTAGCCGCCAATCAAGAAAGTATTCTACTGCTTGAAAGCCCTGAAGAAAGTAACGAGACCTTACCGCTTAGAGTCATGGCAGTTGACGACAATCCTGCGAACTTGAAACTGATCAGTGCTCTACTTCAAGAACGCGTTGAAAGCGTGATTACCTGTACTAACGGTGTCGATGCGGTTAAGCAAGCCGAAGTACAGCACTTTGATATCATCCTCATGGATATTCAAATGCCACATATGGATGGTGTGACCGCCTGTAATAAGATTAAACAAACTGAGTTAAACGCTAATACACCAGTTATCGCCGTTACCGCTCATGCGATGAGCGGTGAACGAGATCGACTGCTTCAAGCTGGCATGGATGACTACCTCACCAAACCTATCGAAGAGCATGTACTGCAACAAGTCTTGATGCATTGGAACCCACACACCAATGAGCAAGAGTTAGAAAAACTAGAGATCACTACTGGTGCGCTTTCTATCGATAGCCAAATCGAGGAGTCTCCTCCAACTGAGCACAACAATATGATCATTGACTGGCAAGCCGCGCTTAAACAGTCTGCCAATAAAGAGGATCTAGCACGTGATATGCTCAAGATGTTGGTCGACTATATTCCAGAGGTCAGCTCCATCGTTGACGCCGCGCTCGAAGATGACCATTTTGATATTGAGCAGTTGATTCATCATGTGCATAAACTGCATGGCAGCAGCTCATACTGCGGCGTACCGAGGCTAAAAAATGTCTGTGCGGCAATAGAGAAAGCGTTACGTTCAGGTTCTGCTATTGAGGATATCGAACCTGAGTTATTCGAGCTACAAGATGAGATGGAGAAAGTGGTCGCGAGCGCTAGACCTTATTTGGAAACCTAAAAATGGAAGAGAGCTAAACAGTTAGCTCTCTAAAATAACGGTGGCGACAGCATAGTGCCGTTCATCAGAAATAGACAGGTGGATATGCTCCACCTGTTTTTGTTTGGCTAGTTCCAAGGCTGTACCTGACAGACTTAGCACTGGTTTACCTAACTCATCGTTGGTGATTTCAAAGTCATGAAAACTGACGCCAAGTGCGATACCAGTACCTAATGCTTTTGATGCAGCCTCTTTCGCTGCAAAGCGCTTAGCCAGAAAGCGTCCTTGCTGTTTGAGAGTAGCAAATTTTTCTAACTCTGCTTTAGTCAGTATTCGCTTAGCAAATGGCTCACCACTTCGACCAAGCGCTTTTTCAATACGTTCGATCTCTGCGATATCTGTGCCTAAACCAACAATTGCCATGCTTAACGACGCGCTTCAACCATAATCGCTTTCATGTCAGCAACCGCTTTGTGCAAGCCATCAAATACCGCACGACCAATAATCGAGTGGCCAATGTTAAGCTCAAAAATCTCTGGGATTGCTGCGATCGGTGCCACGTTGTGGTAAGTCAGACCGTGCCCTGCGTTTACGGTAATACCGAGATCAGCTGCATAGCTTGCACCAGCAGCAATTTTCTTCAGCTCATCTTGCTGATCTTCTTCAGTTTCCGCATCTGCATAATGACCAGTGTGCAATTCAATAAATGGTGCGCCACACGTTTTTGCTGCATCAATTTGCTCACGGTCTGCATCAATAAACAGAGACACTTTAATACCAGCCTCGGTTAGCGTTTGGGTTGCTGCTTTTACTTTCTCGAGGTATCCTGCGACATCCAAGCCACCTTCCGTTGTTAGTTCTTCACGTTTCTCTGGTACAAGACAGACGTATTCAGGTTTAGTGTTAAGTGCAATCTCAACCATCTCGTCAGTGACGGCCATTTCTAGGTTCATACGCGTTTGTAGTGTTTCACGCAGAATACGCACATCACGATCAACAATATGGCGACGATCTTCACGTAGGTGGATCGTAATACCATCAGCACCCGCACGCTCTGCAATTTCAGCAGCATGAACCGGATCTGGGTACTTAGTACCGCGCGCGTTACGTAGCGTTGCAATGTGGTCGATATTGACACCTAGGTAAATTGAGCTCATTTTCCAATACTCCGTTTGGGAACCATGCTAAGAAAGAGTTCCCTGCTTTTTAATGGTTTGCCGCCAAGATACGGCTTTAATGCTATACGTGTAAAGCGTTTTGCCGCTTTAAGTTGTTCTTTTGTGGTAAATCTACGTTCACTAATGGCGATCAGTTCACTGCCATGGAAAGTGAGATTATCTTTACGTACTGAAGCAATAAACCCTTTTTGCTCTCGGTAGCGATATGTCATGCTGGGGTCAACAGGTTCACCCGTACCAGCACAATGCAGAAAATCAACGCCGTAGCCCATCGAAGAAAGCAGTGCGAGTTCAAATCGTCTCAGGGCGGGTTCAGGATTGTCACACTGAGCCAATTCCGTCAGTGCATGTAAGTAATCGTGAAATAAAGCGGGCATAGCTACTTCTGCCATGAGCACTCGCCCCACTAATTCGTTGACGTACATCCCCGAATAGAGGTTGATTCCCGTCAGAGGCAAACCAAGGCTGATCGGCTCGGCTTGACGCAAAGTTTTCATTGAGCCATTACCCGACCATTTAAGTAGCAGCGGGGTAAAAGGTTGCAACGCGCCCTTGAGGTTCGAACGTTTGCTTCGAGCCCCTTTTGACATTAACGTCACACGGCCATACTCCTCACTAAACACATCGAGAATCAAACTCGACTCGCTGTAAGGGCGGCGGTGTAAAACAAAGCAGCGTTGTAAACCTTCAGAGGACATAAAATCTGCCACAGAATTATTAAATAATTATGATAAAAAATAAGGAGCCATCTGGCTCCTTATTTCGTCTTGCACGGAGCGAAGCATTTAGCCTCGCGCAGCTTATAGATCGTCAATATAGCCAAGAGATCGCAGTGCTCGCTCGTCATCCGCCCAACCAGATTTTACTTTTACCCAAGTTTCTAGGTAAACCTTGCGGCCGAACAGCTCTTCCATATCTAGTCGCGCTTCACGACCAATCGTTTTGATCTTCTCTCCACCTTTACCAATTACCATCTTCTTCTGGCCGTTACGCTCAACCAAAATAAGGGCATTGATGTGGAAGCCATCCGTTTCCGGGTTGTAATCAAAACGCTCAATCTCAACCGTTACCGAGTAAGGTAATTCCTCACCGGTAAAACGCATAAGCTTTTCACGCACAATCTCTGACGCCATAAAGCGCTGAGATCGGTCAGTCACATATTCTTCAGGAAAGTGGTGCGTCGCTTTAGGTAAATGGTCGCGAACATGTTTACGCAGTACGTCGATGTTTTTGCCTTGTTTTGCCGAGATAGGCACTACGTCAACAAACTCCATTTTCTTCGACATATCCATCATGTGTTGCATGACTTCATTGCGTTCTTGGACGTTGTCGACCTTGTTGACACACAAAACCACAGGGAAGTTAGACTTCTGCAGCTTAGTCAACACCATTTCATCGTCGTTAGTCCAGTGCGTACCATCAACGAGGAAAAACACTAGGTTTACATCACTTAACGAAGAATTCGCAGCGCGGTTCATCAAGCGGTTGATTGCGCGCTTCTCTTCGATATGTAGTCCCGGTGTATCAACGTAAATTGCTTGATAATCACCTTCAGTATCAACACCCATAATACGGTGACGAGTCGTCTGCGGTTTACGTGATGTAATCGAAATCTTCTGCCCAAGGATGCGGTTGAGCAGTGTCGACTTACCTACATTAGGGCGACCTACGATCGCAATAAAGCCACAGTGTTGGTTCTCTGGCGAGCTCTCTTTCTCACTGTTCGATGAGAAAAACGTGTCGATATCAAATTCGTTGTTGTCAGTTGAATCAGTCATTGGTCAATTGCTCTAGTGCTAATTCAGCAGCCGCTTGTTCTGCCTTGCGGCGGCTGGTGCCTTTACCAATAACAGGCTGTCCAATACCTGCCACTTCACACGAAACCGTAAACTCTTGGTTATGTGCTTCACCTTTAATATTAGTCACTGTATAAGCAGGTAGCGGCTTTCTTCGCCCTTGAAGAAACTCCTGAAGACGCGTTTTCGGGTCTTTTTGCGAAACTCCCGGCTTGATTGCATCAAGACGCGTTTTATACCAGCTCAGAATAATGCCACGTACGACTTCGATATCGCTATCAAGGTAGATGGCACCAATAATGGCTTCTACAGCATCGGCAAGAATTGAGTCACGACGGAAACCGCCACTTTTTAATTCACCTGGACCTAATTTTAAGTGATCTCCTAGTTCGAATTCACGACCTAGCTCCGCCAGCGTGTTTCCACGTACTAGTGTGGCACGCATACGGCTCATGTCCCCTTCATTGACCTTCGGGAAACGATGATAAAGATCATCAGCAATGACAAAACTTAAAATTGAATCGCCCAGAAACTCAAGACGCTCATTATGTTTTCCATTAGCACTGCGGTGTGTCAGTGCCAAACTGATTAACTCAGCATCATTAAATTGATAACCGAGCTTTTTCTCTAGTTTTGCAATAGGAGAATTCATGCTCTCTCATTCATAATTTCGAATTTTCTAAATAGTTGATTTCACAGCTAGGCGACAAATAAATCCAGCCCTATGAACATAGAGGCTCTATGTGATTAAGGTGGATTTATGCAGTCAACAACGCTGTGGTACCAACTATGACGAAAATTTAGTTAATACCACCGATGCGGTTAAACCTAACACCAGTTGGAATCCAAGAAGGTAAAACACTATCTGCATCACGCTCAAACTCGAAGCTGATCCAAATACCGACCGCTTTACCGACTAGGTTGCCCTCTGGAACAAAACCCCAGTAGCGGCTATCTGCACTGTTGTCGCGGTTATCACCCATAACAAAGTACTGACCTTCAGGTACGACCCATTCGTTGACGCCATTACGTGGTTGATACAACTCAACACGGTCGCGACGCAGTGGGTTAACCAAAATTTGATGACCAACTTCACCTAGTTTTTCATCCAACTGAATCAGTGGAATGCCATTTTGAATGAATTGGCTCTCTTCAACGTTAGACAGTCTCACTGGCTGACAGCTTGTGTCGCCTTGAGACTGAATGCAGACTTCTTTTTTGCTGTTGTAACGCACGGTATCACCCGGAAGGCCTACAACACGCTTAATATAATCGATGCTTGGCTGTGGTGGGTACTTAAATACCACGATATCACCGCGTTGTGGTTTACCTGTCTCTACTAACTGAGTACGCCAAACCGGATCTTTCAATCCGTATGCGTATTTTTCAACCAAAATAAAGTCACCAACCAAAAGCGTTGGCATCATAGACCCCGATGGGATCTGAAATGGTTCATAAATAAATGAGCGTAGTACCAGGACAACAGCAATGACAGGGAAAATAGACACACTATTTTCAATCCACCAAGGTTGCGTTTTCACTTTTTCAACAATGGCAGCATCTAAACCGTTAGTTTGAGCTTCGACCTCGGCCACTTTCGCTTGACGTTTCTTGGCAAAAACCAATTTTTCTAAGACCCAGACAACACCGGTCACCAAAGTAACAAGTACTAGGATGAGTGAAAATGTATTCGCCATTGACTTCCCTTATCTCAAAAATACGAAAGTGAAAGAGCCGAAACCCTTCCACTTACCAATTAAATTTGTTTCAAGCAATCCCATAAATAGTTTGCACAGACAGTAACGCTGCGATGGCAAATATGACAGGGATTAGTCTTTACCTACGTGCAGAATGGCAAGGAAGGCCTCTTGAGGCAGCTCTACGTTACCGATCTGCTTCATACGTTTCTTACCTTCTTTCTGCTTCTTCAGGAGCTTTTTCTTACGGCTCACGTCACCACCGTAACATTTGGCAATTACGTTTTTACGTAACTGTTTAACCGTTGAACGGGCGATGATGTGATTACCAATTGCAGCCTGAATCGCGATATCAAACATCTGACGAGGAATAAATTCTTTCATCTTCTCGACTAGCTGACGACCACGTGTTTGTGAGTGATCTTTATGAGTTATCATCGCAAGCGCATCTACTGTATCGCCGTTTAGTAGCACATCGACACGAACCATATTCGAAGCTTCAAAGCGTTGGAAGTTGTAATCCAGCGAAGCGTAACCACGAGAGGTTGATTTCAGACGGTCGAAGAAATCAAGTACCACTTCTGCCATCGGGATATCGTAAGTCACTGCTACTTGGTTTCCGTGATAAACCATATCAACCTGAACACCACGCTTTTCAACACAAAGTGTAATGACGTTACCCAAGTAATCCGACGGTACAAGAATATTACAGCGAGCAATCGGTTCACGAATTTCTTCAATGTCATTAACCGCTGGAAGCTTCGCTGGGCTATCTACGTAAAGTAGATTACCGTTGGTTTCTTCAACTTCATACACTACAGTCGGCGCAGTGGTGATCAGATCTAAGTCGTACTCACGCTCTAGACGCTCTTGGATAATTTCCATGTGCAGCATACCAAGGAAGCCACAACGGAAACCAAAACCCAGTGCCGCAGAATTTTCTGGTTCGTAGAACAACGATGCATCGTTAAGGCTTAGCTTACCTAGCGCATCACGGAAGTTTTCGTAATCGTCAGACGACACAGGGAATAGGCCAGCGTAGACCTGAGGTTTTACTTTCTTAAAACCAGGTAGCGCAGCTTCACAGCCATGTTTTGCTAGCGTTAGCGTATCACCGACAGGGGCGCCTAGGATGTCTTTGATACCACAAACCACCCAACCAACTTCACCAGTACGTAAAATATCAGTATCGACTTGTTTAGGTGTGAAGATACCAAGACGGTCAACTCCCCAAACTTGACCTGTGCTCATTACCTTAATCTTATCGTTCTTCTTCAGTTCGCCATTTTTAATACGCACCAGAGAAACGACACCAAGGTAGTTGTCGAACCAGGAGTCTATAATTAGTGCTTGTAGTGGTGCTTCCGGATCACCTTCTGGCGCTGGGATCGCTGATACGATATTTTCAAGAACATCATCAACACCAATACCCGTTTTCGCACTACAGCGAGTCGCCTCCATCGCGTCGATACCAACGATTTCTTCGATCTCTTCTGCGACACGCTCTGGGTCTGCGGCTGGAAGATCAATCTTGTTCAAGATTGGCACCACCTCTAGATCCATTTCGATCGCGGTATAACAGTTAGCAAGAGTTTGAGCCTCTACACCTTGACCCGCATCCACAACCAGCAGCGCACCTTCACAGGCAGCAAGCGAACGCGAAACTTCGTATGCGAAGTCAACGTGCCCTGGTGTATCGATGAAGTTAAGTTGGTATGTTTCACCATCTTTCGCTGTGTAGTTTAGAGTCACACTCTGAGATTTAATGGTGATACCACGCTCACGCTCTAGATCCATGGAGTCCAGAACCTGTGAGGCCATTTCACGGTCGCTTAATCCACCACATACTTGGATCAAACGGTCTGATAGGGTCGACTTACCATGGTCGATGTGGGCGATAATCGAAAAATTACGAATGTGCTTCATGATTTGGTGTGACTAAACTCTTTTAAATAGGGACAAGAAAGCCGCTCTGAACCTTGCGTTTTCTCAAGGTGAACGACGGCATTTCAATCAAGTTGGCAGATTCTACCCAATTTCTAGTCACTTCGCACTAGCTAATTGGTTCGCCCAACACCCTTAATAGTATGACTTGTTGCGAAGATTGCTGCTCTAATTTAGCCGATAGTCGTTTTGCGAGGAAAATACCACCGACCGTTGCGACAGCAGAAGTGAAAATAACCAGCCCTTCCCCAGCGGAAAACAATGGCGCCAGCCACCACTGGGCAACGAATGCACCCAAGATCAGAGCAAATAAGGGCACTAAATAAACCACTGCCGCCGATTGGAGCAAACTTTTCTCTGGCAGACCAATTTCAACCACTTGACCAGTTTTCACCGACTTTTGCGTCACTAGGTGCCAGTGTAAAGATTTGTTACCGACAGCTTTAGATACAATGCCCGTACCACAGCTCTTTTGTGAGGAGCAGCTACTACAGCTAGTTTGTTGCTCGCAGCTTAGCTCTACGTCAAAACCGGAGGAAACAGGCTTAACGGCAGAGACAGTAGCCAATGCCGTCATCATTGCGTGGCACTCTCATTGGCAGTAAACGTTACCGATTGAGCAATGCGCTTGGCCGTTGCTGGCGGTATATCGCCAATCACAGAGATCTCGCGATCACCACGGACAAAGCTATGTAAGGTGCGACGACCTTGGCGGACAAGCTGCCCTTTTAGTGACAAATTATCACTATCTGACACGTAAACCGAAAAGCTAAACAGCCCATCGCTGTACATCTGGCTTTCAACCATACGCTCAGTATTGGTCATACGATAGCGATTAAGTTCTTTTGGCTCGAACCCATTTGGGATCCAACCCACTGTCCAAAATGGGTTCGTGATTTGGCCTTTTGGTAGAGAAAGTACCTGTGGCAATTTAACTTGATTCAGACCACTAAGAATCTGACTAATTCGATCATTGACGCTGTATGAGATGGTGCGGTATTGCTCTAAAATCTCACCGTCACGATCGACAAGATCGGCACGTAAAGGTAGTTTGCTCTTCTCATCAACCCAAAGAACGTAAGAGTAACGCTGGCCATCTTTCGGCACAACGCGCAAGACCTGACAGGCAGCACCAGCTTCGCGAGCACGACCAACCTGAATAAAATCATAGAAGTTGCTCAACTCACTAACATCCGAATTTAACAACGGAATCGTCGGCGCAACCATATTGCCAGACTCAATGGTGAAAGGTTCTACACCTGGTTCAATGTAGCTCACTTCGTCGCCACGGCGAATCACCTCACGGACAGGACCGCTAAGATAAACGAGATGGGCGAGTTGTTGTTCCTCTGCTTTAGCGTGACGATAAAGCAGTGGCTCAATACTATTTTTCTTTATCAGGACATAAGACAACTCGTAACTAAGCTGCTGACTAGCCTCGTTCATTTGATGCAACAAAGCCTCTGCAGCGTTATTTTCTGCAAAGGCTATTGGTGTATTCAAACTGAACAGTGTCAGCGCACTGATCAGAAATTTTTTCATTCAACTACCGTTTCAGGATTATCACTATGCTCAATGGTATTGTCACTGTTTAAGCGTAGTTGTAATTCGTAATCTTGTAACATCGCATTGATGCGGCGGCGCTGCTCCTGAATATTCACTTCATTCGCTGGTTGCTCAACGGAAGAGCGCGTCAAGCTTACAGGCTCTGCACTACCAGAAAATGGAATAGTCTGAAGAACAGGCAATGTTTCCGTCTCAGGTGCAGTCGCAGCATCCGTTCCACCATACTGCTGGACACCCAATATAACTGCCAAAGATACACAAGCGGCCATAGCTACCTGACCGAATTGAGTTAACCAAGCAGGTAACTGGCGACGCGCTTGTGACGGCGTCGGTTGCGACTCGACCGAGCGATGTTCTTCTAACTGAGTAACCTTAGAGTGCGCGGGTTCCCCCTCTAACGCTAACGCTACGCTTTCAGCTATATTCCACTCCGGCTGTTCCGGTGCTTCACCTCGCATCACATCACCAATTAAATGGTAACTTTGCCAAGTCTGTAGGCTATCTTGGTCTTTCTCTAATTCAGTAATTAGAGATTTATCAACCAACTCTCCATCCATGAGTGCTGAAAGTTTCTCTTTGTCAGCCATTATTTTCACCATTAATGTTACTGGTCTAGCGTTGTAAAAGGGGTTGAATTTTCTTTTCAACCGCTTCACGAGCACGGAAGATACGCGAACGTACCGTTCCTACAGGGCAATCCATAACCGCTGCTATTTCTTCGTAGCTTAAGCCATCAAGCTCACGCAACGTCATCGCGGTTTTTAAATCATCAGGCAGTGCTTCGATTGCACTGAAAACAACACGTTTCAATTCATTGGACAACGTTAAATTCTCAGGGTTCGAAATTTCTTTTAAAGCACTTCCTGTTTCGTAATATTCAGCATCTTCAGTATCCACATCTTGTGCAGGCGGTCTGCGCCCTTGGGCAACAAGGTGGTTTTTTGCAGTATTAACGGCAATCCGATATAACCAAGTATAGAAGGCACTTTCACCACGAAAGCTTGGTATCGCTCGGTACGCCTTTATAAATGCTTCTTGCGCTACATCGGGAACATCACCAGGATTATTCACATAGCGAGAAATAAGGTTGCAGACTTTATTTTGGTACTTAGTCACCAACAAGTTGAATGCTTGCTTATCCCCATTCTGAACTCGCTCAATTAATACTTGATCGGTCAGCTGCTCGTTCATTCGAGCGGGTACTCCTATCGTTATTCACTCTAATCTTCTCAGACATGAGCATTAATTATGCAAAATGTAGTCTTGACACCACTGCCTACTTGAGCACTATTGTGACCTAGCAAATAAATATAAGTTCAAAAATTCTTCAAACTATTTTTACGCAATGACACTTCAATCTACTTCTTGTTGCAGATTGTGAGGATCAAGGTAAAGAAAAGCAATGCTATTTACGAACAATTGCATTTATGCAAAGCCACTCTCACAGTGGTACTATAGTGAGTTGACTCTTTAGATTTCAGAGTCGACGTTGCAATTCATTGAATTATTTTAGAGCGGGATCGCTCTGTTACCTTGCCAAGCCGCAACGGTTTTTCGGGATGAATATGGCACAGGTACACATTAACTCGGGAATTTAAAAGTTTTATGAACGCAAACCGTGAACATCAATGTGATGTGTTAGTGGTGGGTAGTGGCGCAGCAGGACTGTCTTTGGCGTTACGTGTCGCAGAGTACGGCAAGGTAATCGTACTGAGTAAAGGGCCGCGTAGCGAAGGTGCGACCTATTATGCGCAAGGTGGCATTGCCGCCGTATTTGACGAATCAGACAGTATCGAGTCTCATGTCCAAGATACTTTAGTGGCTGGTGCCGGTATCTGCGAGCAAGAGACGGTTGAGTTCATTGCCAAGAATGCCAAAGAGTGCGTGCAGTGGCTGATCGATGGTGGTGTACCTTTTGATCGTGAAGAGAACGACAGTGATGAAGCTCCACGCTATCACTTGACTCGCGAAGGTGGTCATAGCCATCGACGAATTTTGCATGCTGCTGATGCTACCGGTATGGCAATGCAAACCTCGCTGCAGGACAATGTTCATAATCATCCAAATATTACTGTTCTAGAGCGTCATAACGCACTAGACCTTATCACCGAAGACAAAGTCGGTGGTGACGAGAAGAAAATAGTTGGAGCGTACATCTGGAACCGCAACCAAGAGCATGTGGAAACCGTCAGAGCGAAATTTGTCGTTCTTGCAACTGGTGGTGCTTCTAAAGTGTATCAGTACACGTCAAATCCGGATGTATCTTCTGGAGACGGCATTGCCATGGCATGGCGTGCGGGATGCCGAGTTGCTAACCTTGAGTTCAACCAATTCCATCCAACCTGCTTATACCATCCAGAGGCGCGTAACTTTCTACTCACAGAAGCTCTACGTGGTGAAGGGGCTTATTTACGCCGTCCAGATGGCTCTCGTTTTATGCCCGATTTTGATGAGCGAGAAGAGCTTGCTCCGCGTGATGTCGTCGCGCGAGCCATTGACTTTGAGATGAAGCGATTGGGTGCAGATTGCATGTACCTTGATATCAGCCACAAGCCAGCTGATTTTATTGAGAAGCACTTCCCAACGATTAATATGCGTTTACTCGACCTTGGCATCGATATGACCAAAGAGCCAATTCCAGTGGTTCCAGCCGCCCACTATACGTGTGGTGGTGTTATGGTCGAGCAAACGGGGCAAACCGATCTTTCTCAGCTCTATGCGATTGGCGAAGTGAGCTACACAGGATTGCATGGAGCGAACCGTATGGCATCAAACTCTCTTCTTGAGTGTGTCGTGTATGCATGGGCTGCCGCCAATGACATCATTGCGAATATTGCCAAGGCAACATTGCCACCAACGCTTCCTGCTTGGGATGAAAGCCAAGTGAGTTGTTCAGATGAAGAAGTGGTTATCCAACATAACTGGCACGAATTACGCCTATTTATGTGGGATTACATGGGGATTGTCAGAACCGACAAACGCCTAGAACGTGCGCTGCGTCGTATACAGTTGCTGCAACAAGAAACTCACGAGTATTACAGCAACTTTAAAGTCTCCAATAATTTGCTTGAGTTGCGTAACCTACTGCAAGTTGCTGAACTAATGGTGCGCTGTGCAATGGAACGAAAAGAAAGTCGTGGTCTTCACTACACTCTCGATTACCCAGAGCTAGCTAAAGATAGCGGCCCGACCATACTACTACCAGAGAAGCAAAAATAACCCAGGGAGCTTAGTGCTCCCTTTTTAACATCACCACTATATGCCGATAGCTTGCTTCTGGCAGGCTATCACGCCATAAAATTTCCCGCTTATTGTCGGAGCGTGTAATCAACAAGCCAAAAGCCATAGCCACATAATTAACCGTTCGAATATGGTTAACTCCTTGAGCGGTTTTATAACGAGTCGGAGAGATAAACTCCACCTCACCTTGCATTGTAGGCAACAGATCCACTTTGGTAGCGGCCAATTTACCCAGTAAGTAAATCAGCATGAGCGAAGCCGGAAGTGGAATCGATGACAGGGTAATAATCAAAAAGACCAGCATCAAAAGCATGACACTGGCCATTGTAGATATATAAGAGGGGCTAAGATTAAGCCTAACGCACTTTACTGAGGTTATGGGCGACAATCTTATCTACCATAGAAGCATGACCAAGGTTCTCACTGCGGCCATGACCCATAATCCATGTAAACAGATCAGGGTCATCACACTCTAATAGAGACACGAAATCTTTCTGCTCATTGTCTTGTAGGGCGTCAAAACATTCTTCAAAGAACGGCATAATCACAACATCGAGCTCTAGCATTCCACGACGACATGCCCATTTGATACGCGCTTTTTGTTCTGCGGTATACATTCTAATTCCTCACCTATCCGGTTGTTTGCGCCGAGTGTAACAAGCAATTTCGCTGACAACTAGTACGTCAGTCACACTCCCGAGCAAGGTCATGATTTTCGACCTTCAGATGGTAAATAAACGCCTACAACTCTAAAGGTTGTTTATCACTAGGAATCAGCGCTAACATACGCCTATAAAGTTTCTATTAGGAATCAATCATGGACTGGCAGAAAGCGTTTGCTCCCCTACAACTTGCGTCAAACGATGCACTTCCTCAACTTTCAGTAGCAGTGCTTCCCTCTTGGAGTGCCATCACTATAACTGGAGATGACAAAAAATCGTACCTTCAAGGTCAGGTGACGTGTGATGTGGTTACGTTAGATGAGCATGACTCAACTTTCGGCGCTCATTGCGATGCAAAAGGTAAAATGTGGAGCGTATTTCGACTGTTTCACCACAACGGCGGCTATGCCATGTTCCAACCAACATCCATTATAGAAAAAGAGCTGATTGAGCTAAAGAAATATGCGATTTTCTCAAAAGTAGAGATTACGCAAACAGAAGATATCGCGCTGGGCTTAATGGGGACATCTGCAACAACGTTTGTCGACTCGTTGTCATCGCAGACTGGCAATGTACGCTCAATCCAAGGCGGTACTGCGGTTAAAATTGACCAGCAGCGTTGGCTACTGCTCGTTGAACAAACCGCCGCAGAGAAAATCGTTGCCGCGAGCCAAGCAGAGCAAGTAACAGATGAACTCTGGACCTTGCTAGATATTCAATCGGGCTTGCCACTACTCAATGCACAACAACAGAATGAACACATACCGCAAGCGTTAAATATTCAAGCACTTGGGGGAATTAGCTTTACCAAGGGCTGCTATACCGGACAAGAAACGGTCGCGCGAGCCAAGTACCGTGGTATCAATAAACGCGCACTGTTTATCGTTCAAGGTAATGCTGACACTAGCATTGATGTCAATGCAGAATTAGAGCGCGCAGTAGGTGAAAACTGGCGTAGCGCAGGTAAGCTGATTGCGCAATACCGCTACAGTGATGGCAAAGCGCTGGCGCTTATCGTACTGCCTAACAATCTTGATGCAGACACTAAGCTGCGCTTAAAAGATCAGCCAGAGAGCGAATGGACTTTTGTTAATCTGCCCTACTCACTCGAAGACAATGACTGATCTTTCCTCAACTCATATTACTCAATATCTTGAGTCGCAGCGGGTTCACTTTCGCCTGCTGCCACACCAAACACCAGCAACAACGATAGAAGATGCGGCAAAGCAACGAGGCATTCGCCCGCAACAAATGGTTAAATCTATCGTTCTGCGCGATATGAGTAACCGCTATGCCATTGCCTGCGCCCCTGGGGATAAATCGGTAGATCCCAAAAAGGTTCGTGCATTACTCGGCTGGCGGCGAATGACTTGTGTGTCTATGGATGAAGTTATCAGTCTCACCGGATACCAAATCGGTACAGTCGTTCCATTATTGCTGCGCACACCTATGACAATTGTTTTCGACCAACAACTTTTGGCAGAACCGGAAGTCACTATCAGCAGCGGCTCTAATATGGCAGGCCTCGCATTAAGCTGCGAAGATCTTATTCAACTAACCCAACCTCTCATTGGCGATATCTGCCGCAATCAAACACCTTCTACCCATAACTAGGTAGAAGGTGTACAAGCTTGTTGCAATCGATTTCATCAAACCTTGAGCACTATCGCATCATTAGCTTTTTCTTAACTAAATTATTATTCATCAAACAAGCATAAGTAGTCATGGTGATTTTTTTGAAGTATGCTGTCTCCGTTGGTTAAAGTTCGTTCAGCTATACGTTTTGGCCTGAATGACACAGCTTTTCTTAGAGTTGGTATGTGGCTCGAAAGGTATGTGAATCCTTCTCCAACTAAAAAGTGAATCCACTGATTGTTTCAGGACATCCACTTTTTGTGTAATGCATCTGTGACTATTCGCCCGCATCAAAGCGGGCTTTTTTTTGACGAAACATTACAATTCCTTTACACCCAATCCAAAAAGTTAAACTATTCTTAAATGTGTCATATAACTGAGGTTTAATGTTTCGCGATTGAACTCTTACGCGAGTTCCGCTGTCAGAAGATAAGTGAGGTAATTATCACAATAAATTGGATATTTATCCGTGGTTTTGTCTACAGCAACACAAATATCCAAACAAACCCGTTTCATCTGCATTTTCCACCATCACAATCACAATTTTCAGGGTGGGAAACACATATAATTTGCAGTGCTTGCTAAAGATAAGGATAACTGTATGAGACTGTTTAAGCGCTATACACCAAGTATGATTGCTAAACACATTAGTCGGCTATTTAAGGGAAGAATTTACATTTACGGGGTTGGTAAGTTTGAATTTGATAACGGTAAGTTGATCTTGCCAGAAAAAGCAGAGCGTAAGCATTTCCAAACGGTAAAAGAGATTAACCAAGAAATCATGAAGCTTCGCTGCGCATACGCATAACAGAATTATAAAAAGGGTTGGCAGTGCCAACCCTTTTTGCATTCATATTGCTTGTGATTTGTGGCGTGATTGCTGCGCTAACAGAGGAAGATTCCCTTTTAAGCCTAATGCTCGTTTCATGATTTCATCTTTCGCTCCCGGCAGTTGACCTGCGAGTTTCATACCAATACCACGAATAAGCTTTTTCGCTGGATTACTTCCTTCAAAAAGGTCTTTAAACCCTTGCATTGCAGCAATCATCTTGGCGGCTTCCGATTTACGCCACCGCTCATATCCGCGTAAATTTCGCTTAGAACCAATATCTTCTCCACTTTGCCAGAGCTGAATAATTTCCTCAGCTAAACTCGCAGCATCTAACAGGCCAAGATTCACTCCCTGCCCCGCTAATGGATGAATGGTATGTGCAGCATCACCAACCAAGGCAACACGCTCAGTAACAAAGTCACGCGCATAACGCATCTTCAGTGGAAATGCGAAACGTTCACCTTCAACTTTACACAACCCTAAACGGTTATCAAACTCAGCCGTTAAGGTTCTATCAAACTCACCTGAAGACATATTGATAAGGCGCTCTGCACGACTCGGATCCGTTGACCAGACAATCGAGCTCAAGTTGTCTTCACCTAAAGGAAGAAATGCCAAAGGACCTTGCGGAGTAAAGATCTGTCTTGCGACTCGAAGATGATTCTCTTTAGTGCGGATATTAGCAACGATTGCGCTGTGGCCGTAATCCCAATGTGTCAGTGGGATATCTTGCTGCTTGCGAACCCAAGAGTTTGCCCCATCAGCCCCGACTACCAGTTTAGCCGTTAACGCTTGACCGCTATCTAAAGTCAGCCAAGCTTCACTTTCTCCGATTGCCATCGAAGCACACTTCTCTGGCATGTACAACGTCACATTGCTTTGCAGCTTAACCTGTTCAAGAAGCGCAAGCTGAATCACTCGATTTTCGACAATATGCCCAAGATCCGGTTGCGCTAATTGTTGAGCTTCAAACTCAATTCGAGCAAAACTGTCTTGCTCCCAGACTTCCATCGCTTGATATGGAGCAGCCCTGCGTTGAGTAATACCCTGCCATGCACCTAAATTTTTAAGCACAGTTTCACTTGAGCGGCTGAGTGCTGAAACTCGCACATCTGGTAAGTCATTCAGCTCACTCTCTGGCGCGCGACTTTCAATAACTGCGATACGCAATTCAGTGTCCTTGAATGCAGCGGCAAGCGCCAAGCCAACCATTCCACCGCCGACGATGGCGATATCTACACTTTTCATCATAGTTTTGTATCCTTTTTCGCGTATCTAGCGAGCCACTAAACCTAGTGTTCTTCTTAATAAGGGGGTTTTAAGCACGGGGAAATTGTCCATACTAAATAGCCCAAGGTTACGCGCAATACGTAATGACAAGTAATCGTTGGAGAAGATATGCACTAAAGCTGAAGTCATGGCGATGGTTGCACTGCGGTCTTCACTGCGCGAGTTTTTAAACTGTGCTAAAGCGCTATAGCTACCTGGATCTTCACTCGAATCGGCAATGAGCTCTGCCAACGTCGCTACATCCCGTATACCCAAATTGAATCCTTGTCCAGCAATGGGATGCAAGGTTTGCGCGGCATTACCCACAATGGCAAAACGATGGGAAACATTTTGTTTTCTGTAACGTAACAGTAATGGATAGTTGGCTCGCTGGCCGACTTTCTGTATTTTTCCGAGTCGCCAGCCAAAAGCATCTTGCAACTCTGAGAGGAACTGTTCATCGTCATAGTTAATGATCTCTTGCGCTTTATCAGGTCGTACGCACCAAACTAATGACATTCGTCCTCGCGACATCGGCAGCAAGGCTACTGGCCCTGATTGAGTAAAACGTTCAAATGCACGCCCATTGTGTGGCGATTGAGCAGTGATGTTGGCGATCACCGCCACTTGCTCGAAATCATACTCAGAAAGCTCTATGCCTATTTGCTCACAACAAGTAGAGATGGCGCCATCGGCCGCAACCAATAACTTCCCTTCGATATGGCTGCCATCACTTAACTCAAGTGTGACCTTTTCTTCATTACGCTGCACCTGATCAACCGCAGCATGCAGCACAGAGACTTGGGTATCTTGCTGGACTTGTTGATGATAAATACGTCCAACATCCTCCAGTTCAACGACATAGCCCAATGCATCAACGCCTACTTCTTCAGTGGTAATCTGCGTCATTCCTGCATGGGAGCGATCTGAAACATGAATATGTTCAATGGGGGTTGCAACTTTCGCAATCTCTTGCCACAAACCAAGCTGCTTTAAGACTGAAACTGTACCGTATGATAAAGCTATTGAGCGAGAATCAAACCCGGGGTGCGATTTATGATCAACCTGAAACGGCTCAATCACAGCCACAGACAGAGGCTGCGTTGCAAGCTTATTTATCGCAAGTGCAAGCGTCATTCCTGCCATCGCACCACCAGCAATCACCACATCAAACTGCTTCATGAAAACCTCTTCTAATGAATCGTTGGCGCTTGCTGCGGTCCAGCTTTTCTTTGGCCAAATTCCGCATGAATAGTTAAGACACACGCTTTGACGTGTTCAATAACCTGTTCAAGTAGCTGCGCCTGCTCTTGTAAGTCATCATCTTCATCGATGCCTAACTTGGCGATCTCTTCTAAGTCAGCAAGTGCTTCTTTAACATCGTTAGAAGCCTTTTTAAGCTCAGCGTTGACTAACCCCAATCCAGAGATAAAGTGGTTCACCCAGTCAGCTAAACCATCCGCAATATCAAACAGCGAGGCACTTGCGTCTTCATCTGGCAGTAACATTTTAATGTCCATTCCAGAGCCGGTAAGTTCAGCAATACTCGCGTCTAAGGTTGCTTCAGCCAGTTGCAGCGTTTTGCTTGGCCACCCCATTCCCTCGCTCACATAGTCAAAAACCATTGGTTGCCAGCTTTTATCCGTCAGGCTCAAGCCACCGCTTAGCATGCCTATCAATAACCCATGCAACTCAGCAGGATTAACCGCTAATCCTGCCGACTGCAGTTCACTGGCAAATGCTAGGTAATCAGGTAGTTTTGTTTCGCTCATTGGAATGGCCTAAATTTATCTAAATATCTCCAATCGTATCACTTACCACAGCGAGCGAAAACGAGCGATTAGCGATTGTGGGCAGCTTTTGCACAAATTGCCCAAATACTGTGTTATTACGCTCTGATTTACCTATCACTGCTCTGAAAAGCTTGAATCTTAATTGGCGTTTTTCTATAGTTTCCTCCTCGGTGATTATCTGCGTTATCACCTTAGGCAACCGATATAGAGTCGATATGAGTAATCAAGCGGTAGAAGTTGAAATCTTAGGCAAACTCACTCTCGTAAATTGTCCAGCAGGACAAGAAGAGTCGTTAATTAAAGCCGCAGAACGCCTTGAAGAGCGTCTACAAGATATGTCAGCGAAAACCAAGATTACCAATGAAGTTCAACTTTTGACCTTTGTTGCGTTAAACTTTTGTCATGAGCTAGAAGCGCGTGACAGTAATTCTAAGCAGGAACAAGATGCCATATATGAGCGAATGGAACTCCTTTCGGCATCGTTAGACAACGCAATTAGTAAAGTTAAGCCAGGACAGCAATAAACCTTTACACCGTCAAGAATTTACCCTGGAGTGTTCGTGAGGGGATTAAGTCCCTGAGCCGATAAGCAATACCTAAGGGTTAGTACTTGGTAGCTATTGAGCAGGCTCGGCTTGTACCGAGAAGCCTACGGTTATCTCTGCTGATCCGCCTTGAACCAGCTGGTTCAAGGGTCCATTTCTCCAACGGCACTCTGGGGTATCCTTACCTGATCCCCATTAACCATGGGTACAGTCATGACACTATCCCGACAAGACTTTCGTACAAGTATTCGTCACAAGCGCAATCAACTGAATAGTGATGTTCAGCATCTCGCAGGGCTAGATTTAATTCAACAATTCTCACGTCTGCCTGAACTGTCTCAAGCCCAACATATCGCCTTGTATCTCACGACGGATGGCGAACTTGAAACCATGCCTCTGATTGAGTGGCTATGGCAGCAAGGTAAAAAGACTTACCTGCCCGTCATTCATCCCTTTTCCAAAGGCCACCTGCTGTTTCTGCATTATGATCGAACTACCCCAATGGTGCTAAATCGCTACTCAATACCTGAACCCAAACTCGCTCAAAGCCAAATCCTGCCGGCCAAGTCACTCGATCTTATCTGCACGCCACTGGTCGGTTTTGACTCAAGAGGTCACCGATTAGGTATGGGAGGAGGCTACTATGATCGAACCTTAGAACCTTGGTTTAAGACCGGAAAAGGACCGATACCAATTGGACTTGCCCACGATTGTCAACATGTGGAACAGTTGCCGATAGCATCTTGGGATGTACCACTGCCGAAAGTTGTGACTCCAACCAAGATTTGGCAATGGGATTGACCCTCTTGCTTAGATTCTTTTCGCTTAACTTCAAGTATCGGTAGGATAAGGCTATAATCGCGCCGCAATCGTTAATACTACCGCCTTTAGGAGATGAGCATGACTCAAGATGAAATGAAAAAAGAAGCTGGTTGGGCAGCACTGAAGTATGTTGAAAAAGACAGCATTGTTGGTGTAGGCACTGGCTCGACAGTAAATCACTTCATCGATGCACTAGCAACAATGAAAGATGACATTAAAGGTGCTGTATCAAGCTCTGAAGCTTCAACTGAAAAACTAAAAAGCCTAGGCATTGAGGTTTTTGACTGTAACGAAGTGGCTAAGCTAGACATTTATGTTGACGGCGCAGACGAAATCAACGCTGCTCGCGATATGATCAAGGGTGGTGGTGCAGCGCTAACTCGCGAAAAAATCGTCGCTGCTATTTCTGATAAGTTTGTATGTATTGTTGACAACACTAAAGCTGTCGACGTTCTTGGCGAGTTCCCACTACCTGTGGAAGTAATCCCAATGGCACGCTCATACGTTGCGCGAGAATTAGTAAAACTTGGTGGTGATCCGGCTTACCGCGAAGGTGTGAAGACTGATAATGGTAACGTGATTCTTGATGTTCACAATATGCAGATCGCTGACCCGAAAACGCTTGAGGATAAAATCAATGCCATCGCTGGCGTCGTCACCGTTGGCCTATTTGCCCATCGCGGTGCTGATGTTGTGATTACTGGTACTCCTGAAGGGGCAAAAATCGAAGCATAAGCCCTTCATTTTGTTATTTCATTACAAACGGTGCTCATTAGCGCCGTTTTTTTCATTTTAGTCTATAAAAATTATGCCTTATTCCGTAATTTTCTTACCCAAAGTGTATTTTTTTTGTTAACTTAATGGTCAGAAGACGCACAAGGAAAACGTTTGCGTTCTGTGTTATGTCTACAAAAACGTTTGCTTTACCTGATTTAGCCTAATGTGCGCCCGTTAAGCCCATATTTCCCACTTTAAGGAAGAAGACAATGGCCAAAGTTTCACTGGAAAAAGACAAAATTAAAATCCTCTTACTTGAAGGTCTACATCCATCATCTGTAGAAGTACTTCAGGCTGCTGGCTACACCAACATCGAGTACCACAAAGGTTCGCTACCAGAAGAAGAACTGCTAGAAGCCGTGAAAGATGTTCACTTCATTGGTATTCGCTCACGTACAAATCTATCTCAAGAAGTCATTGACGCCGCTGAGAAATTAGTTGCGATTGGTTGTTTCTGTATTGGTACTAATCAGGTTGATCTTAAAGCAGCGGCAACTCGCGGTATTCCAGTGTTCAACGCGCCATTCTCAAATACACGTAGTGTTGCAGAGCTGGTTCTGGGACAAGTACTGTTACTGCTGCGTGGCATTCCAGAGAAAAATGCCTTAGCCCATCGTGGGGTTTGGAAAAAAAGCGCAGAAAACTCTAATGAAGCCCGTGGTAAACGCCTAGGTATTATCGGCTATGGTCATATCGGTACTCAGCTCGGTATTATTGCTGAAAACTTAGGGATGCGTGTTTATTTCTACGACATCGAAAACAAGTTATCGCTCGGGAATGCCACTCAGGTCCATACCATGAGTGAACTACTCAACAAATGTGACGTTATTTCGCTACATGTTCCAGAAACGCCTGAGACGAAGAATATGATGGGTGCAGAAGAGTTTGCACGTATGAAGCCAGGTTCTATTTTTATTAACGCCGCTCGCGGTACTGTGGTGGATATTGAAGCGCTATGCCATAGCCTTGAAGCCGGTCACCTTGCCGGGGCTGCAATCGACGTATTCCCAACCGAGCCAAAGACCAACGCCGACCCATTTGAGTCACCGCTACAGAAATTTGATAACGTAATCCTAACTCCTCACGTCGGTGGCTCCACCCAAGAAGCACAAGAAAATATTGGTGTTGAAGTGGCAGGTAAGTTGGCTAAGTACTCAGATAACGGTTCAACACTTTCAAGTGTTAACTTCCCTGAAGTTTCACTCCCTGAGCACCGAGACTGCTCGCGTCTACTGCACATACACCAAAACCGCCCAGGTATTATGACTCAGATTAATACCATCTTTGCGGAAGAAGGGATCAACATCGCTGGTCAGTACCTACAAACGGCAGCAGACTTTGGTTATGTCGTGATCGATGTTGAAACAGAGCGTTCGGAAGAAGCACTCAAAAAGCTCAAGAGTATCGAAGGTACTATCCGCGCTCGTATCCTTCACTAATCTGATCCAACAAAAAACCACCGATAAATCAGTCGGTGGTTTTTTTTTATTCAAGCGTTTGATTTGGCTAAGGCTTTAAAGCGCGCTCTCCACGGGCGATACCAACTACACCACTTCGAGCTACTTCAATCACTTCTGTTACTTCAGACAATGCTTGAATAAACGCATCGAGTTTTTCACTAGTCCCTGCCATTTGTACTGTGTACTGAGAGGCGGTGACATCAACGATCTGCCCGCGGAAAATATCAGCGGTCCGTTTCACTTCAGCTCGTGAGAAGCCACTCGCCTTCACTTTCACCATCATTAACTCACGTTCAATATGATCAAGCTCTGAAACCTCTTGCACTTTGAGTACATCGATAAGCTTGTTTAGTTGCTTCTGGATTTGTTCGAGCTCCATATCGTCAGAAATGGTAGTAATGTTCAAGCGAGATAACGTTTCGTCGTCTGTTGGAGATACCGTCAAAGATTCAATGTTGTAAGCACGCTGAGAGAATAGACCCACTACACGAGACAGTGCACCCGGTTGGTTTTCCATTAACAGTGAAATAATGTGTCTCATATTAAGTTCTCTCCGTCTTGCTTAACCACATTTTGTCCATACCTTCGCCTTTAATCTGCATTGGGTACACATGCTCTGTTTCATCAACATTGATATCAACAAACACTAATCGATCTTTCATATCTAATGCTTGCTTTAGACCAGATTCAAGCTGATCTGGTGTTTCAATGCGAATCCCCACATGCCCATATGCTTCTGCGATAGCTGCAAAATCAGGAACAGAACTCATGTAAGAGTTAGAGTGGCGGCCTTGGTAAATAATGTCTTGCCACTGTTTTACCATGCCTAAGAATCGGTTGTTAAGGTTAATAATTTTAACCGGAATATCGTACTGCATCGCCGTCGATAGTTCCTGAATATTCATTTGGATACTACCGTCACCTGTTACAACTACGACCTCTTCATCAGGTTTAGCGAATTTCACGCCCATCCCAGCTGGTAAGCCGAAGCCCATTGTGCCAAGGCCACCAGAGTTGATCCAACGACGTGGCTTATTGAATGGATAATACAAGGCGGCAAACATCTGGTGCTGACCAACATCAGAGGCAACATAGGCGTCACCGTTAGTCAGCTTGTGTAGTGTTTCAATCACTTGCTGTGGTTTAATCCGTTCTGGTGATGTTTCGTATGATAAGCATTGACGCTCACGCCACCCTTGAATTTCATCCCACCAGCGATTCAATGCGTCTTGGTCGTTGATGCTACCCTGCTCTTCTAGCAAATTAACCATGCTTTCAAGCACTTTCTCAGCAGAACCGACAATAGGAAGATCCGCTTTCACGTTCTTCGAGATCGATGAAGGATCGATGTCAATGTGCATCACTTTGGCATCGGGGCAGTACTTTTCTAGGTTGTTAGTAGTGCGGTCATCAAAGCGAACCCCAACACCAAAGATTAAATCGGCATTATGCATAGCCATGTTCGCTTCATACACACCGTGCATTCCTAACATGCCTAATGAATTTTTATGTGTTCCGGGGAAAGCGCCAAGCCCCATTAGCGTACTCACTACTGGTAAATTGAGAACTTCCGCCAGCTTGATTAAGTGTTGTTCAGCCTCTGAAATCACTGCGCCACCACCCACATAAAGAACCGGCTTTTTCGCTTCTAGAAGTGTCTTAAGACCTTTCTTAATTTGACCTTTATGGCCTGTTGTAGTTGGTTTATATGAGCGCATTGACAGAGATTTAGGGTATTCATATGGCAGTTTTACCTGTGGATTCATCACATCTTTAGGTAAATCGATCAAAACAGGGCCAGGTCTACCCGTAGTCGCAATGTAGAAAGCTTTCTTTACTGTTTCAGGAATGTCTTCTGCTTTCTTGACCAAGAAACTATGCTTAACTACCGGGCGAGATACACCAACAATGTCACATTCTTGGAAGGCATCATTACCTATCATATTATTTGGTACATTGCCTGAGACAACAATCATTGGGATAGAGTCCATGTACGCAGTCGCAATACCAGTGATGGTGTTGGTCGCACCTGGGCCAGAACACACGAGCACCACACCCGGGTTACCCGTCGCGCGCGCATAACCATCAGCCATATGAGTGGCGGCTTGTTCATGACGTACTAGAACGTGTTTGATTTGATCTGTTTTGGCGTGAAGCGCATCGTATATATCTAGAACAGAACCACCAGGGTAGCCAAAGATCTGTTCAACGCCTTCTTCAATCAGAGATTGAACAACCATCTCTGCACCGGACAACATTGCTGCCATATTATTCTCCTTAACCAGTTTCCGCCACATAAGGTCAACATGATGGGCTGGTTTTTCATAGTCTAGGTCTTATTCGTAGCCTAAATCGAAATACATCCACTTTTTCGGCTATGTCTTGCTCACAGGTAACATAAAGCAAGGTCACGCAACAAATGTAACGTTTTATTAGCAACGGGTCTAATGCGACTTTCATCTCAAATTAAACAATATGCTGTTTATCAAAATCAAATCACAAGGTGAAACTAACCTGAACTCCAATTTCAGACCAATCATCCATAAATCACGACAAATTCGGTCAATAATTTTAGACAGTTAACTTTAATCAGCCCTAGTAAAACCTCGCTACCGAAAGATAACTAGCATAAAAAAATCCCTCACAAAGCAATAATACTGTGTGAGGGATTTTTAAACAGTTGAGAAATTTACTTTAGAAAAAGTTACTTCTTCTCGACCTTATCACTGTACATTTCTTCAATTTCATCCTGATATTTATCGTTAATCACTTTACGACGCAATTTTTGTGTCGGTGTTAACTCACCAGCATCCATCGAGAAAGCCTTGGGCAATAATTTGAATTTTTTCACCTGCTCAAACCTCGCAAGCTCCTGTTGGAGATCATTAACGCGCTTTTCAAGCATTTCAACGATTTGGTGATGCTTAATCAATTCAACACGATCATGATATTTGATGTTGAGTTCCTTGGCGTACTCTTCTAACGAATCATAGCAAGGTACGATCAATGCAGAGACAAACTTGCGTGTATCCGCAATCACAGCGATCTGTTCGATAAAGTGATCTTTACCTATCGCCCCTTCAATCATCTGCGGCGCAATATATTTGCCCCCCGACGTTTTCATCAACTCTTTAATACGATCGGTGATAAACAGGTTGCCACTTTCATCAATATGGCCTGCATCGCCTGTTTTTAAGAAACCGTGCTCATCGAATGTTTTCGCCGTCTCTTCTGGCATTTTGTAGTAACCGCGCATAACCATAGGACCGCGGACTAAGATCTCGTTGTTCTCACCAATCTTGACCTGAGCGCCAGGCATCGACATACCAATAGAGTCAGGGTCAAAACACTTGTCATCCCAGCAGGAAACCGTTGCTGTTGTTTCTGTCATACCGTAGCCAAGCTTGACGTTGATACCAATAGCATGGAAAAAACGGCCGATGGTTTCGTCTAACTTAGCGCCACCACACGGCATAAAGTTGATTTTCCCACCCAATAACGCACGCAATTTCGACAAGACTAACTTATCAGCTAAGGCATAAGATTTTTTTAGCGCGATTGAAGGCTGACGACCTTCTTGATGACAAACGGCCATCTTCGCTCCCATATTCACAGCCCAAGTAAACAAGACTTTACGAATGAACGGTGCTTTGGCGACTTTTTCGTGAATAGCTGAGAAGATCTTTTCGTAAAAACGGGGGACCGCCGACATCACCGTTGGACGTACTTCACTGAGAGCATCGCGCACCTGCATGGTATCTTGCAGGTAACAGTTTGTGGCACCTTTATACAAAACGTAGAAAGTCCAGGCGCGTTCGAAGACATGAGAAAGTGGCAAGAAGCAGAGAGAGACATCACTTTGCGATAAGCTTAAACGCTGATCATGACCTTCAAGTTGCGCACCAATATTGGCGTAATCCAGCATGACACCTTTTGGCTGGCCAGTGGTGCCAGAGGTGTAAATAAGAGTCAGAAGATCATTCAAGTTTGCCTGCGCCAAACGAGTTTCAAGCTCTTGTTGGTGCGTATTGTCTACATTCGCTATAAAGCGCAGCCAACTGATGGCAGATTCATGTTCACCCAAGTCAATATCATCAGACATGGCGACAATCAGCTCTAGTTGGTCACACTGCTCGATGACAGAAGTCGCTGCATCAAACTGGGCTTGCTCACCAACAAACAGTACTCGCACGTCGGCATTTTGCAAAATGTAAGCAGATTGAGCTGCTGTATTGGTTGGATAAATAGGGACTGTTACCGCACGTATTTGAAGGGCGGCAAAATCAGCGATTGTCCACTGAGGCATATTGTTAGAAAAGATACCGATCTTATCGTGAACACGGATGCCTTGAGCCAATAAAGCAAGTGACAAAGCATCAAGTTGCTGGCCAAATTGCTTCCAACTAATACCATTCCAAACATTGCCTACTTTATGCTTAAGTGCAATACCGTCATTGCCTTTTGCAATCTGGTCTCGAATACGTTTTACAATATGAAAATCTAGGTCGGCCATCTCTATTACCTTTAGCTTACACCTGTAAGCTTTATTCAGCGCACAAGTGTACATTTCGCTTTAGAAAAGGCAACTGATGACCGTCAAAGTTATCAATATAAATCGTAAAAAACCTTGAATGGCGTGAACCATTCAAGGTTTTTGAGACTAGCGAAATTTGACGTTTAGTTAATAGCGACAACCTCACCACAAATCATCATCAATTGGTCACGTAACCAGATGTGACCTTTATCTTTTTCACTTGATTCGTGCCAGCTTAAGAAACCGCTGATTTTGCCATTTTCGAATGGGAAGTCGATGATTTGTAACTGCTCTTTGTTCGCAGCATTCTCAACCATCCAACGTGGCGCAATCGTCACTAGCTCAGATTGACCAACAACGTAAAGTACATTGCTTAGGCTTGTGCCTTCATAGTAGGCCTGTACATCTAGATCACGATACGCTTGCTCAGAGAAGCTACGCTGACCATGAACTTTTGACAGTTTTGCATGACGCTCGCGAAGTAACTGATCGGCAGTCACTGCTCCCTGAAGACGTGGGTGAGATTTTGACGTAACAACCACTAGCTCATCTTGGAAGATTTCAGTGCTTGAGAAACCTTGCTCATCGAAACGTGCATAATCGATCACAAAATCAATCTCTTGATAACGCATACGCTCTGCTAGTTGGCGATCAAATTCAGCGTCTAGGTGAAGCTGAACATTAGGCGCTAGCTCATGGATAGTAGACATGATTTTTGGCGCAAAACGCATATCGCAAGGGCTACAAATTGCTAGCTTAAATAGACGTGTTGAAGTCTCAGGCGAGAATACAGAACTAGGTAACTCGTTACGAATTAATTGAAGCGCTTGACGAACAGGACCAAATAGCTGGCGAGCACGCTGGGTTGGTTGAATACCACGACCTTGACGCATAAACAACTCATCATTAAACATCACTTTCAGACGAGCAACGGCGTTACTTACCGCTGGCTGTGACATGCCTAAGTTATGTGCGGCACGAGTAATATTCTGCTCTTGCATTACGGCGTCAAACACGGTTAACAGGTTTAAATCTACTCCACGTAAAGTACTCTCCATGCGGTAGCTAGCGATAGCACTCATAGACTCTTTCTTATCGATCATCGGGTAAGCCTCTTTAAATTCATCAGCGTAAATGGTCATTAAATTGAAATTTGAGTTTGGAATAGAAAACCCAGTTCTCGCCTCATCCGTTATATTTATTTGTTAGATGTTTGTCGGCGAACCATTACTATCAGCGAATCATTCAGCGATTAGCAATAAGATTGACAATTAATCAGTATTTTTTACCTATAATCCAAATTAGTCATTAAATTACAAAAAGTTAAATAGATTATAAAAAGTTATAAAACACACTACCTTAGAGATAAATATAGAAATTTGATATTAAATATCGCTGTTAACACTCAGTGTCAGACATGAGACACATCTATGATTTAAGTGTGCGAAACAAAAACAGCATCAATAACCCATACAACTCCTTCGCGTAAGATGAAGCCTTGTTATAGATTGGTGACATAACTTGGAAAATCTACTTTATCCCACAAGCTTTCACTCAACGTCGATTTATCCTCCCAATCACCTTGCTTAATCCATGTGACAATTGCCTGTGCAACATCTGGGTATTTGACGCTTTCAGCGCTTGATTCATCAAGCCAACGGCGTACCACAGCGGCATCTAAGAACTCCATACTGCTCGCCAGTCCTAAATCTTCCAGCGTTGCAACATTGCTCATTTGTTCAAATTGCCCCTTCAATGGCTTTAATAGTAGTTTCTTACCAAGAGTGAGCGCCTCTGAGGGCAACTCAAAACCGCCATTCGCAATCACTCCCTTACAGCGAACAAGATGACGTTGAAATGAGTTGACACTCAATGGAATAAACTCAATATTATCGACTGTTTTGGGTTCAATAATCTCTGGGTGATAGCAAACAAAGCGCTGAGTAGTAAACCGAAGTAACAACTCCGTAATATCGGTCATACTTTCAAATGGTAGGTAAACCAGAACGAATGCTTCTTGCTCAACTGTTGCTTTATGAGTGTGAATAATCGGTGGTAAGATAGGCTGATCAAAGTGATACCAGTGTAAAGCTATAAGATGATCCGCTGGAGCAAAATACTCTATGACCTGCTTGTCCAACCAACTCGCCCCTTTATGGGGGACAGAGTAGCGAAAAGCATTCTGGTGACTAATGCTAATTGATGGAATACCCTGCCTTTTCGCCGCCCAAGCAGATACGGGCTCAAAGTCATTAAGCACTAGATCATAGTGAGATAAATCAAGCTCACGGACATCGCGCCAAAACTGCCATAAACTATTAGACATACAGGTTTTGAAATAATTGATTTGGCCTTTATCTGTAGCAAATGATAGACCTCGACGAATTTGAAAATCTCCGAACGGCTCCATTGAAAAGTATTTGCTCTTATCACGCCCACTAAACAGATAGTCAACATCCATTCCAGCTTCAGATAAGCGCGTTGACATTGCTCTTGCACGAGTTATATGACCGTTTCCTGTTCCTTGTACACCATATAAAATTTTCATTTACTAACTCCCAACAATGGTAAGTGCAATCTGCGCGATACCAATGCCTAGCAAGGCTCCAAGCAACACATCGGTTAAAAAGTGAACCCCAAGAAAAATGCGTGAGCTTGCAATCAAAGATGCCCAAACTAAAGCAAACACCGCCAACTCAACAAAGTAGTGACCCGTAATTGAAGCCATTAGATATGCCGCAGCAGTATGGCCAGAAGGCAGACTGTAACGGTCTGAAGGTGTGATAAATGATGTAACCAAGTCAGAAAACTCTTGCGGTCGGCGTCGTTTAAACAGATTTTTGGCTAACCAATAGATTGGAAGCTCTAAAGTAAAAGCCAACACACCCGCCATTAAAAAAAGCTGACCATCTTTACCTGCAAACAAATAAGCAAGCACTCCAAACATTAAGTACAGGTGCCCATCTCCGGTATGTGAGATGGCTTTACTAATACGCGAGATAGGTTGATTGAATCTGTGCTGTAGACAGAAAATAGAAAACGCCAGATCAAACTTAGCTATAGGTTCGATAGAACGCATTACCGACTCCTTTTTTGACGGTGTTACGCTTAGGCTAGTTGGGCAGGGTGACAGCTTGGTGAAAGTTTCGCGGTATTTCGGTGA
This sequence comes from Vibrio sp. VPAP30, assembly GCF_001188205.1. NCBI lineage: Bacteria > Pseudomonadati > Pseudomonadota > Gammaproteobacteria > Vibrionales > Vibrionaceae > Vibrio > Vibrio sp. VPAP30. The sequence continues at coordinate 66,455 of NZ_LBLS01000034.1, forward strand.
CAAGACATAGACATAGACATAGACATAGACACGCGCCAACATGCAACCCATTCGCCTTTTCAATAAAAACACCGCGCAAAAACGACGATTTTGCGCGTTTTTCCGTTGAACTGATCTGACTTGAATAAAAATACAACTTTAGGGTTGACGTTGCCTCTTGAGTGCGGTACTAATTTGTTAACTTAAATTTGTGGTTTATTTAACGCCCCATAGGAACCGTTAACAATGATGAATCGTTTTTCTATCCTGCTGAGCCTCCTCCTTATCGTGACATATTCGCGCGGGTAGGCTGTGGAAGAAAAATAACCACACAGAATTACACAAGACCCGCACTAAGATGCGGGTTTTTTTATACCTAGCTTTTTGTAGCTAAGTAATGGAAGTAAACGATTAACTGATGTGAATGGCATCAAGTCATTAAGGAAGCAAACATGAACGATCAAGTCATTATTTTCGACACCACGTTACGTGATGGCGAACAGGCGTTGTCAGCAAGCTTGACGGTTAAAGAAAAACTGCAAATTGCCTATGCGCTTGAAAGGCTCGGCGTTGATGTCATTGAAGCCGGATTTCCTGTTTCTTCACCGGGTGATTTTGAGTCGGTACAGACAATTGCACGCAACATCAAAAACAGCCGAGTTTGTGGTCTTTCGCGTGCCGTTGCAAAAGACATAGATGCTGCTGCTGAAGCACTTAAGGTTGCAGAGCAATTTCGAATCCATACCTTTATTTCCACTTCCACCGTCCACGTTCAGGACAAACTTCGTCGTAGCTACGATGATGTAGTTGAGATGGGCGTCAAAGCAGTGAAACATGCTCGTCAATATACCGATGATGTTGAGTTTTCGTGTGAAGATGCAGGTCGTACGCCAATTGACAACTTGTGCCGCATGGTTGAAGCCGCTATCAATGCTGGAGCAAGCACCATCAATATTCCTGATACCGTAGGCTACACAGTCCCAAATGAGTTTGGTGGTATCATCCAAACTCTATTCAATCGTGTACCCAATATTGATAAGGCGATCATCTCCGTTCACTGTCATGACGACTTAGGCATGTCTGTCGCTAACTCAATTGCCGCAGTACAGGCAGGGGCGCGTCAGATTGAAGGCACCATCAACGGCATCGGAGAACGTGCTGGTAACTGTTCTTTAGAAGAGATCGCTATGATCATCAAGACTCGCCAAGAGTTATTGGGTGTTCATACTGGTCTTAAGCACGATGAAATCCACCGCACGAGTAAACTGGTGAGCCAGCTTTGTAATATGCCGATTCAAGACAACAAAGCGATCGTTGGTGCTAACGCTTTTAGCCACTCTTCAGGCATTCACCAAGATGGCATGTTAAAGAATAAAAACACTTACGAAATCATGACTCCTGAGTCGATTGGCCTTAAGAACCAAGCGCTAAATCTAACCAGTCGCAGCGGCCGTGCAGCGGTGAAGAGCCACATGGACACCATGGGTTACAAAGAAGAAGAGTACAACCTAGACGCTCTATACGAAGATTTCTTGAAACTGGCAGACCGTAAAGGCCAGGTATTTGATTACGACCTAGAAGCTCTAATGCACTTCTCTAACTTGCGTGAAGAAGATGACTTCTACAAATTGAACTATCTAAGCGTACAGTCTGGTAGCGTAATGGCGACAACCAGCATCAAGCTTCAATGTGGTGATGAAGAGCAATCTGAAGCAGCAGTAGGTAATGGCCCTGTCGATGCGTTATACCAGTGTATCTATCGTGTAACGGGTTATGATATTGTTCTAGACAAGTTCGATTTAACCGCCAAAGGTGAAGGTGAAGATGGACTAGGCCAAGCGGATATTATTGCCAACTACAAAGGTCGCAAATATCACGGTACCGGTGTTTCAACCGATATCGTAGAAGCTTCGGGTCAAGCATTACTACACGTTATCAACAGCATCCATCGTGCTGACAAGATCGCTGAGATCAAACAGAAAAAAATCGAAACAGTATAAGTAAGACTCCAGGGATGCGAGTCGTTCCTGGAAGAGATAAAAATTAAAGGAATAACATGACAGACAAATCATACAACATTGCCGTTTTACCAGGTGACGGCATTGGCCCAGAAGTGATGGCTCAAGCGCACAAAGTTCTAGATGCGATTGAAAAAAAACACAGTATTCATTTTGCTCGTGATGAGCACGATGTTGGCGGTATTGCAATCGATAACCATGGCTGCCCACTTCCAGACAGCACAGTAAAAGCATGTGAAGATTCAGATGCCGTTTTATTTGGTTCGGTTGGCGGTCCTAAGTGGGAGCACCTACCACCAAATGATCAACCTGAACGTGGTGCTCTTCTACCACTTCGTAAACACTTCCAATTGTTCTGTAACCTACGTCCAGCACAGATCCATAAAGGCCTAGAAGGATTCTCTCCACTACGTGCTGATATTTCTGGCAACGGCTTTGATATCGTTGTTGTACGTGAGCTGACTGGTGGTATCTACTTCGGTCAGCCTAAAGGGCGTGAAGGCGAAGGTCCAAACGAGAAAGCATTCGATACTGAGGTTTACCATCGTTTTGAGATCGAGCGTATCGCAAAGATTGCCTTCGAATCTGCTCGTCTACGTGACAAAAAAGTGTGCTCTATCGATAAAGCTAACGTACTACAAAGTTCAATTCTTTGGCGTGAAGTGGTTGAAGAAATTGCGAAAGACTATCCAGATGTTGAGCTTTCGCACATGTACATTGATAACGCAACAATGCAGCTCATCAAAGATCCTTCTCAGTTCGACGTTATGCTTTGTTCTAACATTTTCGGCGACATCATCTCAGATGAATGCGCGATGATCACAGGCTCTATGGGCATGCTTCCTTCAGCGTCACTAAACGAAAGTAAGTTTGGTCTATACGAACCTGCTGGCGGCAGTGCTCCTGACATCGCAGGTAAGAACATCGCCAACCCTGTGGCACAAATTCTATCAGCAGCATTAATGCTACGTTACAGCCTAGGTGAAGAAGCTGCAGCGCAAGACATTGAAGCCGCAGTTTCTAAGGCTCTATCAGCAGGCGAGTTAACAGGTGACCTTTCTGGTGATAAACCGGCACTATCGACTTCAGAGATGGGCGATAAGATCTCAGAGTACATCTTAAATTCTTAATTTAAGCAGACAGATAATAATTATTCGCTCCTGATAAGCCGTTATCGGGAGCTATACACAGGATAGTGATAATGGGCAAAACATTATACGAAAAAGTCTACGACGCACACGTTGCCGTAGCCGCTGAGGGTGAAAACCCAATTCTTTATATCGACCGTCACTTGGTTCATGAAGTAACGTCGCCTCAGGCGTTCGATGGTTTACGTGAAAAAGGTCGTAAAGTTCGTCAGGTAGGCAAGACATTCGCCACCATGGACCACAACGTTTCGACACAAACTAAGGATATCAACGCTTCTGGTGAGATGGCGCGTATCCAGATGGAAACGCTATCAAAAAACTGTGAAGAATTTGGCGTCACGCTGTATGACATCAACCACAAATACCAAGGTATCGTGCACGTAATGGGGCCTGAACTAGGTATTACCCTACCGGGTATGACGATTGTTTGTGGTGACTCACACACAGCAACGCACGGTGCGTTCGGCTCTCTAGCATTTGGTATCGGTACTTCAGAGGTTGAGCACGTTCTAGCAACCCAAACGCTAAAGCAAGCTCGCGCTAAAACGATGAAAATCGAAGTGAAAGGCAAAGTAGCGCCAGGTATCACAGCAAAAGATATCGTCCTAGCCATCATCGGTGAAACCACTGCTGCAGGTGGTACAGGCTACGTTGTAGAGTTCTGCGGTGAAGCGATTACTGATCTTACGATGGAAGGTCGTATGACGGTATGTAACATGGCTATCGAACTGGGCGCGAAAGCGGGTCTAATTGCACCAGATGAAACCACATTCGAATACATTAAAGGCCGCAAGTTCGCCCCGCAAGGTGTAGATCTAGAAGCAGCAATTGAATACTGGTCATCTCTAAAGACTGATGATGACGCGGAGTTTGATGCTGTGGTAACGCTAAACGCTGCAGACATCAAACCTCAGGTAACTTGGGGAACTAACCCGGGTCAGGTTATCGCAGTTGATGAAGCTATCCCTGCACCTGAAAGCTTTACTGACCCTGTAGAAAAAGCTTCTGCTGAAAAAGCATTGGCTTACATGGGTCTAGAAGCTGGCAAAGCACTGTCTGACTACAAAGTAGATAAAGTATTCGTTGGCTCTTGTACTAACTCTCGCATCGAAGATATGCGTGCAGCAGCTGCTGTGGCTAAAGGTCGCAAAGTGGCTGATAACGTGCAAGCGCTTATCGTTCCTGGCTCTGAGCAAGTAAAAGCACAAGCAGAGAAAGAAGGCTTAGATGTAATCTTTAAAGATGCTGGTTTTGAATGGCGTCTACCCGGCTGCTCCATGTGTCTAGCAATGAATAATGACCGCCTAGGCCCACATGAGCGTTGTGCCTCTACCTCGAACCGAAACTTTGAGGGTCGCCAAGGCCGTGATGGCCGCACCCACTTAGTGAGTCCGGCAATGGCGGCGGCGGCGGCAATCGCTGGTCACTTTGTTGATATTCGTGAGTTGGATTTTTTTGGTAAACAGGACTAGGAGAGAGAACAGATGTCAGGTTTTAAACAACATACAGGATTAGTTGTTCCTCTAGATGCAGCGAACGTAGATACTGATGCCATCATTCCTAAACAGTTTTTACAAAAAGTATCTCGTCTGGGTTTTGGCAAGCACCTATTTCACGATTGGCGCTTCCTTGATGACGCAGGTGAGCAACCAAACCCAGAATTTATAATGAACGCCCCGCGCTATCAAGGCGCCTCAGTTCTGTTAGCTCGTGAAAACTTTGGTTGTGGTTCATCTCGTGAACACGCACCATGGGCACTCGCAGATTACGGTATCAGAGCGATGATCGCACCGAGTTTTGCCGATATTTTCTATGGTAACTCGATCAACAACCAAATGGTTCCAGTTCGCCTTACAGAGCAAGAAGTGGATGAGATTTTCCAGTTCGTAGAAGCAACTGAAGGTGCGGAAGTCGAGGTAGACCTAGAAGCAAACTTAGTACGCGCAAACGGTAAAGAGTACTCATTTGAAATTGATGAGTTTCGTCGTCACTGCCTACTAAATGGTTTAGACAACATCGGTTTAACTCTTCAGCACGAAGACAAAATTTCCACCTATGAAGCGAGTATTCCCAACTTCCTCAAATAATCGAAGTTAGAATTTTGCTAAACAAAAGGTTAGCCTCGGCTAACCTTTTTTGCTTTGTGGCGAAACAAACCTGTTAGTAATTAGGTCTAGTAATTAAAGCGCTTCCGTTAAAGGACTTAACCTGATGACACGCATTGTTACTTTATTACTGACTCTTATCTCTTTACACGCATTCGCAGCGCCAAAGTCTGAGCTTTGGCCTTTTTGGCAGCAGTCGAATCAAAGTAATACTGCTACTATTTCTCACCAAGATTGGCAGTCTTTCCTCAATAACTATTTAGTTCAAGATGGTGACTACACGTTGGTAAAATACGGTTCTGTCTCATCTCAAGACAAGCAAAAGTTAAATCAATATATCGCGACACTCGCTGCTATTGATCCTAGAGAGTATTCAGCGAGCGAACAGTACGCCTATTGGGTCAATCTGTACAATGCGATCACTGTCAACCTAATCCTTGATGACTACCCGGTTAAGTCTATAACTAAGCTAGGTGGACTATTTAGTTTTGGTCCATGGGGTGATGAAGTGGTTACAGTCGCCGGTAAGAAGCTCACTCTTAACGATATTGAGCACCGCATCCTTCGCCCTATTTGGAATGACCCTCGCACACACTATGCGGTGAACTGTGCCAGCTTGGGCTGTCCAAACCTACAAACTCAAGCTTTTAGTGCTGATAATACCGAGCAACTTCTAGAGCAAGCAGCTAAAGAGTTTATTAATAGTGATAAAGGGGTATTACTACTAGCAGGCAAAACGCAGCTGTCCTCCATATACGACTGGTTTGCTGAAGACTTCGGTAATAAACAAGAATTGGTTCAACACTTAGCTAAATATCGCCCTGAATTAGCAAATCTAAATGGTAAGTTTAGTTATGAGTACGATTGGAATTTGAATGATAGGGAATAGTGGAAAGAGGATTAGGGAGGCCGTTCTCGCATCTATAGCGAAGTGTTCCCGAAGGACGAAGTCCGTTCCCCATAAACGACAAAAAACAGTCCGAAGACTGGTTTTTTAAATAAGTTGCGGGTCGGCTGGGGTTGCGGGCAACCGAGACTCGTTGGTCGTAGACCAGAATAATCCCGCAGATACAAAAAGACCCCAGCATTGCTGCTGAGGTCTGGAATAGTGGCGGAGCGGACGGGACTCGAACCCGCGACCCCCGGCGTGACAGGCCGGTATTCTAACCAACTGAACTACCGCTCCGCACTGGTTAGACTTTAAGTCTAAATAAGAACCTGGCAATGTCCTACTCTCACATGGGGAAGCCCCACACTACCATCGGCGCTAATTCGTTTCACTTCTGAGTTCGGCATGGAATCAGGTGGGTCCAAATCGCTATGGTTGCCAAGTAAAATTCTTTACGTTTTGCTTTACGCTCTATACTAAAGCATAAAACAAACAGTAAATGGTGCTGATACCCAGACTCGAACTGGGGACCTCATCCTTACCAAGGATGCGCTCTACCACCTGAGCTATATCAGCATCAAGATGTCCTCGAGGACTAAAAAAGCCCGCTTATGCAAACGGGCTCTCTTAACTTTTGTCTTCACCTTCTAAAAAGGCAAAAACCAAATTTAAAGCCTGGCGATGTCCTACTCTCACATGGGGAAACCCCACACTACCATCGGCGCTAATTCGTTTCACTTCTGAGTTCGGCATGGAATCAGGTGGGTCCAAATCGCTATGGTCGCCAAGCAAATTCTTAATTCGGAAAGCTGTTTTAAGTTCTTAACACATT
>NZ_LBLS01000010.1:0-69477 GCF_001188205.1 Vibrio sp. VPAP30
GAGGCGTTGAGCTAACCTGTACTAATTGCCCGTGAGGCTTAACCATACAACACCCAAAGGGTTTTGATGGACTCAAAGCAAGAACAGATTGAATGTGTTAAGAACTTAAAACAGCTTTCCGAATTAAAGAATTTGCTTGGCGACCATAGCGATTTGGACCCACCTGATTCCATGCCGAACTCAGAAGTGAAACGAATTAGCGCCGATGGTAGTGTGGGGCTTCCCCATGTGAGAGTAGGACATCGCCAGGCTTTAAATTTAGACTTAGTGTCTAACCAGTGCGGAGCGGTAGTTCAGTTGGTTAGAATACCGGCCTGTCACGCCGGGGGTCGCGGGTTCGAGTCCCGTCCGCTCCGCCACTTATTTAAAAACCCAGTCTTCGGACTGGGTTTTGTCGTTTTAGAAGCCCGCTGCTAACGCAACGGGCTTCTTGCGTTTTAGGGGAAGTGGAACGGACTACGTCCTCGGGAACGTTTCACTCGAGATACGAGAACGGGCTTCGCCCTGCGAGAGGTGAGTGTTGGCTGATAGAGCCGATGGTTTACAATGAACTGAATTACCGGGCTCCCAAAAGAGCTGATCATACAAGTCTACAATCTCTATAGCTTCGGTCATTCCATAGAGTGACGGGGGAGTGAGGATGACAGTAATAAAAAGGATAGTGACACTCTAGGTATCCACCCTTCTATCGCTTTCCAGTTCTCCGTAGGACGGAGTCCCTTCCCGCATCCTAAACAAAAAAGGCCAGCAACTGCTGACCTTCTATCACTTTGATACTTGCTTGTTAAAGAATAATATCTCTGACTTCAGGATCTTTACGCTCTAGGTAGTGAGTCGATTTTATACGGCGAATAGTTCGGCATCGACCACGGATTAACAGGGTTTCCGTAGTTGCGATATTGCCTTGACGAGAGATACCTTCAAGTAGGTCACCTTTGGTAATGCCAGTTGCAGAGAAGACGACATTATCGCTGCGCGCCATATCTTCCATTTTTAGTACGACATTCGCCTTGACGCCCATCTCTTCACAGCGCTTAAGCTCTGCAGCGCCATAGATATGGTTTTCTTCGCTATCTCCTTTCACTTCGTGACGAGGGAGCAATTGACCGTGCATATCGCCATCTAGCGCACGGATTACTGCTGCTGAAACCACACCTTCTGGGGCACCGCCAATACAGTACATTACATCCACTTCGCTATCTGGCATGCAAGTAAGGATAGACGCTGCTACATCACCGTCTGGCACTGCAAAAACGCGTACGCCCATTGCCTGCATTTCTGCGATAACAGCATCATGGCGAGGCTTTGCAAGGGTAATGACCACAAGTGTATCTAGAGTCTTGTTAAGCGCTTGCGCGATATTCTCTAGGTTTTCCTTTAACGGTTTGTTGAGATCAATACAGCCCTTTGCCCCAGGACCTACAACTAACTTCTCCATGTACATATCCGGCGCTTTAAGGAAACTGCCTTTTTCACCTGCGGCAAGCACAGCTAGAGCATTAGATTGCCCCATTGCAGTCATGCGAGTGCCTTCAATTGGATCGACCGCGATATCTACTTCGTCTCCACCGATGCCGACATTTTCGCCGATATATAGCATTGGTGCATCATCAATCTCGCCCTCGCCGATTACGATCTCTCCGCTGATCTCAGTTTTATTAAGTAAGCTACGCATCACTTCAACGGCAGCACCGTCAGCAGCGTTCTTATCGCCGCGGCCAAGCCATTTGTAACCTGCTAGAGCTGCCCCCTCGGTAACTCGAGAAAATGACATTGCTAAATCGCGTTTCATGAAGACTCCAAAGTAGTAGGAAAGAGAGAAAAACAAAAACGGGCGGATCTTATCACATCATAAAGGAAACGTTTGCTTTTTTGCTCAAACAGCCATTGAACTGGATCAATCTAACGGGTTAAATTATTAAATAGATGCCGCTTGCTTGAGAGATGTAAAGCTATTGTCAATTTGCGCTGTTTTTTTAATCGAATGGCAAAAAAACTACAATATAGGGCGTGTTTATCCGCTCTCGGCTGAGTAGAATGGTTACAAATGGTTTTGGAACATAGGTGACCAAAACCTTGTCCGAATAATAGATAGGTAGGCTAAGATGTCTTTTGAAGTATTAGAACAACTAGAAGCAAAAATCCAAACTGCAGTAGATACAATTGCTCTTCTACAAATGGAAGTTGAAGAACTAAAAGAAGAGAAAGAGCAACTGGCGACAGAAGCAAGTGAATTGCGTAACAATCGTGAAGAGCTAGAGCAGAAAGCTCAACAGATGCAGCAAGAGCATTCTGCTTGGCAAGAGCGCATCCGTAACCTGCTAGGCAAGATGGATGAAGTAGAGTAATTGCTACTTATATTTGATAAGGCTGAACTAAGGTTCAGCCTTTTCGCTTTTTAATGGAAGTGAATGTTAAGCTTTAGGGCGAACGCCTAAGGTGTGGCATAGAGCGTAGGTCATTTCAGCACGGTTTAGGGTATAGAAATGGAAATCCTTAACGCCTTCACGACTGAGTGTACGTACCATATCGATAGCTTGACTGGCTCCCACTAGTTGCCGAGTCGTTGGGTCATCATCAAGTCCCTCAAATTGTTTTGCCATCCAGCCTGGAACTTTTACGTTGTTTTGCGCCGCAAAGCGCGATGCTTGCTTGAAGTTTGAAACTGGTAAAATTCCCGGCACGATCTCGACATCAATTCCCGCAGCGACACAACGATCACGAAAACGTAGGTAACTCTCAACATCAAAAAAGAACTGGGTAATTGCGCGGTTGGCTCCTGCATCGACCTTGCGTTTTAGGTTAAGCAGATCAGCTTGAGCACTTTTGGCTTCAGGGTGAACTTCTGGGAAAGCTGCGACTGAAATATCGAAATTATGGCGCTCTTTTAGCAAGGTTACGAGATCAGACGCGTACATATCGGGTTTACCGCCACCTGGTGGGATGTCTCCACGCAGTGCTACGATGCTTTGGATGCCATTTGCCCAGTAGTCGTCGGCTATTTGAATAAGCTCTTCACGAGAGGCATCAATACAAGTTAGATGGGGTGCCGCAACTAGACCTGTTTGATCTTTTATCTCTTTGATAATTGAATGCGTTCTATCACGTTCACCCGAGTTTGCACCATAGGTTACAGAGACAAATTTCGGTTGCAGAGTTTTAAGGCGATGCACCGAGTTCCAAAGTGTTTCTTCCATCTTTTCACTGCTCGGTGGAAAAAATTCAAATGACACATTGATATTGTCAGACAGCTCGGCGATATTCTGATTTAAGGCGTCGATATGACTCGCATGTGTGTATCCCATCTTACTCTCCCTGTGGCCACCTTGTGCCGATAAAGCTCTAAATTTTCAACCGACGTTTAGACGTCTATATGTCTACAGAATGTAATGAATACGATTTAATGTCAATAATGTGATTATGAATATTTTTCAACTTAATCATGAGATGGTTTCAAGTTTAGTTGAAGTTAGTTCATATAGGTGGATAAGGTAGTGAAAAGGGCGCTGAGGTTGGAGCGCCCTTATTGATTACAGTAAGCTTGAAAGTAAGTTTAAATCAGATTGAATCGCGCCAGCGGTGACTTCTCGGCCTGCACCTGGCCCTCTGATTACTAGCGGGTTGTCTTTGTACCACTTACTCTCGATGGCAAATATATTGTCACACGGTAAGAGGTTGGCGAGAGCGTGCTCTTTACTCAACGCTTCAACCCCCACAGTCGAAGAGCCATTTTTCTCTAAACGAGCCACATAACGAAGCACCTTGCCTTCGCGTTGTGCTTTCTCAAGGCGCTCTGCAAGAAGTTCGCTAAGTAGTGTACTCCTATCTAAAAACTCATCTAGGGATAGCTTAGAGAGCTCTACAGGTACTAGGCTTTCTACCTTTACCGCTTCCGGTTCAAGTGCGAGGCCAGATTCACGGGCTAAGATTACCAATTTTCGCATAACGTCTGAACCGTCTAAGTCACTTCGAGGGTCGGGCTCCGTTAAACCTTGTTGCCACGCTAGGTCTACCAGTTCTGCGAAAGGAACGCTGCCATCGTATTGTTGAAATAGCCACGAGAGGGTGCCTGAGAAAATACCTGATAACGCGATAATGTCATCGCCGCTTTCACGTAGGTCTCGAACCGTGTGGTTAATTGGCAGCCCTGCTCCAACTGTTGCGTTGTAAAGCCAGTGACGATTGATCTTAGCGAAGGCGTCTTGAACCTGATGATAGTATTGGCTAGAGGCTGAACCCGCGACTTTATTGGCCGAGATAAGGTGCATGCCCTGTTCTGCAATTTCTATGTAACGCTGGGCCAAGGTTTGACTAGCGGTGACATCCAAAACAACAAGATCATCATAACCTTGGATGGCACCGAGCTTTTCAATCCAGTCGCTTCCTTCATGGCTAATCGCTTCGTCGTCGAAATGAGCGCCGACTTGGCTTGCATCTATTCCTTTAGGGTCGAACCAATAAGTTTGGCTATCTATCACGGCCACTAACTCAAAGTTCATACCATGACGCTTTTCGAGTTCAGTTTTTTGTTCGGTGAACAGTTCCAACCAGCTTGAACCGATATTGCCTTTACCACACAAGGCAATCGCAACACGTTTCTGGGCTTGAAACAATTGGCTATGAATGGCTTTTACTAAGGGCTTTGTATCGGTTGTTCGTAAAACGGCAACTAAGCTAAGTCCAGACAATGACTCGGAAATAAATTCGACAGGTGAAGACTTCAATTGTTGGTAAAAGCCGTAGCAGTGGTTGGCATTTTTGGTCACGCCAGCCCCGACTGCAGCTACCATTGAGTACCCTTCTCTAAGCTTTATTTCCGCTTCAATTGCCGCATCTTGCAGATACTCTAGAGCACCACCGACAATTTCACTTGTGTAAGCTAGGCGGAGACATTGTTGATCGGGTTGAGACTCATAGGCAAGGGGCACAAGCTGTGCACGCTTGAGGCTTGCAAGTACTTCACTTTCAACTCGCTGGAAGTCATGACCAGAGGTGAAATATAATTGAATTAGCAGTACTTCATCGAGTGAGGAGATAATTTTTGCACCACGACCAGACGCGAGAACACGCTCAATGCGTGTTGAACCAGATTCAGGCTGGTAGCTACAGCGTAGGTGTAAGTCCATAGCGCTCTGAGCAACAGGCTGTAGCGTTCGGCTATGAAGCACTGGTGCAGCAAGCCTTGCGAGTTCACTGGCTTCATCTAAACGTAACAACGGTAATAAGCAGGCATCAGAGACTAATCTTGGGTCTGCACTGTATACGCCGGCTACATCGCTCCAAATTGTCACACGGTATGCTTCTGCAAGAGCACCAATAACGGTTGCCGAATAGTCTGAACCATTACGACCTAAGAGAACCGTATGCCCTTGGTCATCTTGAGCCATGAAACCAGTAATCACGACTCTGTGCTGGGCATGCTGGACTAAGACTTCTTTAATCAGTGGGTAAGAAGCTCCAAAGTCGACTTCAGGTTGAGTGCCTGCTTCTGCACGCAGGAATGCACGTGCATCTTGGGTGACAGCAGGTAAAGCATGTTGATTGAGCAGAGCAGCCAATAAGCGTGACGACCAAACCTCGCCATGACCTAAAATAGCGGCTTTTTCAGCATTATTAAGTGGGTAAGTAAGTTCGCCTAAAGTGCTGAATTCATCGTTTAAGATTGCAAGTAACTGCTCTTTTTCCTCGCTTTCAATGAGCGCCTCAACCAGCTCGGTTTGAAATTGACGCAATGCTTGAAGCTCTTCATGGGCGATTCGTCCATCGTTGCTAAGTGCTTCAATAAAGGTGATCAGACGGTTGGTGGTTTTGCCTGCTGCTGAAACCACGATCAGATCTTCGGCTTGGGAGTATTCTTTTAAGATATCGACTACACGACGATAGCATTCAGGGTCAGCAAGGCTACTTCCACCAAATTTATGTAGTTGACGCTGAGTAGACATTAGAAGGCTTCCTTAGCTTTCGAAAAAGCTTGTTCAAGGTCAGCAATTAAGTCATCGGCATCTTCAAGCCCGACAGATAGGCGCAGCAATTGCTGTGAGACACCTGCTTCGGTAAGGGCTTCTTCGCCCATCACCCTGTGTGTCATGGACGCTGGATGACAGATTAGGCTTTCAACTCCGCCGAGAGATTCGGCAAGAGAAAAAAGTTCTAGCTCACCAACAAAGAATTTAAGCTGTTCAAAGCTGCCTGCAAACTCAAAACTTAGCATTGAACCAAAGCCTGACTGTTGTTTCTTGGCGATCTCATGACCTGGGTGCTCCGGCAAGCTCGGATGATAGATACGACCGACTAACTCTTGCGTCTGTAAGAAGCTTAAAATTTGACTAGAGCTTTCTTCATGCACCTTCATACGTGCACCCAGAGTACGGATGCCGCGTAGTGTCATGTAACTATCAAACGGTGTCCCTGTCGCACCGATACAGTTTCCCCACCAAGCGAGCTCTTCTGCATGTTCTTCGGTTTTAGTAATGATGACCCCACCGATAACATCTGAGTGACCATTGATGTACTTGGTTGTTGAGTGAACAACGAAGTCAGCGCCGAGGTCTAAAGGTTTTTGGAACACAGGTGTCAAAAAGGTGTTGTCGACAGCGACCAGAGATCCCACTTGTTTTGCACTTTCACATACGTTGGCAATGTCGACTACGCGTACTAGCGGGTTAGATGGCGTTTCTAGCAGGATAAGTTTTGGCTTTTTGGCAATGGCAGCATTCAACGCTTGCTCATCTGACTGATCGACAAACTCAACTTTAAAGTCACCTTTATTAGCACGAGTATTAAATAGGCGATAGGTACCACCATAACAGTCGTGAGGAGCGACGATTAAGTCATCTGGACCTAAGAAAGCTGATACCCATAGGTTCAAAGCCGAAGTGCCACAGTTAGTCACTACGGCACCTTTGCCGGATTCTAGTTCAAACAGCGCTGTTTCTAGCAGCCCACGGTTTGGGTTACCTGAACGCGTGTAATCATATTTAGGAACATCCCCAAACGCAGGAAAGCCATAATTAGTCGAGAGGTAAATCGGTGGAACAACAGCGTGATGCTGGGTGTCAGATTCGATGCCAGTACGTACCGCGATTGTGGCTGGTTTGCGGGTGCTCATAAGTGTTTCCTTTCGAACTTTAGTGACTTCTATTTGGGAATACGCTATACCTTTATCGTGTTAGATATATGTTATTCCTATCCCATACCTTTCCACTTTACTTGTCATTTTTGTGGCCGTCAACACTTCTAGACGTCCGTATGTCTTTGCTTGTGGCTATAAATACCGCTAAAATTGGGGATTCTATTTTCAACCATAAAAAATAACGAAAGGTGCGCAATGGCAGATTGGAATGGCGAATACATTAGCCCATATGCTGAGCATGGAAAGAAAAGCGAACAAGTAAAAAAGATTACAGTTTCTATTCCATTGAAAGTATTAAAGGTTTTGACTGATGAGCGTACACGTCGTCAGATTAATAACCTGCGCCACGCAACAAACAGTGAGCTATTGTGTGAAGCTTTTTTGCATGCATATACCGGGCAGCCACTGCCGACCGACGAAGATTTACGTAAAGACCGCCCGGACGATCTTCCTGCTGAAGTGAAAAAACTGATGACAGAGATGGGCATTGAGTTCGAATCTTTCGACGAATAATTAAAATAATCGCACCAAATTTTCGCACGCTGACGAAATTGAAATTCAAAAAAACCGCTGTTAAGACAGCGGTTTTTTCATCATTGGTCAGATTACTCAGCCATATAGTTTTCTGGCATCTCAATGCGAGCGACACCTGAATCAACAGCTGCTTGAGCAACGGCTTTAGCAACGCGTGGCAGCAGGCGTGGGTCCATTGGTTTTGGAATGATGTAACCAGGACCAAATGACAGCGCATCAACTCCGGCAGCCGACAGCACTTCTGCTGGCACTTGTTCCTTTGCTAGCAGACGAATAGCGTCTACGGCTGCAAGTTTCATTTCATCGTTAATTTCACTTGCGCGCACGTCTAGCGCACCACGGAAGATGAATGGGAAACATAGCACGTTGTTAACCTGGTTAGGGTAATCACTACGACCAGTACCCATGATCAGATCGCTGCGTACTTCGTGAGCGAGTTCAGGTTTGATCTCTGGATCTGGGTTTGAACAAGCAAATACAACCGGTTTGTCTGCCATTAGAGCTAGTGCTTCTGGGGAGAGTAAGTTGGGACCTGATACACCAAGGAATAGGTCTGCACCATCAATCACGTCTTCTAATGTGCGTTTGTCGGTATTGTTGGCAAATAGCTGCTTGTATTCATTTAGGTCGTCACGACGAGTATGGATAACCCCTTTACGGTCAAGCATGTAGATTTTCTCACGCATAGCACCGCATTTTATCAGTAGCTCCATACACGCTACTGCTGCTGCCCCCGCACCAAGACACACAATGGTGGCGTCTTCTAACTTCTTTCCTTGAAGTTCAATAGCATTGAGCATACCCGCTGCGGTAACAATCGCCGTACCGTGTTGGTCATCATGGAATACCGGAACGTCACAACGTTCAATTAGCTGCTTTTCAATTTCGAAACAGTCTGGTGCTTTGATGTCTTCTAAGTTAATGCCACCAAAAGTATCGGCGATATTAGCAACAGTATCGACAAATTCTTCTATAGTACGGTGTTTTACTTCAATGTCGATCGAGTCTAAACCAGCGAAGCGTTTGAAAAGTAGAGATTTACCTTCCATTACAGGTTTAGAAGCTAGAGGACCTAAGTTGCCAAGGCCAAGAATCGCCGTACCGTTTGAAATAACCGCAACCATGTTGCCTTTTGACGTGTACTTGTAGACGTTGTCAGCATTTTGTGCGATTTCACGTACTGGTTCTGCAACACCAGGGCTATAAGCAAGAGCAAGGTCTTTGGCTGTTTCTGCTGGTGTTGTCAGCGCAACTTCAATTTTACCCGGAGTCGGGTAAGCATGGTAGTCCAATGCTTGCTGACGAAATTGTTCTTCAGGGGATACTTCTTGGCGATTGTCGTCTGACATAGGTGTAGGTACTCATTAATAATTATATGGAAAGGGGGAATCCATTCTAGAGTAACTAAGTCAAGCTGCCTAGGTCGGAATGCGAGCCAAAGCAATAAAAAGTAGTAAATGACTGGAGATAAGACCAGATGAACAGAGATATGGCTAGCGAATATCAAAATTAATAATAGATTACTCTGCAAAATGGCTATTGCTTGAGTGACAGGTAACAAAAAAGGACGCCTGGGCGTCCTTTTTAGATTCGGCTAAGAAGAAATTACTTCTTGCTTGATAGAGCACCGAAACGCTTGTTGAAGCGATCAACACGGCCGCCTGTATCAACGATACGTTGCTTACCAGTGTAGAATGGGTGACATTTGTCACATACGTCTAGGTGGATAGACTCTTTAGCTAGAGTTGAGTTGAACTCAAAAGAGTTACCGCAAGAACAAGTCGCTTTTACTGCTTTGTATTCTGGGTGGATACCAGCTTTCATGGGAGAACCTCTAAATATAGGCCGTGTCGCTATCCGATTCTAAGCCGGACACCACACGTAGTTAATAAAAAACCTTTTTGGATACCGCTGCTCTAGAGCCAGCCATATCACTAAGGCGCGATATAGTAATGAATAGCTGACTTAGGATCAACCAATTTAGGTCTGGAATTGCTACTTTTTTAGCCTAAGTTATTCTTGAGGCTAAAATCACCTTCTCTTTCCACTGCTAGGCTTTTCCCTTAGACTAGCCTACGTAACCTTTCATTGAGCTGTATAGCCTATTATGCGACCAACAATTGCGCGCGTGGCGCTGCCTGTGCCACTTGATAAACAGTTTGACTATCAGATTCCTAGCCACTTATTTCCTATTGTTGGTGGGCGAGTATCTGTGCCTTTCGGGCGTCAAACCTTGGTTGGCGTAGTGACTGCTTTAGTCAATGAGTCTGAGTTTAGCCTTGATAAACTCAAGCCAATTAAGCAAGTGCTTGATAGTCAGCCTGTTTGGCCAGAAAAACTCTACTCGCTACTGTTTTGGTGCAGTCAGTTTTACCAGTACCCACTTGGGGATACCTTGTTTAATGCCATGCCAAGTGCGCTGCGCAAAGGTAAAACGGCTGATTTTGCCGCATTGGTGGAGTGGCAGTTGACTACAAATGGCCGCAATCAACTGATGCAAGGATTTGGGCGAGCGGTTAAGCAAGCTAAAGTGATGCATATGCTTGAGCCAGGCTCAATGCCACATCAACGTTTTGTCGATGAGGAGGTCAGTTCCTCGGTCTTAAAGACACTGGTGGAAAAAGGTTGGATAGAATCAATAGAAAACAAGCCAGTGATTCGGGAGTGGAAACATAACGTTGAAGCTGATGTTGAGAAGCCCAAACTAAATTCAGAGCAGGCGATTGCGATTGCGACGGTCAACAGCAGTGAAGGGTTTGGGTGCTATCTCCTCGAAGGAGTAACAGGTTCAGGCAAAACTGAGGTGTACCTCAACCTAATTAAGCCAGTGCTTGAACAAGGTAAACAAGCTTTGGTACTTGTGCCAGAAATTGGTCTAACGCCGCAAACCATCAATCGATTTAGAAAGCGCTTTAATGTCCCAGTTGAGGTAGTACATTCAGGCCTAAACGATACTGAGCGGCTTAACGCTTGGCTGAGCGCGCGTGACAATGCGGCTGGTATTGTCATTGGTACTCGTTCTGCACTGCTCACGCCTTTTGCCAATCTAGGCATTATTATTGTTGATGAAGAACATGATGCTTCGTATAAGCAGCAAGATAGTCTGCGCTACCATGCGCGAGATGTTGCTGTTATGCGAGCTAATAAAGAACAGATCCCAATTGTACTTGGCTCAGCCACGCCAGCTTTAGAAACTCTGCACAATGCTTTAAGTGGTAAATACCATCATCTAGTGCTTTCTTCTCGAGCGGGAGCGGCGACGCCAACGACCAACAAAGTCCTCGATGTTAAAGGGCTATACCTAGAAAGTGGTCTCTCCGCCCCACTGATTGCTGAAATGCGACGCCATTTAAAGGCAGGCAACCAAGTAATGCTGTTTTTAAACCGACGCGGATTTTCCCCTGCTTTGATGTGCCACGAATGTGGCTGGATTGCTGAATGTCAACGCTGTGATGCTTACTATACCTATCACCAGAGTAGCAATGAAATTCGCTGTCACCACTGTGGTTCACAACAGCCGATCGTTCATCAATGTATGGGTTGTAGTTCGACCCACTTAGTCACGGTAGGAGTTGGGACAGAACAGCTCGAAAAGCAACTCGCAGAGTTATTTCCAGAATATAAAACCATTCGTATTGATCGCGACAGCACTCGTCGTAAAGGCAGTCTAGAGAGCGCACTAGGAGCGATTCGTAATGGTGAGTACCAGATATTGATTGGTACCCAGATGCTAGCAAAGGGTCATCACTTTCCAGACGTAACGCTGGTGGCGCTGCTGGACATCGATGGTTCACTCTACAGTAGTGACTTCCGCGCCTCTGAACGCTTAGCTCAGCTATTTATTCAGGTTGCAGGCCGAGCAGGGCGAGCAAGTAAGCCGGGTGAGGTTGTTTTGCAGACCCACCACCCTGAGCATAGCCTTTTACAAGCTCTTCTTACTAAGAGTTACCGCCACTTTGCAGAAACGGCCTTACAAGAGCGTAAGCTAGCCCAGTTACCGCCTTATTCGTTTCTGACTTTGTTTAAAGCGGAAGCCAATCAATCACAACTCGTCGAGGAGTTCTTGCGCCAAGTCCGCCATACTCTTGAAGCCCATCCGTTGTTTGATGACTATTGCCAAGTGCTTGGGCCAACTCCTGCACCGCTAGCAAAACGTGCGGGGAAATACCGTTGGCAATTGCTGCTGCAAACACAGAGTCGTCCTGTTATGCAAAAACTACTTGCTAGTGCTAAGCCTGCTATTCAAATGTTGCCGAATGCGAAGAAAGTGCGTTGGAGCTTAGATATTGAGCCACAAGATCTGAGTTAGCGAGTTAAAGAGTGAACCTCATTTCGTATGAGTAATTGCGGTAGTTAGCTATTGAGATTATTCACATTCACACCTTTTTCATTTATTTGTGATTCAGATCTCTTATTAACTGCCCATTTTGTTAAATCTCCCGTAACTTTGTGTTTTGAAATGAATAAACTAGTTCTTGTGCAATATGTTGCTCTCAGACCACTGTGTGTGAGTTAAACGTTTGCTCAGTGCCGATAAATGAGAAGATAGGTATTTTTTAGCCTACAAGTCGACATCAATTTGGCCGTTCAACCGATGAGATGCATTTCAACTGAGGCTTAGGTGGCGTTTGAGCTACCAATTTGGAAATGAAGAGGGTTAGTTAAATATGGCGACAATGAAGGATGTTGCCCAGCTTGCGGGAGTTTCAACAGCGACAGTGTCTAGAGCGCTAATGAATCCAGAAAAGGTATCGTCAGCGACAAGGAAAAGAGTCGAAGATGCTGTTTTAGAAGCTGGTTATTCACCAAACTCGTTGGCGCGCAATTTGCGTCGCAACGAATCAAAAACAATCATCGCTATCATTCCTGATATTTGTGATCCTTACTACACAGAGATCATTCGAGGAATTGAAGATGCGGCAATGGAACATGGATACATCGTTTTACTTGGCGATAGCGGGCAGCAGAAAAAGCGCGAAAGCTCGTTTGTAAACCTGGTATTTACAAAGCAAGCCGATGGTATGCTGCTGCTTGGCACTGATTTGCCCTTTGATGTCAGCAAGCCAGAACAAAAGAACTTACCCCCCATGGTTATGGCCTGTGAATTTGCACCAGAACTTGAATTACCAACAGTACATATCGACAACCTGACCTCGGCATTTGAAGCGGTCAACTACCTGACGCAGATGGGGCACAAGCGTATTGCGCAAATCTCCGGTCCTGAAACAGCAGCGCTATGTCAGTTCCGTCATCAAGGTTACCAGCAAGCACTACGCCGTGCAGGGATTGCAATGAACCCTAATTACTGTACGTTGGGTGATTTCACCTTTGAAGCTGGAGCCAAAGCGATTCGCCAACTATTAGCACTCCCCGATGCGCCAACCGCTGTGTTCTGCCACAACGATGCAATGGCCATTGGCGCTATTCAAGAAGCGAAGAAGTTAGGTTTACGTGTTCCTCAAGACCTTTCCATTGTAGGGTTTGATGATATTCACTTTGCTCAATACTGCGATCCGCCGTTAACGACCATTTCGCAGCCGCGTTATGAAATTGGCCGTCAGGCAATGTTGATGATGCTTGAGCTGCTACGTGGACATGATGTTCGTGCTGGTTCAAGGTTGCTTGAAACTAAGTTAGTGGTGCGTGAAAGTGCTGCGCCACCAAGAGTACTTTAGAGTCTAACCTTTACTAGTGGCGCATTTTTGATGCGCCGCTTCCATTTCTACTCTGTCATAAGTCAACAATCTGCATTAACATATCGGCAGTGGTAATTGATGGTATTGATGTTAACTAGTGGCGAATCGAGATTACGTAAAAAGAGGCCGTGGCGGAAGTAGCCGCAAGCCTGCGAAGAAAAAGTCTACCCCACGTCGTAAACCATGGCGCAGTGGTTTATTGGCGATTTTACTGGCGAGCGTATTTGGCTATGGGTTGTATATTCTCAGTAATGACCCAGAACCACCTGTACCAGTTGCTGAGCCAGTAAAACCGAAGCCAAAGCCACAAGCGAAACTGCCACCACCTCCAGAAGAGAAGTGGGATTATGTAGACACCTTGCCAAGTCGCGAGGTTGAGGTAAAAGCCAAAGAGCAGGTAGTCTCAGATATCCCCTATATCATGCAGTGTGGTGCCTATAAAACGGCGCAGCAAGCTGAAACGCGCAAGCTAGATATCGCTTTCCAAGGCATCAACAGTAAGATTCGTAAGAAAGAAGGTAGCAGTTGGTATCGCGTAGTACTCGGTCCTTACAAGTTTAAACGTGATGCAGAACGTGATAAGCATAAATTGCAACGAGCCAAGATTGAGCCGTGTGCGATTTGGAAAGAAACGCAGTAAGAATATTAAAAGCGAACCCTGATGGGTTCGTTTTTTATTAGCTGCGCTGATGGAACGCTCTGCTTGTGGATAACAGGAACGGACTACGTCCTATGGAACGCTTCGCTATGGAAAGGATAAAAAATCCCGCATCCCGCATCCCGTATCCCGCCCCTTGAATTCCTCTATCTTTAACCTCATATAATCCTTAACACTGAGATTAAAACAACTATGAGGCCCTACTCGTGACTACCATTGTATCTGTACGTCGTAATAACAAAGTCGTCATCGCTGGTGATGGACAAGTATCTTTGGGTAACACAGTAATGAAGGGCAATGCTCGTAAGGTGCGTCGCCTGTATAACAACAAGGTTCTCGCTGGCTTTGCTGGTGGCACAGCAGATGCCTTCACGCTGTTTGAAAAGTTTGAAAGCAAGTTGCAAATGCACCAAGGCCACCTGACTAAGGCGGCTGTAGAGCTAGCTAAAGATTGGCGTAGCGATCGGGCGTTACGCAAACTTGAAGCGCTATTGGCGGTTGCCGATGAGACTGCATCATTGATCATTACTGGTAATGGTGATGTAGTGCAGCCTGAAAACGATCTGATTGCTATTGGTTCTGGCGGTAATTTCGCCCAAGCAGCAGCCACCGCACTCCTCGAAAATACCGAACTAGATGCGCGTGAAGTCGCTGAGAAATCACTCAAAATTGCTGGTGATATCTGCGTATTCACTAACCATCATCACACTATCGAAGAACTAGAAATTCCGGCCACTCAAGCAGAGTAACTAAAGGCTGAATAAGCAAAGATAGTAGCTAAAGAATTTAAGGAAATTGACTATGTCTGAAATGACTCCACGCGAAATTGTCCATGAACTGAACCGCCATATTATTGGTCAAGAAAATGCGAAACGTTCAGTGGCCATTGCCCTGCGTAACCGTTGGCGCCGTATGCAGCTTGAAGAGAGTTTGCGAGTTGAAGTGACGCCCAAAAATATTCTGATGATTGGCCCAACTGGTGTAGGTAAAACTGAAATTGCTCGCCGCTTAGCGAAATTGGCAAATGCACCTTTCATCAAGGTCGAAGCGACTAAATTTACTGAGGTAGGTTATGTGGGTAAGGAAGTGGAGACTATTATCCGCGATCTAACCGATGTAGCGATTAAGATGACTCATCAACAAGCGATGGAAAAAGTAAAATTTCGCGCAGAAGAGCAAGCTGAAGAGCGTATTCTGGACGCATTATTGCCGCCAGCACGTGATGCTTGGGGACAAAACGAACAGCAAGATGAAAGTACTTCAAATACGCGCCAAACCTTTCGCAAGAAGTTGCGTGAAGGCAAATTAGATGACAAAGAGATCGAAATTGATGTCGCTGCGCCGCAAATGGGTGTTGAGATCATGGCTCCTCCGGGTATGGAAGAGATGACCAACCAACTTCAAGGTATGTTCCAAAACTTAGCGGGTGACACCAAGAAGAAGCGTAAGTTGAAGATCAAAGAAGCATTCAAAGCACTGACGGAAGAAGAAGCAGCGAAACTCGTAAACCAAGAAGAGCTGAAAGAGCAAGCGATCTTTAACGTTGAGAACAATGGTATCGTATTTATCGATGAGATCGACAAAATTTGTAAGCGTGGTGAAAGTTCTGGCCCTGATGTCTCTCGTGAAGGTGTACAACGCGACTTACTACCACTTATTGAAGGTAGCACGGTTTCAACTAAGCATGGCATGGTAAAAACAGACCACATTTTATTTGTTGCTTCAGGAGCATTCCAAGTAGCTAAGCCATCTGATCTGATCCCTGAACTGCAAGGTCGCTTGCCAATTCGTGTCGAGCTAGAAGCGCTTTCAAGTCATGACTTCAAACGCATCCTGACAGAGCCTAAAGCGTCACTGACAGAGCAATACATTGCGCTAATGAAGACAGAGGATGTTCATATTGAGTTTACCGAAGATGGTATTACCCAGATCGCAGAAGCTGCTTGGACAGTGAATGAGACAACAGAAAACATCGGTGCTCGCCGCTTACACACAGTAATGGAGCGCTTGATGGATGAGATCTCGTTTGAAGCTACGGATAAAGCTGGCTCTAAGCTTACGATTGATTCTGAGTATGTGAAAGGCAAGCTTGGAGATACGATTGAAGATGAAGATCTAAGTCGTTTTATCCTGTAATCGAACTAAAAAGATAAAGCCCGCTCAATTGAGCGGGCTTTGTTTTATCTACAGGTTAGTGATTAGATCATAAAGATAAAAATCACTGCGAGTACAGAAATCAGACCTGCAAAGGCGTAACAAGCGATCTTGCCGACCAAACCCGTGTGGAATTTCAGGTCGTGCATACCATGATGGACACGGTGCATGGCATGCCACATTGGTAGGGCTAACGTGCCAATGATAAACAGTGCGCCAATAATGCTCGTAGCAAAATCTGCCACACGCTCGTAGCTCAATGCTTGCGCGTCAATTACACCAAGTGGTACTAAGATACCCAGTACAAGCACAGTAATCGGCGTGATCATCGCAAACCAAGTGCCGCCAGCGCCAAATAGGCCCCACCAGATTGGCTCATCAGAACGTTTAGGAGCTCTATCTACAGAGTAATTAGGTTTCATCGTTTACGCTCCTTACACCACGACTAAGACGATTAGTGAAATAAATGCCACGGCAGCCCACTGAGTTAGCACAATGATCTTCTTATCCACTGGCTTACCTTTTAAGCGAATTGGCATTACTTGAGGCATCATGCTAAAGAAAGTTTGAGCATGAAGCAGGCTACCAAGCAGGGCAACGATGTTAATCGCTACTACGATAGGGTTTGCCATAAACTCTAGCCAACCTTGCCAAGCTTCAGAACCTTTCACTAAAGAACCCAAACCGAAAGTTAGGAAAATAGTAAAAAGAATCAATGGCAGTACAGTTGCTTCACGAAGCATGTAGAAGCGGTAAAACGGATGGTTCTTCCACCAAGTTCGCTTTACTTCACGAACGTAAGGTTTACGGTTGCTCATCTTACGCCTCCTCTGCTGTTTTTGTTGGAGTGCCATCAGGCTTGAACATTGAAATCACAAAGTCCATAGATGACTCAACTTTACCTTGGTTTACCGCTGCCGCTGGGTCTACGTTCTTCGGACATACGTCTGAGCAGTAACCAACGAAGGTACAGCCCCATGCACCGTTTTCACCATTTATGAGTTCCATACGCTCAGATTTACCATTGTCGCGGCTATCGAGGTTGTAGCGATGCGCTAGCGTAAGTGCAGCTGGACCGATGAACTCAGGATTGAGGCCAAACTGCGGACAAGCTGCGTAACATAGACCACAGTTGATACAGCCAGCGAACTGCTTGTATTTAGCCATCTGCTCAGGCGTTTGAATGTTAGTACCATCTTCTGGCTTGCGATCGTTACCAATGATGTAAGGTTTGATCGCTTCAAGACGCTCAATGAACGGCGTCATATCAACGATTAAGTCTTTCTCAATCGGGAAGTTTGCCAGTGGCTCAATCTTCACGCCATTCGGGTAATCACGTAAGAAGCTCTTACATGCCAGCTTAGGTACGCCGTTTACCATGATGCCGCACGAGCCACAGATAGCCATACGGCAAGACCAGCGGTATGAAAGGTCTTTGTCTAGGTTATCTTTGATGTAGCCGAGTGCATCTAAGGTCGACATGGTTTCATCGAACGGAACCTCAAAGGTTTGAAAATGCGGTTCCGCGTCTTTCTCTGGGTCGTAACGCAGAACCTCTACTTTTTGGATGCGATTTGCTGACATTATGCTTGCTCCTCTGCGTTCTTTTGCGCCGCTTGCGCTGCTTCTTCAGCGGCTGCTTTCTCAGCTGCTTCTTCAGCGGCTGCTTTCTCAGCTGCTTCACCGTAAAGACGAGCTTTAGGCTGTGACTTAGTGATGGTCACCTTACTGTAGTCGATATTTGGTGCGGCATCTTGCTTAAAGAAAGCCAGAGAGTGTTTAAGGAACTCAACGTCATCACGTTCAGTGCAGCCATCGTCTAGACGCTGATGGGCACCACGAGACTCTTTACGCAGAATTGCAGAGTGAACCATAGCTTCTGCCACTTCTAGGCCGTAGCCCACTTCAATAGCGTACAGAAGGTCAGTGTTGAACACTTTGCCTTTATCTTTGATGCTGATGCGCTTGTAACGCTCTTTCAACTCAGTGATTTTATCAATGGTCGCTTGCATCAAATCTTCTTGGCGGTAGATACCACAGCCCGCTTCCATGGTATGACCCATTTCAGTGCGGATATCTGCCCAGTTTTCATCGCCTTCTTGGTTCATTAATGCAGCGATACGCTGCTCAACATCTTTGACTTGAGCTGCAATAGACTCTTCGTTCCAGCCCTTGAATTCCGCTGCACGCTTCACTGCTTGTTCACCAGCAACACGGCCGAATACCACGAACTCAGCCAGTGAGTTAGAACCTAGACGGTTAGCGCCGTGAAGACCAACAGAAGCACATTCACCTACCGCGAATAGACCTTTAATGCGCGTTTCACATTCGCCGTTAGTTTCAATACCACCCATGGTGTAGTGAACGGTAGGGCGAATTGGAATTGGTTCTTTCGCAGGGTCAACGTTAACGTATGCTTTCGCTAGCTCACAGATAAACGGTAGACGCTCTTGCAGGTACTCTTCACCAAGGTGGCGAAGGTCTAGATGAACCACATCACCTAGAGGATGTTTTATGGTGTTGCCTTTCTGCTGTTCGTGCCAGAAAGCCTGTGAAACCTTGTCGCGAGGACCGAGTTCCATGTATTTGTTCTTTGGCTGGCCAACTGGAGTTTCAGGGCCCATGCCGTAGTCTTGTAGGTAACGGTAGCCATTCTTGTTAACGATGATACCGCCTTCACCACGACAGCCTTCGGTCATCAGGATACCTGTACCTGGAAGACCAGTTGGGTGGTACTGAACGAATTCCATATCACGTAGAGGTACGCCATGACGGTAAGCCATTGCCATGCCATCACCGGTTACGATACCGCCGTTAGTATTACAGTGATAAACACGACCTGCGCCACCTGTTGCTAAAACAACAGACTTGGCTTTAATTGTAACGAGTTCACCTTCTGACATGTGGATAGCGATAAGACCTTGCACTTCGCCTTCATCGACAAGCAGATCCACCACAAAGTACTCATCAAAACGTTTGATGTTGTCGTACTTCATTGATGTCTGGAATAGGGTATGAAGCATGTGGAAGCCAGTTTTATCAGCCGCGAACCATGTACGCTCAACTTTCATACCACCAAATCGGCGTACGTTGACTTCACCGTTTTCTTTACGACTCCATGGGCAGCCCCATTGCTCCATTTGGATCATTTCGCGAGTCGCGTTTTCTACAAAATATTCAACAACGTCCTGTTCACATAGCCAGTCACCACCGCCAACAGTGTCGTTGAAGTGGTTGTCTAGACTATCTTCATCCTTGATAACTGCTGCCGAGCCACCCTCCGCTGCGACCGTGTGAGAACGCATTGGATAAACTTTAGAAATGAGTGCGACTTCTAAATCAGGGTTTGCTTCAGCTGCTGCAATAGCAGTGCGAAGACCAGCGCCGCCTGCGCCGATGACTGCGATATCTGTGGTGATAGTTTGCACAGTTATCCTCCAGTGTGAATTTGCGGAGTAATCCGCTTGTTATAGTTAAATGGGGTAATTCCCCAAAAGTGGTAGGGTTAGTGTAGAAGAGCTAGTTTGCAGAAAAATTGATGTATTTAGGTTTTTGCTCCGGTAATGCATTCAAGAGCATAAAAAATATAGGTTATGTGATTGCAATCACGGCAAGAAATGATTGATAGAGCAGTAGATAGTAGAGGTTTGTTAAGGCGCTGTTACATGACATTAGCTTGGGCAATATCTAATACAGGCTAGGCGAATTAATGTTCTGTAATACGTTGAAATCTTGCTTCATTTGTAAGCTTGTTGCTCGGTGGTAATTTGCTAGGCAAATAGCAGGAAACTTGATATTTTCTCAGCCAGATAAAGCAGTGAGATTTGAGTTATGAGTGATCAGTGGCAGCCCACAGCGTCGATAAAGCAACTTAGACAGCGCGCGAATGTGCTTGCGCAGATACGGCAATTCTTTGCTGAGCGAAACGTGCTGGAGGTCGATACTCCGGCCATGAGCCATGCGACAGTGACGGATATTCACCTACATACTTTTCAGACCGAGTTTATAGGTCCGGGATATGCGGATGGCAGTAAACTCTATTTAATGACTAGCCCTGAATTTCATATGAAGCGACTACTGGCAGCGGGTAGTGGTTGTATTTATCAGATAAACAAAGCGTTTCGCAACGAAGAGAACGGCCGTTTCCATAACCCAGAGTTCACCATGTTGGAATGGTACCGAGTCGGTTTTGATCACCATAAACTGATGGATGAAATGGACGCTTTACTGCAAGTCGTTCTTGAATGTGGTCAAGCGGAGCGAATGACCTACCAACAAGCTTTTATTGATTTACTTGGCGTCTGCCCATTAGAAGGCACAATGGCAGAGCTAAAGCTAGCAGCCGAGAAGCTAGGCTTAAGTGATATTGCGCAGCCAGAGGAAGACCGTGATACCTTGCTTCAACTACTATTTAGTATTGGTGTCGAAGGTAAGATAGGCCAAAGTGCCCCGGCTTTTGTTTACGACTTCCCGGCTTCCCAAGCGGCACTGGCTAAGATCAATCAGCAAGACTCACGTGTTGCCGATCGCTTTGAGGTTTACTTTAAAGGCATAGAACTAGCGAACGGTTTCCATGAGCTTGATGATCCGCAAGAACAACTCAAGCGATTTGAACAAGATAATGCCAAGCGCATTGAGATGGGACTATGTCCTCAACCGATCGATCATCATTTAATCGCAGCACTCAAGTCAGGTTTACCTGAATGTGCAGGTGTGGCACTAGGGGTTGATCGCTTAATCATGCTAGCGATCGGCTGCGAGCATATTGATCAGGTCACGGCGTTTCCGTTTCCGATAGCGTAAGGAAATGTGCAACAGATTCTTATTCTGAGTGTAATTGACTCGCGTAGGCATCTTAACCTCGCTATACTTCCAATCTGAATTTTTAGTCTAGAGCTGCAATTCCCTTCATTGTTGAAGCAGCAGCGTTGTTGACTACGCCAATTCACCGGATCGCCGGCCGCCCTAATCACATAGGACTACTATGCTCATAGGGCTGAATTGGCTTGTCGCCTAGCTGCAACTCCAACTATTTTGGGAATACATCCTTCATTGTTGAAGTGGCAGCTCTATTATCAAAGAGCACAGGACATGCAAGAGTACATCGCATTTTTTCAAGAGAACATGATTTTATCTCTGGTATGGGTTGGTCTACTAGTCGCCCTTATCATGAATATCGTTAAATCAACGACAGCTGCATACAAAGAAATCACTGCAGCACAGACTACTCAGCTAATGAACCATCAAAGTGGTGTAGTCGTTGATATCCGCAGTAAAGATGAGTTCCGTAAAGGACACATTACCGATGCACTTCACATTTTGCCGTCTGATATCAAAGCAGGTAACTTCGGAAGCCTTGAAAACCACAAATCAGACCCAATCATTGTAGTGTGTAAGACAGGTCAAACGGCTCAAGAGAGCGCTAACCTTCTTGCTAAAGCGGGCTTTGAAAATGTAAGTCTGCTTAAAAATGGTTTGATTGCTTGGAGTGAAGCAAACATGCCTTTAGTGAAAGGTAAGAAGTAATTCAAACACCAAATGCCTTAAACGCTGATTGAAAAATCGGCGTTTGTTTTAGAGAGATGTGAAGAGTTCCACGAAATTCATTGGAACCCTAGTCATAGCAAGCTCTCTCAGTTAGTCTCCAATCAGACTATTTATCGCAGGATTAAAGGATTTTTAAAATGGCTGAAGCAGCACCACAACAAGAAGCACAAAACTTCGCAATTCAACGTATCTTCCTTAAAGACGTATCTTTCGAAGCACCAAACTCACCAGACATGTTCCAAAAAGAGTGGAACCCAGATGTTAAGCTAGATCTAGATACTCAAAGCCGTGAACTAGGTGAAGGCGTATACGAAGTTGTTCTACGTCTGACAGTAACGGTTAAGAACGCTGAAGAGACTGCGTTCCTATGTGAAGTGCAACAAGGTGGTATCTTTACTGCAGATAAGATGGAAGCTGGCCAACTAGCGCATTGTCTAGGTGCATTCTGCCCGAACATCCTATTCCCTTACGCTCGCGAAACTATCTCAAGCCTAGTGGTTAAAGGTACGTTCCCACAACTAAACCTTGCACCAGTTAACTTTGATGCTCTGTTTATGAACTACCTACAGCAGCAAGCTCAGCAAGAAGGTGAAGCTGAAGCGTAATGACTGATTCCTCTGTGTAACAGAGGTGCGGTATAAAATGCACAGAGCGTCTCTATTTGATGCGATGTGCATTTTTTGTTTATAGGATTGGATTCTTGCCACTGATATTTAGTAGCAATACTAATAGTTAGCGGCAAGATTCTAGTCACCCTAATGACAATCAGGCGGAATAATGAAAGATAAGACCAACAATGCCTACGGGAAAGAAATTGCAATGACCGTACTTGGTGCCGGTTCCTACGGTACTTCGCTTGCCATCTCTTTAGCACGTAATGGTGCCAATGTAGTAATTTGGGGCCATGAAGCTGAGCATATGGCTCGTCTGGAAGCAGATCGTGCCAACCACGAGTTTCTACCTGGAATTGAG
The DNA here is from genome assembly GCF_001188205.1 of Vibrio sp. VPAP30. Taxonomy (NCBI): domain Bacteria; kingdom Pseudomonadati; phylum Pseudomonadota; class Gammaproteobacteria; order Vibrionales; family Vibrionaceae; genus Vibrio; species Vibrio sp. VPAP30. Next base: position 22,694 of record NZ_LBLS01000010.1, read on the forward strand.
TTTCCTAAATCATTGATTGTGGAATCTGACTTAGAAAAAGCGGTTCAAGCCAGTCGTGATTTGCTGGTTGTGGTACCAAGTCATGTATTTGGTATTGTGCTAAATAATGTGAAAGCACATTTAAGAGACGATTCACGTATTTGCTGGGCAACCAAAGGACTAGAACCTGAAACGGGTCGCCTGCTTAAAGACGTTGCAAATGAAGCCTTAGGCGAGGGACACTCATTGGCGGTTCTGTCTGGACCTACGTTTGCGAAAGAGCTCGCAATGGGAATGCCAACAGCGATTTCTGTTGCGTCACCAGACAACGACTTTGTGGCTGATCTACAAGAAAAAATCCATTGCAGCAAAACTTTCCGTGTCTACGCAAACAGTGACTTCATCGGTATGCAATTAGGCGGTGCAGTGAAGAACGTGATTGCGATTGGCGCAGGTATGTCTGATGGTATCGGTTTTGGTGCCAATGCGCGTACGGCTTTGATCACTCGCGGTTTAGCAGAGATGACCCGTTTGGGTGCTGCGTTAGGTGCACAGCCAGAAACCTTTATGGGTATGGCAGGATTAGGTGATTTGGTACTGACATGTACCGATAACCAATCTCGTAATCGCCGCTTTGGCTTAGCACTAGGTCAGGGCAAAGATGTCGATACAGCACAAGATGACATTGGCCAGGTTGTTGAAGGTTATCGCAATACCAAAGAGGTGTATTTATTGGCAGAGCGCATGGGTGTTGAGATGCCAATTGTTGACCAAATATATCAAGTATTGTATCAAGGGAAGGATGCAAACTTAGCAGCGAAAGATTTGCTCGCTCGCGATAAGAAAGCGGAAGCATAGAAGACAACAGCAACACTGGACTTTGTATCTAGATACTAGGGATTCAGTACTAGGATATTTCATGAAACATTGTGAGAAACAGAAGGTTTGGCAAACCATTGTTAAGGAAGCAAGAGAGCTTTCTGAGCAAGAGCCAATGTTAGCAAGCTTCTATCATGCGACCATCATTAAGCATGATAGTTTGAGCGCGGCGTTAAGTTATATTCTGGCGAATAAACTTAATACGGTGTCGATGCCAGCGATGGCAGTCAGGGAAGTGGTTGAAGAAGCCCTAAACTCTGACCCAAGTATTAGTGCTTCTGCGGCTTGTGATATCTGTGCTACGGTTAACCGAGACCCCGCTGTCGCAATGTATTCTATGCCATTGCTGTATTTGAAAGGTTACCATGCCTTACAGGGCTATCGAGTGGCTAATTGGCTTTGGAAGCAAGGTCGTATTGCTCTTGCCACGTATTTGCAAAACCAAATTTCGGTCGCGTGTCAGGTAGATATTCACCCTGCAGCTAAGATTGGTCGAGGCATTATGTTAGACCACGCTACTGGTATCGTTATTGGTGAAACCGCAATTGTTGAGAATGATGTCTCGATTCTCCAAGATGTCACCCTAGGTGGTACAGGCAAAGAGTGCGGTGACCGTCACCCGAAAATCCGCGAAGGTGTAATGATAGGTGCTGGAGCTAAGATTCTCGGTAATATTGAAGTTGGAGAAGGGGCTAAGATTGGCTCTTGTTCAGTAGTACTTCAAGCTGTTCCCGCTCATACCACAGTGGCAGGGGTTCCGGCTAAGATTGTTGGCAGGCCTAAGACCGATAAGCCATCTTTGGATATGGACCAACAATTTAATGGTCGTTCACAAAGCTTTATTGGTGGGGATGGGATCTAAAAGCTAGAACGGACTTCGTCTTTCGGGAGGAAGAGAGTTTGTCATTCCGTAGAGTGACGAAGGAGCGAGTAGGGAATCTCTTACGGTTCTCAACTCGCTAGAAGAGATCCCCAACTCACTCGTCCTTGAGGATGACCTAGAAGAAAAAAGGCTTAGTGCAATACACCAAGCCTTTAAATTTTTCTCGCTTTTCGCTTTAACCTAGAGCGTCTAGTTCAGTAAGAACTTCTTCAGCCCACTCAATCCATGCTTGGCGAATCAGCAGGTTTCTGCGCAATGTTAAGCGCTCTAAACGTTGTTGCTTATCTAGCGTTGCTGTTGTTGAGTAGTAAGCATTTTCGATTTCTTGGTAGTGAGCAACCAGCTTGCGCGATTCTTCTACCAGTTCAGCCAGTTGAGTACGGTATGGAGTTGATGGTTGTACTGCACAAGCCATCAGCTTTGCTGAAAACTCGTCACGGACGGTTGGGTGGGAGGTCGGTTGGTCAAACCATTCACCTAGCGCCGTACGGCCAGAGTCGGTAATTGAATATACTTTACGGTCTGGCTTGCCTTCTTGAGGCTCTAGTACACAGGTGACTAGGTTATTCTGAGCCATTTTATTTAGTTCGCGATAAACTTGCTGGTGGCTCGCTTTCCAGAAATAGCCGATAGTGGCTGAAAATTCTTTAGTAATATCGTATCCAGTCGCATCGCGAGTGCTTAGAACGGTTAAGATAACGTGTGGTAATGACATGTCTTCAATCCAAATGGTCAATAAACTACTAAGTACAACCACTTAATTTCTGTCGTGCTTCTGATTGGCACTGATCATCAGTAGAAAAAGTGGCACCAACAATGTTGGTCATGTCACCTAAAAAAGCCGTTTATCACCTAGGATCGATAATAAAATATCGAAAGCTGTAGCATGTAAGATTTTATAGAAGTTGCCGCAGCGGTGAAGTAGTATATCTAAATAATAAGCATAAAGTAGAATAGAAGGACAAAATATCCCAAAAAACTGACAAAAATCTCAATAGTGCGCATCATTTAGATGATTGTATTGTAAATTGGGTAAAAATGACGCAGTGGTGGTTCTACTTTCTATAACCAAAGCGCGCTAAGAGATAAAAAAAGGTTGGTGATTTCACACCAACCTTCTTGGTTTTAGAGTGAAGATTAACCTGTGTTACGCATACCTGCGGCGATGCCCGCAATGGTTACCATTAGCGCTTCTTCCAGTTCTGGTGCCGTCTGTTCATTTTGACGAGTTCGGTAGAGCAATTCAGCTTGCAGCATGTTCAACGGCTCTACGTAGATGTTACGTAGACGAATCGATTCTTGACCCCATGGATCGCTCTGCATTAGGTTCTCATTGTTTTCTACGTTAAGTACTGACTTGATGTCTTTTTGCAATTGTTCACGTAGACGATCACCAAGTGGCAATAGCTTAGTGTCGACCAAGCGCTCATCGTAGTAACGAGAAATCTCCAAATTACACTTTGTGTAGACCATTTCGAGCATACCTAGGCGAGTCGAGAAGAATGGCCATTCACGACACATCTCTTCTAGTAGCGCTTGATGCCCTTTATCTACCGAGTATTGGATTGCTTCACCAGCACCGAGCCAAGCTGGAAGTACTAAACGGTTTTGGCTCCAAGAGAAAATCCAAGGAATCGCACGCAAGCTTTCTACACCACCCTTCGGGTTACGTTTCGCCGGTCTCGAACCTAATGGCAGTTTACCCAGTTCTAGCTCAGGCGTTGTTTGACGGAAGTAAGGAACGAAGTCGGCTTCACCACGTACTACATTGCGGTAAGCTTCACAGCTAACTTCAGACAGAACGTTCATTAAATCACGCCACTCTTGTTTAGGCTCTGGTGGTGGCAGCAAGTTCGCTTCCAGGATGGCACTTGCATACAAGCTAAAACTGTTGACTGCAACTTCAGGAAGACCGAGCTTAAAGCGGATCATTTCCCCTTGCTCAGTGACACGAAGACCACCTTTCAAACTTTTTGGTGGCTGAGATAGTAGTGCTGCGTGGGCAGGCGCACCACCGCGACCGATAGTACCGCCACGGCCGTGGAATAGAGTCAGTTCCACGCCTTCCTCTTCGGCTACTTTGACCAGTGATTCCATTGCGTGGTACTGGGCCCAACCCGCTGACATAACACCTGCGTCTTTCGCAGAGTCGGAATAGCCGATCATGACCATTTGGTGGTTTTGGATAAAGCCACGGTATAGGTCAATGCCCATCAGCTGTTTGATAACGGACTCGGCATTATTTAAGTCATCGAGCGTTTCGAACAGTGGACATACGTCCATGCGGTAAGGGCAACCTGATTCTTGCAAAAGCAGGTGAACGGCAAGGACATCAGAAGCAGTACGGGCCATTGAAATGACATAGGCACCAAACGCTTCACGCGGCTGCGCAGCAACTATTTTACAAGTATCGAGGACTTCTTTAACCGCTTCTGACGGCTGCCAGTCTCTAGGTAGTAGTGGACGTTTCGATGCCAATTCATTGGTTAAGAAAGCAACTTTATCTTGCTCACTCCACTGGTCGTAATCGCCAATACCTAGGTAGCGAGTCAGCTCGGACAATACATCTGAATGACGAGTACTTTCTTGACGAACATCGAGACGAACTAGGTGAACGCCGAAAGCTTTAATGCGGCGCAATGTATCAAGAAGTGAGCCGTCCGCGATGATCCCCATACCACACTCGTGCAGTGATTGGTAACATGCGTATAGCGGCTCCCAAAGCTGCTCAACGCGTTGCAGTGGTGCTTTGACAGCGAGCTTCTGACCATTGATCTTAGCGTCAAGGATCTCTTTGGTTTCATTCAGTAGTGCGCGAAGCTCTTTAAGTACCGCGCGGTAAGGTTCGTGTTCACCTTCACCGGCTAGGGTGCGTACTGCGTCATTGCACTGAGTCATCGATAGCTCGCTAACCAGTTCATTGATGTCATTGAGGTAAAGGTCAGCGGCTTTCCAACGTGAAAGTAATAACACTTCGCGAGTGATGGTGTGGGTGACGAATGGGTTGCCGTCACGGTCACCGCCCATCCAAGAGGAGAAATGAACAGGTCGCGCGTCGATAGGCAGACCTTCACCAAGGTGGTCTTCTAGACGTAAGTCAAGTTCACGTAAGAAGTCAGGCACTGCTTCCCAAAGTGAGTTTTCAACTACTGCGAAGCCCCATTTTGCTTCATCAAGTGGTGTCGGACGCTGCTTACGAATTGTGTCTGAGTGCCAGCTCTGGGCGATAAGTTGTTCGAGACGGCGCTCTGTTTTCTGACGCTCTTTGACTGAGAGATCGCTAAGCTCTAGCTTAGACAAGCACTTATTGATCTTGACCAATTTGTGGATCATGGTACGACGAGTAATTTCTGTCGGGTGCGCTGTCAGTACCAGTTCAATATTAAGATCGCGCACTGCTTGCGCCGTATCTAACTTGCTAATGTCATTTTGAGCAAGTTTAGAGAACAGGGAATTAATCGCGTCTGGTTCACAAACATGAGCATCACAATGGCGAGAGATAGTGTGATACTGCTCTGCCATATTGGTCAGGTTGAGAAATTGGTTGAATGCATGAGCAACCGGGGTTAGTTGCTCATTTGGCAGGCTTTTAATTTCATCAATCAAGCTATCTCTGTCTTGTTGATTGCCTGCGAGGGCGGACTTAGAAAGTTTACGAATGGTTTCTACTTTCTCTAGAAGTACGTCACCGTGTGCATCCTTGATGGTGTTACCGAGCAAGTGTCCTAGCATGCTCACATTGCTTCTGAGCGCAGAGTATTTCTCGTTCATTATCATCCTGCCTTGTAAAAAAATTACATCCAATGTTCCTTGTTAAGTAGACAATCTAGCGAAAAATATCGCTGTGAGTCAAATACTGTAGGCTAAGTTTGCAATAATTGTGCAAGTTAATGTAACGCTTTGCATGTGATGATAATGACTAAATATGTTGAAATTTTCTTACAGAATGAGAGCTTCGCCTATAGGAACGGACTTCGTCCTGTGGAAAACGAGAACGGGCTGCACCCTATAGAACGCTGCGCTTCGATATCGGACTCCGTCCTTCGAGAGGAGTTCGCTTTTTTTATCCCTCATCTGTAACGAGGCGTTCTCAGCAAAAGGGTTGACGTAATACGACAACCTTCCCAAAATGCCCAACTCTCCATAGGGCGCAGCCCGTTCCCGCTTCCTTCATCCCGCAGCAAAGCGTTAACGCCCTGTATTTAAAAACAATATTTATGCATCGCTTTCGACAATACATCGATAGTTGGGTTAATAAATTCAAAAGCGAGGAATTCATCTGGCTGATGGGCTTGGTCAATTGAGCCAGGACCAAGAACCAGCGTAGGACATAACTGCTGCAAGAAAGGGGCTTCAGTACAGTAGTTAACCGTCTCAGAACGAGTGCTACAGATCTCTTCTACACCACCAATAAATGGATGGTCATGCTGACATTCGTAGCCGGGGATCGGCTCGTGAAGTGACGTGATCGAGATTCTGCCCGGCCACTTGGCTTCGATTTCTTTGAGTGCGCCGCGCAGCATGTTATCTAGTCCATCTAGGCTGATTCCCGGCAAAGGACGAACATCGTAATGCAGTTCACAGCAGCCGCAGATACGGTTAGCACTGTCACCACCATGAATGTGGCCTAGATTTAACGTCGGGCTAGGAATGGCAAATCCTGGATGATGATACTCTTTAATCAGCTTGTCACGTAGCTGCATTAAGGCAAATAAAACCTCATGCATGATTTCGATAGCATTGACCCCTAAAGCAGGATCAGATGAGTGGCCCGATTTACCGGTCACTCGCACCGCATTGGCAACATGACCTTTATGACCTCGAATAGGCACTAGGCTAGTTGGTTCGCCGATGATGCAGTAATCCGGTTTAAATGGGGCGGTTTCCGTGAAGTGGCGTGCGCCGAGCATAGTTGTCTCTTCATCACATGTTGCGAGCACATAGAGAGGTTTGGTCTGTTTGCTCCAATCAACTTTTTTAACCGCTTCTATAATAAAGGCAAAAAAGCCTTTCATATCCGCTGTACCCAAGCCATAAAATCGGTTGTTCGCTTCCGTCAACGCGTGTGGCTCGAAATTCCAACGCCCTTCATCGAACGGCACGGTATCACTGTGCCCTGCCAAAAGCAGTCCGCCTTCACCAGAGCCTTTTTTGGCGATTAGGTTAAATTTGCCCGCTTCTACTTCAGTTAAGTTTACTTCAAAGCCTACGTCTTTCAGCCAAGTCGCTAACTTTTCAATCACTTTTGCGTTGCCTTCATCCCAACCGGAGTCCGTTGAGCTTATAGAAGAGGTAGAAATCAGGCCGCTGTAGACCTCAATAAAACTTGGTAATTGCATATTTAGTTTACATTCCCTGTTGACAGAGTTCGGCTAAGAAGGTAAAACACATATTAAATCACTTTTATTGAATAAAAAACCAATAAAAGCTGAATAATTTAAATTTATAGTCATTATCGAAATGACGTTTTTTACTCAAAATGGATGTCTGAGATGCTCAAAACCACAATCATAGGCGCAAGCGGTTATACCGGAGCAGAGCTTGCTTTGATGGTGCATAAACACCCTGAACTTACGCTATCAGGTTTATATGTTTCCGCCAATAGCCTTGATGCAGGTAAAGACATCGCACAGCTTCACGGCAAGCTGGCTGGAATTATTAGTCAACCAGTACTTCCTCTCAAAGATGTTGAAGCTGTGGCTAATCAAACGGATGTGGTTTTTCTTGCCACTGCGCATGAAGTTAGCCATGACCTAGCGCCGCTGTTTTTGGCGCAAGGTTGCCAGGTGTTCGATTTGTCCGGTGCGTTTCGCGTTAAGAAAGAAGGCTTCTACAGCGAGTTTTATGGCTTTGAACATCAGCATGATGCTTGGTTAGACAACTCAGCCTACGGATTGGCTGAGTGGAATGCACAAGCGATTAAACATAGTCAGCTTATAGCGGTGCCAGGTTGTTACCCAACAGCTTCACAGTTAGCGGTTAAGCCTTTACTCGAAGCGGGTTTGGTGGATACGGCTCAATGGCCTGTGATTAATGCCACTAGCGGTGTTTCCGGTGCTGGCAGAAAAGCATCGATGACCAACAGTTTCTGCGAAGTAAGTCTGCAGCCATATGGTGTGTTTAATCATCGTCATCAGCCGGAAATCGCCAGCCACTTAGGCACTGATGTGATTTTTACCCCGCATCTTGGAAACTTTAAGCGTGGCATTTTGGCTACTACAACCATCAAGCTAATCGCAGAAACATCTGAACAACAAGTAGTAGCAGCGTTTAGCTCGGCTTATCAAAACAAGTCGGCAGTGCGTCTTATCGAGTCAGCGTTGCCGAATATTCAAAATGTAGAGAATACCCCTTTCTGCGATATAGGTTGGAAGGTTCAAGGTGAGCATGTCATCGTTGTTTCAGCGATAGACAACTTGCTAAAAGGTGCATCTAGTCAAGCGATGCAGTGTTTAAACATCCACTACGGATTTCCAGAGCTGACTGCTCTTGTTTAATTGAGCAGAGAAGGAAAAGTAATGACAGATAACAAACTTACTCCATTAGTGATCAAATTAGGCGGTGCTGCACTGTCGTGTACTGAGACATTAAGCCAAGTATTTGGTGCGATTGCCCAATATCAACAGCAAGCTCAGCGACGAATTGTGATCGTTCACGGAGGAGGTTATCTGGTGGACGATCTAATGGCGAAGCTGCAACTTGATACGGTCAAGAAAGAGGGGCTTCGTGTAACCCCTTATGAGCAAATTCCAGTGATTGCTGGCGCTCTAGCCGGAACAGCCAACAAGATGTTGCAAGGTCAAGCGATCAAAGATGGCCTTAATGCAGTTGGTTTGAGTTTAGCGGATGGTGGCTTATGTCATGTCAAAGAGCTAGACCCAGAATTAGGCGCAGTAGGTAAGGCGACGCCAGGAGACTCAACCGTGCTGCAAGCGATTTTACAAACGGGTGCACTACCTATCATCAGCTCTATTGGTTTAACTGAACAAGGCCAGATGATGAACATCAATGCTGACCAAGCTGCGGTTGCTGTGGCAGGAGCTTTAGACGCTGAACTGGTTCTTTTGTCAGATGTTAGCGGCGTACTGGATGGCAAAGGCCACCTGATTAAAAGCCTTGATGAGAAACAAGCACAAAACCTCATCAATGGTCATGTGATTACCGATGGCATGATCGTCAAAGTGAATGCGGCACTAGAAGCAGCCAATGATTTAGGACGACCAATAGAAGTAGCAACATGGCGTTATCCAGAAAAGCTAACTGAGTTATTTGCCGGACAAAGCATTGGAACCCAGTTTTTACCACAGTAGTTGGTAGTAAAGAATTAGAGCTGAATGCATGTCGCATTGAGCGATAAAAATAGATTAAACAGGAAGTAACCCGCAGCACTGACCGCCACGCGCAGCGCCGGGATTTGGAGAAAGAAAATGAGCAAAGTTCAAGTTAATAAAGTAGTTGTTGCATACTCTGGCGGTCTGGATACATCAGTGATCATTCCATGGCTGAAAGAGAATTACGATTGTGAAGTAGTCGCGTTCGTTGCCGATGTTGGACAAGGCGAAGAAGAGCTAGAAGGCATCGAAGAAAAGGCCAAAGCCTCTGGCGCTTCAGAGTGTTACATCGCTGATCTAAAAGAAGAGATGGTGGCAGATTACATCTACCCTACGCTAAAAACAGGTGCTTACTATGAAGGTAAGTACTTACTAGGAACGTCAATGGCACGTCCGATTATTGCTAAAGCTCAGGTTGAAGTCGCGCGTCAAGTCGGTGCTGATGCACTCTGTCATGGTTGTACCGGTAAAGGTAACGACCAGGTGCGCTTTGAAGGGGCTTTCGCAGCACTTGCACCAGACTTACACGTCATTGCCCCTTGGCGTGAATGGGATCTTGTCAGCCGTGAAGAGTGTCTTGATTACCTCGCCGAGCGTAATATCCCATGTACTGCATCATTAACGAAAATTTATTCACGTGATGCGAACGCTTGGCATATCTCTACAGAAGGTGGTGTGTTAGAAGATACTTGGAATGCGCCAGACGAAGATTGTTGGGCATGGACAGTCGATCCTGAGCAAGCGCCAAATGAAGCTGAATACGTGACACTAAAAGTTGAAAAAGGTGAAGTTGTCGGTGTCGATGGAGAAACAATGACGCCATACAACGCACTAGTGTACCTGAATGATAAAGGTGTGAAGCATGGTGTTGGACGTATCGATATCGTTGAAAACCGCCTAGTAGGGATGAAGTCTCGTGGTTGTTACGAAACTCCGGGAGGCACGATCATGATGGAAGCGCTTCGCGCAGTAGAGCAACTTGTACTAGATAAAACCGCATTTGAGTTCCGTGAAGAGCTTGGTGTAAAAGCTTCTCACCTAGTTTATGACGGTCGTTGGTTTACTCCGCTATGTAAGTCAATTCTGGCGGCATCAGAAGAGCTTGCTCAAGACGTGAATGGTGAAGTCGTGGTTAAACTATACAAAGGTCAGGCGACAGTGACTCAGAAGCGTTCTGATAACAGCCTTTATTGCGAACAGTTTGCGACCTTTGGTGAAGATGAAGTTTATGACCAAAGCCACGCTGAAGGCTTTATCCGTCTTTACTCGCTATCAAGCCGTATCCGTGCCCTGAATAGTCAGAAGAAATAACCACTGACGGATAGAAATCTAGAGCCCACTTGGTTAGCCAAGTGGGCTTTTTGCTTTTCAGAGAAGAGAGTTAGTTTAAGAATTTACCTTTGAATAAATATGTTGAAAAAGTGAATTAATACTTTATTTTTGTTCTCATTTGCCGTAACTTTGAACCATCAAACAATACTGAATCTAATTCAGAGTTAACGAAAGCAATTTTACTAACCAGCACGACTAGTGAGCACAGGTAATCAGGAGAAACGCGATGGCATTATGGGGCGGAAGATTTACCCAAGCAGCAGATACGAGATTCAAAGATTTTAACGACTCATTGCGCTTCGATTACCGACTAGCTGAACAAGATATCGTTGGTTCAATCGCTTGGTCAAAGGCTTTACTCTCTGTTGATGTATTAACTGAACAAGAGCAGCAAAAACTTGAACTAGCATTGAATGAACTCAAGCTTGAAGTGATGGAAGATCCTCATCAGATCCTACGTTCAGATGCTGAAGACATTCATTCATGGGTCGAGCAGCAACTAATCAGAAAAGTGGGAGATTTGGGTAAAAAACTTCATACAGGACGCTCGCGTAATGATCAGGTGGCGACAGACTTAAAGCTTTGGTGCCGCCAGCAGGGGCAGCAGTTGTTGATGGCACTTGATCGTCTGCAAGCGCAAATGGTCGCTGTGGCAAAAGAGCATCAAGGCACAGTATTGCCTGGCTATACTCATTTGCAGCGTGCTCAGCCGGTGACTTTTGCCCATTGGTGTCTTGCCTATGTCGAAATGTTTGAGCGTGACTATTCACGTCTTGATGACGCGATTCATCGTCTCGACACTTGCCCACTAGGCTCTGGTGCTTTGGCAGGTACGGCCTATCCAATCGATCGTGAAAAAGTCGCGCACAATCTTGGTTTTCGTCGAGCAACTCGCAACTCGCTCGATTCAGTCTCAGATCGTGACCATGTGATGGAACTGATGTCGGTGGCTTCAATTTCAATGCTGCATTTATCCCGCCTTGCTGAAGATATGATCTTTTACAATTCAGGTGAATCAAACTTCATTGAACTGGCGGACACTGTGACCTCAGGCTCGTCACTGATGCCACAGAAGAAAAACCCTGATGCTCTAGAGCTTATCCGTGGTAAGACAGGGCGCGTTTACGGGTCTTTGGCTGGCATGATGATGACCGTAAAAGCGTTGCCACTTGCATATAACAAAGATATGCAAGAAGACAAAGAAGGCTTGTTCGATGCTCTAGATACATGGAACGACTGTATGGAAATGGCTGCTTTGTGTTTTGATGGGATTAAGGTCAACGGAGAGCGTACACTAGAGGCGGCGAAGCAAGGCTATGCTAACGCGACAGAGCTTGCGGACTATCTGGTCGCGAAAGGTATTCCATTCCGCGAAGCGCACCATATCGTTGGTGTTGCTGTCGTGGGGGCGATAGCCAAATCTTGCGCACTCGAAGAGCTATCGATTGCGGAGTTAAAAGAGTTCTCATCCGTGATTGAGGAAGATGTCTACGATATTCTGACCATCGAATCTTGCCTTGAAAAACGTAGTGCGCTTGGGGGCGTGTCGCCGAAACAAGTGGCTTATGCGGTAGAGCAAGCAGAAGGTCGTCTGATCAAGCGTGACTCTTCAGCAGTGAATGTCCGACCAGCTCGATTAACCGATATTGACTCTTTAGAAGGCATGGTGGCTTACTGGGCTAACATAGGTGAAAACCTCCCTCGTTCACGCAGTGAGCTAGTGCGTGATATTGGTTCTTTTGCGGTTACTGAACACAATGGAGAAATTACCGGTTGTGCATCTCTGTATGTTTATGATTCTGGGTTAGCTGAAATACGTACTCTTGGCGTTGAGGCTGGCTGGCAAGGTCAGGGGCAAGGCAGTGCGATTGTTCAGTACCTGGTTGAAAAGGCACGCCAAATGGCAATTAAGAAAGTGTTTGTTCTAACTCGTACCCCTGAATTCTTTATGAAGCAATCCTTCTTACCAACATCGAAGTCCTTGTTACCTGAGAAAGTGCTTAAAGATTGTGACCAGTGCCCAAGACAACACGCATGTGATGAGGTGGCATTGGAAGTGAACCTTGCCGAGCAAGCAATAGCAAGGGTTAACGTTGCCTAAGTAACTGATTCAGAAAGATCCAAATAAAAGATCAAAAAAGATCGAGGATTTTGGGAACTATTAAGAAAAAGCCCGGTCTATTAAAGTACCACTGCTTTTTCTTAGAAGAATCTAAGAAGGCCCCAAACCATAATTGGTTTTGGGGCTTTTTTCTTTTTAGCGCATAGCAAATATAGGCGAGCGAGTTAGGCGTCGTCTACTTATCTTCTTTTCCATTCCTTTTTCGCCAAGGCAAGATGACAAATCGCATCCAGAGGTGAAGAAACAGCAAACCGTTGAAGGCAAAGCCTGCCATAATGAGCGCGATAGACTCGATGCTCTGAGGGTTGTCACGAAAAGTGAACCACCAGACGATCCAACACAACACGGATAAGACAGTGAGCTGATCCATGCAGCGTTGGCATCGGCCTATTTTCTTCCAGAACCAGTCACTATTTTTGCAGTATTTACATGTCATGATTGCGGTTAATTCGGTAACATACGAGGTCTTAGCATATCTCAATTAACCTCAAAGTGATAAACATGATCGAACGTCAACAAACCAAACAACGAATGAGCCGTATTGTAAAGCACAATGGAACTATCTACCTTTGTGGCCAAGTTTGCGCAGATGCAACTAAAGGCATTACTGAACAGACTCAAACAATGCTAGATAAGGTTGAAGAGCTATTGCTAGAAGCGGGCAGTGATAAAGAGCATATGCTTTCAGCGACTATCTACATCAAGGATATGAAAGATTTCCAAGAAATGAATGCTGTTTGGGATGCTTGGGTTCCGGAAGGTCATGCACCTGCTCGCGCATGTGTAACGGCAGATATGGCGCGTGAAGCTTTATTGGTTGAAATCTCTGTGATTGCTGCAGAAAAGTAACTACAAGAACGACGAAAAAAACGAGCTACTTAGCTCGTTTTTTTGAATACTTCTCGCTCAGTTACTATTGAGCTAAGTAAGCATCTAGCTCTTCACTGCCACCAATGTGCTTACCACCGATAAAGACTTGCGGCACTGTTGTGCGGCCAGAAATAGCGCGTAAACTTACTGTTGTCGCATCTTTACCTAGAATGATCTCTTCATATTGAAGATCGTTGTCAATCAGTGCTTGTTTAGCTTTGACACAGAACGGACAGCCCGGTTTACTAAACACAGTAATCGATTCTTGTGTTTTGAATTCTGGCGCTACGTGTTTAAGCATTGTATCTGCATCAGACACTTTGAACGGGTCGCCCGGCTCGTTTGGTTCAATGAACATTTTCTCCACCACACCATTTTTCACTAGCATGCTGTAACGCCATGAGCGTTTGCCAAATCCTAGGTCATTCTTGTCTACCAACATACCCATACCGTCAGTAAATTCGCCATTACCATCCGGAATAAAAGTGATGTTTTCTGCTTCTTGGTCTGACTTCCAAGCATTCATTACGAAAGTATCGTTAACAGACATACAGATGATTTCATCAACACCGTGGTCTTTAAAAACTGAGAACAACTCGTTGTAACGTGGCAGATGGCTAGATGAACAAGTCGGAGTGAAAGCGCCTGGCAAGCTAAACACAATCACGGTTTTATCTTTAAATAGCTCGTCACTGGTGACGTGAACCCAAGCGTCACCTTGACGAATAGGGAATGTAACTTGTGGTACGTTTTGACCTTCTTTAGATGCAAACATATTGGTTTCCTTAATAGCGGATTATTGTAATTTTATTATTGAGTCTTATCAGTGTAGTGACTGTGCTCTGTCTCGATGGGGTCATTATTGAAGAAATTCTTTGATAGCTCCAATCGTTTAATGTTATGGTTTTGATAGGTAATTTCTATCTTAAAGGTGGGGAGTAGAGGTAATGAATATTCGTGACTTTGAGTATTTGGTCGCGCTTGCTGAGCACAAACATTTCCGTAAAGCAGCGGAAGCTTGTTTTGTCAGTCAGCCAACATTAAGTGGTCAAATTCGTAAGTTGGAAGATGAACTAGGCACGGCACTTTTAGAGCGCAGTAGTCGCCGAGTACTGTTCACTGATGCGGGCTTGCAACTGGTTGATCAAGCTAAGCGCATTTTGTCTGAGGTGAAAACCTTCAAAGATATGGCGAGTGGTCAAGCGGGTGAAATGGTCGGCCCAATGCATATCGGTTTTATTCCGACCGTCGGCCCTTATCTACTGCCTAAAATTATCCCAATGCTTAAAGAGTCGTTCCCTGATCTAGAACTGTTTCTCCATGAAGCGCAAACGCATCAGCTAGTGCGCCAGCTAGAAGATGGAAAGCTAGACTGTTTGGTGTTAGCGTCAGTTGCGGAAACGGCACCATTCAAAGAGATTGAAGTCTATAACGAGCCATTAAGTATTGCGGTGCCTTGTGACCACGAGTGGGCTAAGTTGGATCAAGTCGATATGCTTGAGCTTAATGGGAAAACCGTGTTGGCACTTGGTGATGGACACTGTTTACGTGATCAAGCGTTAGGATTCTGTTTTGCCGCAGGTGCACAAGATGATGAGCGATTCAAAGCTACTAGCCTAGAAACGCTACGTAATATGGTGGCCGCAGGCGCGGGTATTACTTTGTTGCCAGAGCTGTCGTTGCCGAAAGAGAAAGAGAAAGATGGGGTATGTTATGTACCCGCAACCAATCCGGAGCCATCGCGTAGCATTGTGTTGGCTTATCGCCCAGGGTCTCCTCTTCGCTCGCGCTTTGAGCAGTTGGCACAAGCGATAAAAAATCAGCTTGAAGACAACCGCTAAAGTAGAGTGTCGAGACAATAAAAAAGAGGTTGATGTGAAAACACCAACCTCTTTTATTTTCAGTATACTAATGGTTAGAACAGCTCTTCACCGCCATCAGAAGTGTAGATACTGTCAGTAATTTCATTTGTCACATACTCGGTAGGCTCAGTCCCTTCTAAGAAGTACTCGAACATAGAGCTAGAGTCGAACTTATTAGTTAATAGACCCGAGTCTCTGTCAATTCGTACTCGTACTATGCTTTGCGGGATCTCTTTGCTTTGCTGTGGGACACCAGTAAGTGCAGTGCGCATAAAATTAACCCACGCAGGTTGAGCCGTTTTAGCTCCAGCTTCAGCCCCCGTAATTTGGTCTTTGCCTAGGTTGCTGTTCGATTTGGTTCGGCCTAGCTTTCGGTTATGGTCATCAAAGCCAACCCAAGAAATAGCTACCATGCCAGGACCATATCCATTGTACCAAGCATCTTTAGAGTCATTGGTAGTACCGGTTTTGCCACCAATATCACGACGTTTTAATTTCTGAGCACGCCAACCCGTACCGTTCCAGCCAGTACCGTCACGCCAGTTGCCGCCACCCCAAACGTTGCTATACATCATCTCGCGCATTAAGAATGCTGTTTGCTCTGAGATAACCTGAGGTGCATATTGTTGAGGCTCGTTGGTGTCTTCAGTGACAACATCTTGCTCTGCAAATTCATTCTCGTTAGTGACAGGTAGGGTACAGTCTTGATGACAAACCACTTTTGGTGATGATTCGAACTCAAGGTTACCAAATGGTCCTTCAATCCGGTCAATGTAGAAAGGCTCGACATAGTAACCACCATTGGCAAATACTGAGTAACCTTGTGCCATTTTCATCGGGGTTAAGCTCCCCGCACCTAGTGCAATGGTTTCGGATCGAGGCACTTGGTCGATATCGAAACCAAAGCGAGTCAAATATTGGCGTGTTTCATCTAGACCAACTTCACGTAGTACACGCACTGCCATCACGTTCTTCGATTGTGCTAGACCAATACGCAGACGAGTAGGACCAATGTAAGTTGGTGGTGAGTTTTTAGGACGCCATGCTGTACCTTGGCTTTTATCCCATTGGTTAATAGGTGCATCGTTTATCAGAGTGGCTAGCGTTAACCCTTTGTCTATGGCAGCGGAATAAATAAATGGCTTGATGCTTGAGCCTACCTGGCGAACTGACTGAGTGGCACGATTAAACTTGTTATGCACAAAGTTAAAACCACCAACTAATGAGAGTACCGCACCATTTTCAGGGTTCATTGCCACAAACGCTGTATTGGCATTGGGTACTTGGCTTAGATGCCATGCAAAACTTGGCTCTTGACCTTCAACAAAGTTCTCAACCTGACGTACCCAAATTTGTTCACCTTCGGCTAAAATCTCTTTGGCATTCGTTGGTGCTGGTCCTTGACGGTCATCTGTGAGGAACTTACGTGCCCACTTCATACCATCCCATTCAATGCTATTAACACCTTGGTTCTTAACCCAAACGGTCACTTGTTTGCTATCTACCTGGGTGACAACTGCTGGAACAAGTTGACCATAGGTAGGTACGTTATCCAGTGTTTTATCGATCTTCTGTTCATCAAATGCGCCTTTACCTGGTTGCCAAAGTACTTTTTCAGCACCGCGATAGCCGTGACGCTCATCGTAAGTGAGTAGGTTGTCGATAGCAGATTTATTCGCTGCTGCTTGCAGCTTGGAGTCTACAGTTGTGTAGACATTCATACCCGAGGTATAGGCTTCTTCTTGACCATAGCGAGCCACCATCCAAGCGCGAGCTAGCTCAGCCACATATGGTGCACTGAGTTCGATTTCAGCACCATGATAACGAGAAAGGATCTCTTCCTCGCGCGCCTGGTCATACTCAGCTTGAGTGATGTATTTTTCATCCAACATACGTAGTAGCACCACATTACGACGATGTGTAGCGCGCTCGATAGAGTAAATAGGGTTCATGGTCGAAGGCGCTTTTGGCATCCCTGCTAGGGTGGCGATTTCGCTTAGAGTTAGATCTTGAAGCTCTTTACCAAAATAGGTTTGCGCTGCAGCACCAAAGCCATACGAACGATAGCCTAAGAAGATCTTATTGACGTACAGCTCCATGATCTCTTCTTTACTAAGTAGTTGCTCTATATGGATCGCAATGAAGATCTCTTTGATTTTTCGCATGATCTTCTTCTCGTTAGAGAGGAAGAAATTACGCGCTAGCTGCTGAGTAATCGTACTCGCGCCTTGTTTGGCTGAACCTGAGAGTGCAACTACCACTGCGGCACGGGTAATACCAATGGGATCGATTCCTGGATGATCGTAAAAGCGACTATCTTCCGTTGCGATAAGGGCTTCGATCAGGTGCTGGGGGATATCGTCATAGGCGACAGGGATACGACGTTTTTCACCGAACTGAGAGATCAGTTTGCCATCTTGGCTAAACACCTGCATCGGCGTTTGTAGTTTAACATCTTTCAGTGTCGCTACGTCTGGTAGCTCTGGTTTCACATATAAGTAGAAGCCGAATATCGTACCGACCCCAAGAATTATGCAAATCAATGTGAATATAAGTAGGCGCTTTATGAACTTCACCGGAGATTCCCTGATTGATTGGGTTCACCATATGCAAACCCTTGTACTTTAAGCTAAAAATTTAGCTCAATTTGTCTATGTGCTTATTTAACCATCAATTTAAGCGTATGAGCTAAGCAAAAAAGTACGGAGCTAAGCTGCATGGGTAAATCATTAGTTACAGGCATTGAAATTGGACACCACAGTATTAAAGCGGTGGTTCTTAAGCCAAACAAGGGCGCATTTGCTCTTGTCGACTATCAAGAATTGCCAATCGAAGTCGGCATTTTCCCTGATAACCATATGTCAAATTATCAGAAAATTGTAAAGAAACTCAAAGAACTAAGGAAGTGTTTGCCGCGATTTAGTAGCAAAGTTGCATTGGCGATACCAGATAACGCAGTAATAAGTAAGATATTACAGATAGATAGCGTACATGGCAGTCATGAAATTGAATATGCTATTACCCAAGCATTTTCTAATCAATCGCCTTTTCCGATTGAAGAGTTGAACCTAGATTACGTCCAATTATCTCATAGTGGAGACCATTCAAAAGCCAGTTATCAAGTCTATGCGACTAAGAAAGAGGTGGTCGAGCAACAGGCCATGTTGTTCAAAAGCGCATCTTTTCAGCCTATTATCGTCGACACTCGCACTCACGCACTGATTCATATTTGGCAAATTGCTGCACGAGCGAACAACAAATCAGACTGGTTGTTGGTTAACGTCGACTTTGAGTGCAGTTCATTGTGTATTGATTTTCCTGATAAAGCGCCTTACTGCAAAGAAGTGGTGTTAGACAACAATATAGGGAAACATCAAGCTGAAAGATCTATCGCGGTGGGGCAACAAAGCAAACGTTTTGTCACAGAGTTACTTGACAAAATTCAACGTAGTTTACAGCTTATCGCTTCAGTGCATGGTGTCGTGATCAGTGGAGTCTGGCTTTCTGGTCCTGGGGCAAACACTGTAATTTTGGCAGATGAAGTTACTCGGCGTTTACACATTGAGTGCGAGTACCTCAACCCACTTAGTTTGTTGACATTGCCTCAGCGTGGTCAATCTTTCTCAATACTTGCCAACGGATATCGGTTTACTTCGGCAACGGGGATTGCTCTGCGTGGTTTGACTTGGTTGGAGCAGGACCATGCTGCATAGCATTAATATGCTTCCTTGGCGTGAAGAGCTGCGAGCATCGCGTCAAAGGCGCTTTATATTGCTGATGATACTTGGGGGCAGTATTGCTTTGCTTATCCAGTGGAGCATTGGCATGTATCTAGAGCAGCAACGAGCGCAGCAAGATAAGCGCAATAATTATCTCATTCGCCATGAGTCACAGCTTGATGAGCAACTCAACCAGTTGAAAGTCGTCGAAGGTGAGCACCAAGCGTTGCTGGCTCGACTGGTGGTGATTGAACAGCTACAAAACCAGCGCAATAAAACGACCGACTTTATGAATCTATTACCCCAGCTTATTCCTCGTGGAGTGTATGTAGACAAATTAAAGATGGATGGTCGACAAATCGAGTTAGCGGGCATTAGCGACTCTACTTCTCATTTGGCTACCATGCTGGACAACCTCGAAAAGTCCCCGGTTCTGACTAATGTAGAGATGCACTCTATTGTTCACGGTACAGCGCGATTCGCCAGTAAGTATCAGTCTTACAGGGTCTCTTTTTCGCTGTTTGGAGGGGAGGATGAATAAGTTCGAATTTGACATTGAAGAGATTGGTGAGTGGCCTTTTGCTTATCAGCTTGTGGTCGTTGTTCTACTTATTATGATTCTACAGGGCATTGGTTACTGGTTCTATATTCACCCTAAGCAGGAACAGCTTGAGGCGTTAAAACGGCAAGAGAGGCAACATAAGGCGTCAGTTGCGCTTAAGACCAACAAGATCATGCTACTACCGCGATTAAAGGCGCAATTAGACGAGCTTGCACTGCGTTACAACTTTCTTTCTCGCCAGTTACCGGCGCAAAAAGAACTCGCCTCTATGTTGGCGTCAGTCAATCAAGTGGGTTTGAAAAACTCACTCACTTTCACCCGTATTGATTGGGGGCAAAAACACAGTCAGGAATTTCTCTATAAGTTACCTCTCAATATCGAGTTAACAGGTCACTACCACAACATTGGTGACTTTGCTCAAGCAATTGCTACCTTGCCTCGAATTATCAATTTTGACGATGTGTATTGGCACCGCGTGAGTTTAGAAAGTAGTACGCTTCATTTTCGAGTTCGTGGCTATACCTACCAATTGAGACCCGAGGTCAAAGATGAAAGCTAAATCCCTTTTGTGCTGGATTGTTATCGCCTCAGGCTGCAAAGCGAACCAAGAGCCACTTGATGTGTATCTGAAGCAACTAAAACGTGATGTTCAGATAGAACTCAGAGAGCTTGAGCCGATGATTGATGTCCAAATCTCGCGTTATACCGCTCATAACATCAGGCAGCCGTTTGAACTACCTCAAGCGGCTTTATCTGTCACTCAGCAAGCGAGAGAAAAAGAGTGTTGGCAACCCCAATTCCGAGGTAGAGCAAGCCAGCTAGAGTCGTTTTCGTTGAGTCAATTACGTCTCAAAGGTGTGATGAGCCGTTCAGGTAAGGTGTCAGCGCTTGTTGAAGCTCCAACGGGCCACTTAGTGCAACTTAACCCAGGTCAATACTTAGGGCCGAACCACGGTAAGGTAACCAAAGTGGCGGTTGATTATATGGTAGTTCAAGAAGCCCTTCCCGACGGTTTAGGCTGCTGGCATCTGCGTGATACCAAGTTAGCGCTTAAGTAAAATAATGGATTGAGAACAAAATGAATAAAGGAATGAACGCATTTGTCACGGTCTGGTTGCAATGCGTTGTTTTGCTATTAACCTATCTACCTTGCACGACCTACGCGCAAGAGATGAACATCAATCGATTAGAGCAGTTGGATTTCAATCTTAATCAACATCGCAATGCTCAAATTGTGCTTACACTCTTTGACTCGCGCGCTATTGTCGATATCCAGAAAGTGGCTAAGGGACTGAGAATAGATCTACTAAAGACCCAAGTGACAGATGATTTAATCAAGGTATTTGATGTCACTGAGTTTGGCACTGATGTTAGTGATATTGAAGTGTTTCACCACCCAGATAAGGTGGTGCTTATGGTGACCATTGGTGGCGAGTTCAGCTACCAAGATCTTCTAGAAGACAATAAGTTATTCGTGACAGTGATCCCGATTTTGGAACAGACCGCTAATGAAGAAAGCAGCATTGTCGAACAAAAAACCAAAAAGCTCTCACTCAATTTTCAAGACATTCCGGTTCGCAACGTTTTGCAATTGATTGCCGACTACAATGACTTCAACCTCGTCGTCTCTGACTCTGTGACTGGTAACCTGACGTTACGCTTAAAGGAAGTGTCATGGCAGAAAGTGCTTGATATTATTTTGCAGGCCAAAGGGTTAGATAAACGAGTTGAAGGTAATGTGGTGCTAGTGGCCCCAAAACCTGAGTTTGATGCTCATGAGCAACAAATTTTAGAGCGTGTCCGTTTGACTGAGCAGCTAGGAGAGCTGACATCGGATATCATCAAAGTTAACTTTGCTAAAGCTGCAGATATAGCAGATTTAATTGATGGTGGTGAGGAGTTAAGTATGCTGTCTTCTCGAGGCTCGTTAAGTATCGATGAACGAACCAATGCTTTGTTAATTAGAGACTTAGAGGAAAATTTAGTTACTATTCGTTCTATTGTCGACGCGCTAGATGTCCCCGTTAAACAGGTGCAAATTGAAGCGCGAATTGTCACTGTTAATGAAGGAAACCTAGATGAGCTTGGTGTCCGTTGGGGCTTTAGCAACACTAATGGCAGCACTTCTATTGGCGGCAGTATAGAAGCCAACTTGTTTGAAACAGTGCCGATTGATGACATGCTCAATGTCAATCTCGCCGCGACCTCTGCCAATGCATCAACGATAGCCTTTCAAGTCGCGAAACTTGGCTCAGATATGTTACTCGATCTTGAGCTTTCGGCATTGCAGAGGGAGTCGAAAGCTGAGGTTATCTCAAGCCCGCGCTTGATCACCACCAATAAGAAACCGGCTTATATTGAGCAAGGTAGTGAGATCCCTTATTTAGAATCCTCATCAAGTGGTGCAACAAGCGTTTCTTTTAAAAAGGCAGTACTGAGTTTAAAAGTGACACCGCAAATTACGCCTGACAACCGACTTATTCTCGATTTGAATGTCACTCAAGATAGGCCTGGTGATGTGGTGAAAACTGGTACCGGGGAAGCGGTAGCGATCAATACTCAACGCATCGGTACTCAAGTGCTGGTGAACAATGGGGAGACCGTGGTCCTCGGCGGCATTTTTCAACATAGCGTGACCGATGCAGTGGAGAAAGTTCCACTGTTAGGTGATATACCTTTATTTGGGACGCTGTTTCGCCGTACATACCAGCAAATGGGCAAGAGTGAACTGTTAATTTTTGTCACTCCAAAGGTCGTTATTGAGTAAGAATTCGGTTAAGGACGAAAATAAATTTGCATTAATGCCACCTTATCTAGATAATTTCGGGTCTTATCACGAATTATCTGTGAGGAATAGGTGCCACAAGCATCTCCATCGCTAGTATCACACTGGCTTTTCTTGTGGCGATGTCATTGAATTAACGTTGTAAATTACTGCTAAACATGGCTGAGAAACGCAATATTTTCCTTGTTGGCCCTATGGGTGCCGGCAAAAGCACTATCGGTAGACATCTAGCTCAACAACTTCATATGGAGTTTGTTGATTCTGATACCGTTATTGAAGAACGTACTGGCGCAGATATCGCTTGGGTATTTGACGTAGAAGGTGAAGAAGGCTTCCGCGATCGCGAGGAAAAAGTGATTAACGACCTCACTGAAGAGCAAGGTATTGTACTTGCAACAGGTGGCGGTTCAATCAAGAGCAAAGAAAACCGCAATCGCCTTTCTGCACGCGGTATTGTTGTTTACTTAGAAACAACGATTGAAAAGCAGCTTGCGCGCACTAACCGCGACAAGAAGCGACCATTATTACGAACTGATAATCCACGTGAAGTGCTAGAATCGCTTGCAGGCGAGCGCAACCCACTTTACGAAGAAATTGCGGATTACACAGTACGTACAGACGATCAAAGTGCAAAAGTGGTAGCCAACCAGATCGTAAAAATGCTAGAAGAACGTTAAGACTTTTTTTTAGCAACTGGAGAATACCCATGGAACGGATTACGGTCAGCTTAGATGAGCGTAGCTATCCAATCTCAATTGGTGCCGGATTATTTAATGATCCGGCCCACCTCTCTTTCTTATCGGCAAAACAAAAAGTGGTGGTGATTTCGAATGTCACTGTTGCACCACTGTACGCCGATAAAATCCTCTCACTTCTTGAACAGCTCGGTTGCGAAGCGTCCGTTCTTGAACTGCCAGATGGTGAACAGTACAAATCGTTAGAGACTTTCAACACTATTATGAGTTACCTGCTTGAAGGAAGCTATGCCCGTGATGTGGTCGTAGTCGCTCTTGGGGGGGGGGTGATTGGTGATTTGGTAGGTTTTGCTGCCGCGTGTTACCAGCGAGGTGTCGATTTTGTTCAAATCCCGACAACCTTATTGTCGCAAGTAGATTCATCTGTGGGTGGGAAAACTGCAGTCAACCACAAGTTAGGCAAAAACATGATTGGGGCCTTTTACCAGCCCAAAGCTGTAGTCATCGATACCGACTGCTTAAAAACACTGCCGCAAAGAGAGTTTGCTGCTGGCATTTCTGAAGTGATCAAATACGGTATTATCTACGACCAAGATTTTTTTGTATGGTTAGAAGAGAACCTCGATAAACTCTATCAGCTCGATGAGCAAGCCCTTACTTATGCGATTGCTCGTTGTTGTGAAATAAAAGCAGAAGTCGTTGCACAGGACGAAAAAGAGTCGGGAATTCGCGCATTGCTGAACCTAGGTCATACATTTGGTCATGCGATTGAAGCTGAGTTAGGTTATGGTAATTGGCTACATGGTGAAGCTGTGTCTGCTGGTACGGTAATGGCTGCAAAAGCGGCTCAACTTCAAGGTCTTATCAATGAGCAGCAAGTTGAACGAATTATTTCTATACTGAAAAGAGCCCAACTGCCAGTACAGACGCCAGAGACGATGTCGTATGCCGACTTTATCAAGCATATGATGCGCGATAAGAAAGTACTCGCTGGTGAGCTTCGTCTGGTGCTTCCTACCAGTATCGGCACAGCCGATGTAGTAAAAGGTGTCCCTGAGTCGGTCATTGAACAAGCAATCGACTTTGCGCGCACAGTATAATTCTTGTTGTTAGTGGTACCAATCTAACCTAGGCCATTGGCCGTTGAGTTAGTTTGGTATTACGCGTACTTTCATTAGGATAACGCAATGAGCTTGGCGCATGACCCACGTGTGTTGGAGTTAGACTCACAAACAGAACTGCTAGAACGTTTGCAGTTGCTGACTAATTTTGGCTCGAATCTAGTGACACTTGGTGGTGCTCCAGGTGCGGGGAAAACTTGGCTGGCACAATATTATCTTGAGGCGTGGGCACAAGACAAAAACCAGTCTTTACTGATGTGTTATCCCAATCAAGATGAATCTCAGCGTCGTTCTACAATTCTCACTCAGTTGATTTCTGAACCGCTTTTTAATCCGGCAGACTCTTTGGTCGAATCTTTTTCGCGCATCATGCAAGGTGAAACCTGTGATGTGGTGATTGCGATCGATGATGCCCATTTGCTGACCGAATCCTTTGTTTCTGAACTGTGGATGCTGGTTCTCGAAGCACAAGTCAACCCAGGTTGGACGGTGAATGTGTTGTTGTTCGCTCAATCGAACA
Organism: Vibrio sp. VPAP30; assembly: GCF_001188205.1. NCBI lineage: Bacteria > Pseudomonadati > Pseudomonadota > Gammaproteobacteria > Vibrionales > Vibrionaceae > Vibrio > Vibrio sp. VPAP30. Next base: position 47,354 of record NZ_LBLS01000010.1, read on the forward strand.
GCCTAGATGCATTACTGACTCGTTTGGGTTATGGTCAAGAACACAAGCCGATTGATCTTGAAATTGAACCACTTAGCCAAGAAGAGGCGGATCGATTCTTTGAACAATTAGTGATTCGGTTTGTCGAAGATGACATGGAGAAACGCGTTCGTAACGCGTATCGAACAGTTGCTCGCCGTCCGGGCGAAATCATGGCTCTAGGGGATCATAAAGTGGAAAAAAGGATTATTATCCGCTCAATTGTGGGCTCACCCATCAATATTGCGTTGTTGGTTGTCACGCTACTGGTATTCATTGGTGGTGGTTACTGGTGGATGATGTCGCAGCCATCTCCCGATGACAAAGCGCAGCAGATAGCAGAATCTATCGAGCAGACGGTAATTCCAACTTTGCCGGAGGTCACCTCCGGTGCTGAAAGTACAGTGATAGAGCCCGAACACGTGGTTGACCCTACCATGGCTAGCGCTGAAGATGACTCACTCGCTTTACCACCCGATGTGACGGAGCAAGTATTGAGTGTCGGTAACACAGATGACGATCATCAACGTGTGGTGATAGAATCTGATGTGGTGGATGCCTTAATGGAAGGCAAAGCTGAGCAAGTGGATACCAGTAAAATTGAACAAGTTGTTGAGCAATCTAAAGTCGATCAGGTTGTAAAACCTCAGGAACAAGCTGCTCCACAACCAGAAGTACCGAAAGAGGCGGCACCAAGTTCAACGGTGATCAAATTCTCTTTTACCAAAGATGAACTAAAAAGCTTTTCACCACGTAGTTACACTCTGCAATTGGCGGCGGTAAATTCACTTGAAGAAGTACAGAAGTTTATCGATCGTCATCAACTCGCCAATCAAGTCTTTATTTATCCTACTCAGCGCAATGGAGTCGATTGGTACATAGTGACATACCAGAATTATCCAACCATTCAGGTTGCGCGTGATGCCGTTCAAGGTTTATCTACTGAGCTGCAAAACTTAGAACCGTGGGCTAAGTCACTAAGCCAAGTGCAACGAGAGATTGAGCGCACTAACTAAGACAATTAGAAACAAGGTGCAATCGCAAAAATGCCTGAGATTAATCGCAAAATATGTTACATTCCGCAGCCCTAATTTGTGGTTGATAGATAGAGCAGTAGATGAAGAAGCAGCGAGCCTTCCTGAAATGGGCGGGTGGAAAATACGGACTTGTCGAAGATATCCAGCGTCACTTGCCAGAAGCTCGTAAGCTGGTAGAACCGTTCGTAGGTGCCGGGTCTGTATTTCTTAACACTGACTATGATCAGTATTTGCTCGCAGACATCAACCCAGATCTAATCAACCTGTACAACCTTCTTAAAGAAAACCCGCAAGAGTATATTACTGAGGCGAAGCGTTGGTTCTGCCCTGAAAACAATCGCAAAGAGGCTTACCTCGATGTTCGCAGCCAGTTCAATGCCACAGATGATGTGATGTATCGCTCTTTGGCGTTCCTGTACATGAACCGTTTTGGTTTTAATGGTTTATGCCGTTACAACAAAAAAGGCGGCTTTAACGTACCGTTTGGCTCTTACAAAAAGCCTTACTTCCCGGAAGCTGAATTAGAGTTTTTTGCTGAAAAAGCGAAGAAAGCGACGTTTGTCTGTGAAGGCTACCACGAGACATTTAAGCGCGCGCGCAAAGGCAGTGTTGTCTACTGTGATCCGCCGTATGCACCGCTCTCTACGACAGCCAATTTCACCTCGTATGCAGGTAATGGTTTCACTCTTGATGACCAAGCTGCATTGGCTGACGTGGCTGAGAGAGCAGCGGTTGAACGCGGTATTCCCGTGCTGATTTCGAACCACGATACCACTTTGACTCGTCGCCTTTATCATGGCGCAGAGCTGAATGTCGTCAAGGTGAAACGCACGATTAGCCGCAATGGTGCAGGGCGTAACAAAGTTGATGAACTTCTTGCGCTATTCAGACCTGTTGAGAGCAAATAATCACATTTCATCACACTTCTCTATCATCTCACCTCTAGCTTAGGTAGAATTGCGCGCAAAGTTTCTTCAGTGTGCAATGATGCCCAATCAATACTAGAGGTCAGGTATGAAAGATTTCCTTATCGCTCCATCAATTCTGTCTGCGGATATGGCTCGCTTAGGCGAAGACGTAGAAAAAGTACTCGCAGCAGGGGCAGATGTGGTTCATTTTGACGTAATGGATAACCACTACGTGCCAAACCTGACTTTCGGTGCACCAATCTGTCAGGCGCTACGTGATTACGGCATCACAGCACCTATCGATGTACATTTAATGGTTAAGCCAGTTGATCGTATCATTCCTGACTTTGCTAAAGCGGGTGCGTCGATGATCACTTTCCATATCGAAGCATCTGAGCACGTTGACCGTACGCTGCAATTGATTAAAGAGCATGGCTGCAAAGCGGGTGTAGTTCTTAATCCAGCCACGCCGCTATCTCACCTAGAGTACATCATCGACAAAGTGGACTTGATTCTGCTTATGTCAGTAAACCCTGGCTTTGGTGGTCAGTCGTTTATTCCAAAGACTCTCGATAAGTTACGTGCGGTACGTAAAATGATTAATGAGTCAGGACGTGATATTCGCTTAGAGATCGACGGCGGTGTTAAGGTTGAGAATATTAAAGAGATCGCAGAAGCAGGTGCAGATATGTTCGTCGCAGGTTCGGCTATCTTTAACCAGCCTGATTACAAACAAGTGATCGACCAAATGCGCGCTGAACTAGTAAAGGTTAACTGATTCGATGAGCAGTATTAAACTTATCGCTTTTGATTTAGATGGTACGCTGCTTGATAGTGTGCCTGATTTGGCTGTTGCGGCGGACCAAGCAGTACAGGCATTGGGATACCCAGCGGTAACAGAAGAGCAGGTTCGTGATTACGTTGGTAATGGTGCAGACGTGCTTATTAGTCGCTCGTTAAGTCGTAGTCTAACGGTATCTCCTGATCTTGACCCACAGCTACAAGCTAAAGCAAGAGTGCTATTTGACGATTACTATGAGCAAAGTGGTCACAAGCTAAGCCACCTGTACCCAACAGTAAAAGAGACTTTGGCAGAGGTGCATCAAGCTGGTTTTATCATGGCATTAGTGACCAACAAGCCATCTAAGTTTGTGCCAGATGTTCTTACTAAGCACGGCATTGCTCAATACTTTGTAGATGTGATTGGTGGTGATACTTTCCCAGAGAAAAAACCAAACCCAATGGCATTGAATTGGTTGCTTGAAAAGCATGGCTGTCAGCCACAACAAATGTTAATGGTTGGCGACTCAAGTAACGACATCAAAGCTGCGAAAAATGCAGGTTGTCACTCGTTTGGTCTTACTTACGGTTACAACCACGGAGAACCGATTTCTGCCTCTGAGCCAGATTATGTCGCAGATACTCTCGCAGATTTAGCTGAACTCTTAACGGTTTCAGCCTAACAGCGATAAAAGAGCTTTCAAAATACTCGCCAATGAGTACACTGAGTAAACCGTGTGGGTTGAAACCACACGGTTTTTTCATTATTTAGCATAAGAAGTCAAAGGAACTATTCCCATGAGCAAACCCATTGTATTGAGTGGTGTTCAACCATCAGGTGAACTAAGTATCGGTAACTACTTGGGTGCTCTACGTCAATGGCAACAGATGCAAGATGATTACGATTGCCAATACTGTGTGGTAGACCTTCACGCAATTACGGTTCGCCAAGATCCGCAAGCATTGCATGAAGCCACTCTAGACGCACTTGCAATCTGTCTTGCCGTTGGTGTTGATCCGCAAAAGAGCACGCTATTTGTTCAGTCACACGTACCAGAGCATGCTCAACTTGGTTGGCTTCTTAACTGTTACACCCAAATGGGTGAGCTGAGCCGTATGACTCAGTTTAAGGACAAGTCAGCCCGTTACTCGAAAGACTCGTCTAGCCAATTTGGTGATGTAAACGTGGGCCTATTTGATTACCCAGTACTTATGGCTGCAGATATCTTGCTATACGGCGCTCACCAAGTACCAGTAGGTAGTGATCAGAAGCAGCACTTAGAGCTTGCGCGTGATGTTGCCAACCGCTTTAACAACATCTACTCGCCAGAGCAGTCAATCTTCCAAGTGCCAGAGCCGTATATTCCGACAGTGAATGCGCGTGTAATGAGCCTGCAAGATGCCACTAAGAAGATGTCTAAGTCAGACGACAACCGCAAGAACGTGATTACTCTGCTTGAAGATCCTAAGTCGATCATCAAGAAGATCAACAAAGCGCAAACTGATACCGAGACGCCACCACGCATTGCCCATGATTGGGATAACAAAGCGGGTATCTCAAACCTAATGGGTCTTTACTCGGCAGCTACAGGTATGAGCTTTGAAGAGATTGAAGCTCAGTACCAAGGCGTTGAAATGTACGGTCCATTCAAGAAAGATGTTGGGGAAGCTGTAGTGGCAATGCTTGAGCCAATCCAAGCTGAATATCGCCGCATTCGTGAAGATCGCGCTTACATGGACAGCGTAATGAAGCAAGGTGCTGAGAAAGCTTCGGCTCGCGCCGCTGAAACATTGAAGAAAGCATACCAAGCGGTAGGTTTTGTGGCTCGCCCGTAGGGCCGAGCAGACAGCCAGATGCTAGAACGTTTCTCTCCGAGAATCGAGAGCGGGCTTCGCCCTTCGAGATAGAAACGTTGGTAGTTTTTGTTAAGACTTAGATGTTTACGCTGAAAGAGAAAGGGTTGACACATTGCGCCAACCCTTTAATTTTTTCTCGCTTCTCGCTTCTCGCTTCTCGCTTCTCGCTTCTCGCTTCTCGCTTCTCGCTTCTCGCTTCCCGCTACTGAGCCCCTTCAAACCCCATCTGACGCCACGCTTCAAAAGCAATGATGGCAACCGCGTTAGACAGGTTCAAGCTACGCGCATCTGGCATCATTGGAATGCGAATACGTTGTTCCATCGGCATATTTTCAATTAAATCTGCAGGCAGGCCGCGTGTCTCAGGGCCAAACAGCAGTACGTCACCTTTTTGGAAGTTGGCATCGACGTGATGGCCTGTTGTCTTAGTCGTACAAGCAAAGATGCGGTACTCGCCGCGTTCTTTTTCTAGGTACTCGACAAAAGCTTGGTAATTTTTGTGGCGGGTAACGCGTGCTAGGTCATGGTAATCCAATCCCGCTCGGCGTACTTTCTTCTCTTCTAGATCAAAACCAAGTGGTTCGATTAAGTGAAGGTTGGCTCCACAGTTGGCGCATAAGCGAATAATGTTACCCGTATTCGGGGCAATTTCTGGTTCGTACAAGGCGATATCAAACATGACTAACTCTTAACGCTGATGGTTCATAGGCTAGAGAGTATAATACCAATCCAATTGATTTTCTGAACATAAAAATGCTTAGGCATTGTGGCGGCACAGAGCCGCCAAGTTCGACCTTGTTAGTTCAATGCTTGTTGTTATGAGTGTTGAGCTAGAGCAACGGCATAGTTCTCGCTCACGGCGTCCCAGTTGACGACGTTCCACCAAGCCTCAATATAGTCAGGGCGACGGTTTTGGTAGCTGATGTAGTAAGCATGTTCCCATACATCGAGAGCCAAGATGGGCTCACCTTGCTCAGTCGCCACATCCATCAGAGGGTTGTCTTGGTTGCTAGTTGAAGTAATCACCAGCTTGCCATCTTTCACAATCAGCCAGGCAAAGCCAGAGCCAAAGGTATTGATTGCTGCCTGAGTGAATTTTTCTTGGAAGGCTGAAAAGCTACCAAAGGTAGACACGATATCTTCACCGAGCTTTCCTTGAGGTGCGCCTCCACCGTTCGGTGTCATGCAGTTCCAGTAGAGAATATGGTTGTAGTAACCGCCACCATTATTACGTACAGCGGGAGGGTGCTGAGATATATTGGCAAAGATATTATGTAGTGATGCGGACTCTAGTTCAGTCCCTTTAACTGCGGTGGCAAACTTATCAAAGTAAGTGCGGTGATGCTTGCTGTAATGGACTTCCATTGTTTTTGCGTCAATGTAAGGCTCTAGTGAGTCGTATGCGTAAGGAAGTTCTGGAAAAGTGTGAGACATAGTAAATCCTCCATAATTGAAGGATTTACTTTAAATGATAATGAGATCTATTATCAACTATATCTTTTGTCGGGTTATTTATCAGCACCGAGTGGTAGAGTTATTTCGACTCTTAACCCGCCGAGCTTGCTGCGTTTGGCCACAATGGACCCACTGTGTTGGCGTATCGCACTTTCAGTGATAGTCAGACCTAACCCCGTTCCGCCGCTATGCCTATCTCGTGCAGTCGATACTCGGTAGAAGGGTCTGAAAATCGCATCTAACTCTTGGTCGGGTACTCCTTCGCCATTGTCATCAACCGCAATCATGATTTGCTGATGAGATTCAGTAAACTCAATTTCGATACGGTCTCGACCGTAATAGATAGCATTGCGGACAATATTGTCTAAGGCGCTCATCAACAGTTTTGGGTTTCCGGAAATAATACGCTCAGGAATGGCATTGAAGGTAAGCGCTTTCTCCATCTGTTCAGCTTCAAACTGGGCATCAGCAAGAATTGCCTCCCATAAACTAGCCATAGGTTGAGGCTCTCTTGTTAGATGGCTGTCAACCTGCATACGTGACAACTCTAGCAGCTCGGCAATCATCTGCTCTAAGCGCTGTGCTTCAGTATCAATACGCGTTAACTCTGGGCTTTCGCCTTGTTTTCGGGTAGCGAGTGCATTTGCCATTCGTAGTCGAGTTAACGGTGAACGAAGCTCATGGGAAATGTCCGATAGTAAGCGCTGCTGGCCTGAGATCATCTGGTTAACGGCTTCTACCATCTGATTAAAGCTTGCTCCCGCTTGACGAAATTCACTGGTGCCTTTTTCAAGCTCTGGGTCAATAATAAATTCCCCTTTAGCGACGCGTTTTGCCGCACGTTCAAGTTTACGAGCAGGTTGGCTTAGTGCCCATGCCAGCCAGAGTAAGAGCGGGGTACTAACCAACATAACCGCAAACAACAACTGGAATGGCCTATCAAACATACGCAATAAGAAAGGTGGTGGCTGGTTCCATTTCACGCCGACATATAGCAGCAGGTCTTGCTTAGCTATAGTAACGGGGAGTGGACCTGCAAGCATATAGTGACCATAGAGTTTTTGCTTGGGTTGGCTATCGATTTCGACGCTGGTGATAAAGTTTTGCAGTGCGCGATACTTAAAATCTTTGTGGTTTTGCGTGGTGAGCAGGTTGCCTTCTAAGTCAGTGACAAAGAAACGTGGGCGAGGATCTCGTGATGAGCGTTTACCTCCTTCAAGCTTAAACAATACGCGAGCAAGGTTGGTATCTTTAGCGTAGCGCTTTTCGATACTGTTTTTCAGTTCGATCATTCGCTCATAATGCTCAACTGGAATATCTCGTGCTTTTCTTGGATCTAGGTGCGGCAGTGACAGTACCGCCATCAGCACCAAACACATGGTAAACCAAAATATTGCGAAGATACGCCCGTATAAGCTAGTAATTTTAGGCAGACGCATTAATCTTCCTCTACCAATAAGTAGCCACGTCCACGCAAGGTTTTGATCCTCGATTTACCATCTTCTCTTTCTGGCAGCTTCTTACGCAGGTTGGAGACATGCATATCAATGGCACGGTCAAAGGCGGCAAGTCGTTTACCGAGAACATCCAAGCTTAGAGCCTCTTTGGTCAGGGTTTGTCCTGGGTTTTGAATAAAGTGACTAAGCAGAGCAAACTCAGTAGTGGTCAATTCTATTTGCTGACTCTGACAGTAAGCTTCCTGTTTACCTGGGTAAATCTGAATATCTTGATACTCAATACAGTCTGAACTTTTAGTGCTTTTACCTGAACCATTGCTCTGAGTACGACGTAAGATAGCGCGAATACGTGCAAGCAGCTCTCTGTCGCTAAATGGCTTTGGCAGATAATCATCAGCGCCAAGTTCTAAACCAATGACTCGGTCAATTTCTTCGCCCTTGGCGGTGAGCATTAACACCGGTGTTTGCCAGCTCTCTCTTAATCTTTTCAGTGTTTCCATTCCGTTGAGCTTCGGCATCATTACATCAAGCAATATAAGATCAATCTTGTCATTGAGCAGCGCCAATCCTTCTTCGCCATTGTTCGCTTCAGACACGTCAAAGCCTTCAAAGGATAGGACCTCTTTTAATAAGCTAGTTAGCTCGGTATCGTCATCAATCAATAAGATATTTGGCATAGCAAGGTCTCTACATAAGTTGGATATCTATATATTACTGTTAAATGACCAATTGATTTAGGGTCATTGTCGCTCTTTACGATTCTTTACTCTCTCCATACGTTGCTTTACGCAGCAGGTCGTATTCTACACTCAAGCGCTGTGAGAACAGCTCAATCCAATAGATAAAGTGAAAGGTACGATTATGAAAATGACAAAGAAACTTATAGTAGCGGCAGTTGTTCTTCCTCTAACTCTAGGTACGGCCAGCGCATTCGCATTCGGTGGCAAAGATGGTAAGAAAGGTGGTCATGGTGAATGTGGTGGTGGCTTTGACCGTGGCATTATGCGCCAGCTTGATCTCACTGATGCGCAACAAGACCAAATCAAAGAGATGCGCCAAGCAAGTAAGCAAGAGATGAAAGCCGCATTTAAAGATAACTTTGAAGCACGCCACGCAGAGATGCAAGCTCAAAAAGACAAAGTGCAGGCATTAGTTCTAGCAGATAACTTTGACCAAGCGGCAGCTAGCGAGCTAGCTAAGGTCATGGTCGAACAGCAAACGGAGCGCAAAGTGAAAATGCTTGAGAAGCAGCACCAGATGATGAGCATATTAACTCCAGAACAGAAAACAAAGTTTGTCGAACTACAAAAAGAGCGTTCGGCGAAATGCCAAGAAAAAATGCAACAGCGTTTTTCGCGCTAATTAGGAGCGACCTTTTTATTAGGCGGCTAGAGAGCCGCCTTTTTTGTGCCATTTTTATTCAACAATTCTAAGGTTATACTTAGGGGATGTTTGTTTAATAATCAAAGCACTATGAAACAAGAATATGCTCGCTTAGTCACTATGGCTGCATGGACAGCCACTATCGTGGCAACACTCTTACTGGTGGTAAAAGTTGGGGCTTGGTGGGTGACAGGTTCGGTGAGCTTACTGGCCTCGTTAATTGACTCCATGCTTGATATTGCCGCGTCATTGGTTAATTTGATTGTGGTGCGTTATTCACTCCAGCCCGCAGACAAAGAACATACTTTTGGTCACGGCAAAGCAGAGTCGCTAGCTGCATTAGCACAAGCGATGTTTATCTCTGGCTCGGCTGTGTTCTTGATTTTAAGTGGTATTGAGCGCTTCTTTAGACCCCATGACCTACAGTCACCAGAGTATGGTGTTTATGTCAGTTTGTTCGCCATCGTCGTGACTTTCGCACTGGTGCGTTTTCAAAAGCATGTGGTGAATAAAACGGGTAGCCAAGCCATTGCCGCAGACTCACTCCATTATCAATCTGACCTCTATATGAATGCTGCGATCATGCTAGCACTCGGCTTAAGCTGGTTTGGTATAACTCAAGCTGATTCGGTGTTTGCAATCGGGATTGGTGTCTATATTTTATACAGTGCGTTTAAGATGGTTCAAGAAGCAATCCAAACACTGCTTGATCGCAAATTACCAGATGAAGAGCTAAAAGCGATTCGAGAGTGTTGTGTAAAGGTTGAAGGCGTATTGGGTGTGCATCAACTAAGGACTAGAATGTCGGGCCCAACTCGATTTATCCAGCTGCACTTAGAGTTGGAAGACAATATCCGATTAATTGAAGCGCATCGAATCTCTGACGAGGTAGAAGATAAACTACTTGAGCTTTATCCTCATTCAGATGTACTGATCCATCAAGACCCATATTCTGTGGTACTAGGATCAGAAAAAGCTCAGAAGTCGCAAGGTTGGTAACGCAAAAGTGTCAGTTATTGGCTATCTTTTCAGCGATAGCAGTTTTAACTGTGATCCTGATATGTATCAATGATGCCTATTGGTAAAGCTGTAATACTCTTACATAAGTAGAAAAGTTACATAATTTGGCGCAAATATATCTAGTATTCCTGATTAGGAAAGGTAACATATTGCGCAGTTAAAGGAATTTAGTTGGTGGCTTATTGAAAGCGACCAACGTAAAAATTGAAATAAGATTCCCAAAAATCGAGGGTGAGCATGATTAAGAAGATCGGTGTCTTGACGAGTGGCGGTGACGCACCAGGTATGAACGCAGCAGTACGCGGCGTGGTTCGCACAGCGCTCTCTGAAGGACTAGAAGTTTACGGTGTATTCGATGGTTACTTAGGTCTTTATGAAGATCGTATCGAGAAACTAGATCGTTCAAGTGTTTCTGACGTAATCAATAAAGGCGGTACGTTTTTAGGTTCTGCACGTTTCCCAGAATTCAAAGAAGTGGAAGTGCGTCAAAAAGCAATCGAAAACTTACAGAAACACGGTATTGAAGCTCTGGTTGTTGTTGGTGGTGATGGCTCTTACATGGGGGCTAAAAAGCTAACAGAAATGGGTTACCCATGTATCGGCTTGCCTGGTACTATCGATAACGATATCGCAGGTACGGATTACACGATTGGCTACCTAACAGCATTGAACACTGTTATCGACGCGATTGACCGTCTACGTGATACTTCATCTTCACACCAACGTATTTCTATCGTAGAGATTATGGGCCGTCATTGTGGTGATCTTACCCTGATGTCTGCAATTGCTGGTGGCTGTGAATACATCATCACGCCTGAAACTGGTCTGGATAAAGAAAAACTGATCAGCAATATCCAAGACGGTATCGCTAAAGGTAAGAAGCACGCGATCATTGCTCTAACTGAGTTAATGATGGATGCTAACGAGCTAGCAAAAGAGATCGAAACGGCGACAGGTCGTGAGACTCGCGCAACGGTTCTAGGTCACATCCAACGTGGTGGCCGCCCGACTGCATTTGACCGAGTGCTTGCATCTCGCATGGGTAACTACGCAGTGCATCTACTGATGGAAGGTCACGGTGGCCGTTGTGTGGGTATTCAAAAAGAGCAACTTGTTCATCACGATATTATCGATGCTATCGAGAACATGAAGCGCCCAGTACGTGAAGATCTATTCAAGGTTGCTGAAGAGCTATTCTAAGCCAGCATCATATTAAATAAAAAAGCCAGTTGGGAAACCAACTGGCTTTTTGTTTATTGAAGCAAGGTTAGTTGACTAGCATAGTCGATAGAACGTAACCCACCGTTGTTGCGGTAATCACGCCGATAAAGCCTGGCAACAAGAAGCTATGGTTAAGAACGTACTTACCAATCTCAGTAGTACCAGAGCGGTCAAATGTAATCGCTGCAAGGTCACTTGGGTAGAATGGGAAGAAGAAGTAGGCATAACATGCTGGAAGCACACCGATTAAGACGGGAGCTGGAATACCCATCGCAAACCCAAGTGGTAGCATGATGGTCAGCACTGCTGCTTGGCTCTTCAAAAATACCGACACCACGAACATTGCAATGGCAAATGTCCACGGATGAGCTGCGACAATATCGCTAACCAGGCTGATTAAGTAAGGCTTGTGGAAACCGATAATAGTGTCACTCATCCAAGCGATACCAAAGATAATGATCACCGCAGTCATACCAGCGATAAACACGTTACTGTGAACGATCTTCTTAGGTTCTACCTTAGTCGTCAGTAGGATCAAGGCACCGACAGATAGCATCAAGAACTGAATAGCTACTGACATCTTAACGCCATTTGGAAGCAACCCGAGATCTTTACCGAACATGGCAACAAAGATAACCGTTGCGATACCCGCTAAAAAGATCCCCAATCCGCGTTTAGCGACTTGCTGGCTCGCTGGTTCGCTTTCATCTGGTAGTACTTCGTCAATCAGTTGAGCTTTAAACTCTGGATCTTGGCAACGTTCGATAAACTCTTGGTCTTGTTCCAGTTCTTTCCCGCGTTTCAGACTCCACGTACAGCCTACTAATACACCTGTTAATGTGGCAGGAATGGTCACTAGTAGGACATTAACTAGACTGATATCTAGGTGATTGTCGGCGGCTGTTGCCATAACGACGGCTGCTGCTGCAGCGATCGGGCTAGCGGTAATACCCATTTGTGAAGCTACGGTTGACATCGCCATCGGACGCTCAGGGCGGATACCTTTTTTATAGGCAACATCATAAATAACAGGCAGTAGTGGGTAGACTGAGTGACCTGTGCCGACTAATACGGTTAACGAATAGGTACAAAGCGGGCCAAGAAAAACAATTTGGTTTGGATGTTTACGCAGCAATCGCTCAGCAAACTTTACCAGGAGCTTTAAGCCGCCTGTCGCTTCAAGGGTTGCTGAGGCTGCGACAACAGCAAGAATGATCAACATTACGCTGATCGGTGGTGAACCCGGTGCGACACCAAATACGAATGCGAGAACCGAAACACCCAAGCCCCCGAGCAAACCGAAAGCAATGCCTCCATGGCGGATACCAATAAATATAACCGTCAGAAGCAGGAGCATATGCACGTAAAACATAATCAAACCCTACATTGGTATAAAAGATAGGGTTATGCTACCCAAAAGAGGTAGATGGAAACGTGAGCCTATTTGCTTCTCTAGCCTCAGAGATTGACTATCGAGCTATTCCTTGTTTCGAATCAAATATTTCACGGTAAACAAAGCTTTGTTTTAGGCTATTGGCAGAAATCACGAGTTAAGTTTGCGGTTTCTGCGGCTTATCTCGCGAGTTAGCAGCCGCTAGTGGTCAAATTAATACTTGGTGCGGCACCTGAAGTGGCTTCGGTGTATTGCAGGTAGCAATTAAGAGAGGACTGGCGCCGACTACCGGGCATATATAAGATGATGCCATCATTGGCATTAGTATTACTGAAATACCAGTCTGCTCCCTCAGCACCGAAGGTGGCGTCTTCAATACTCGCATCAAGGATCTTTGCCCAAGTATTGGCATTGTCTGCCTTAGCATAACCGTAAACAATGCTGATACTTTCTCCTTCTACAGTGACGGAGCCACTCGCAGCAGTGTCGAGAGCTGCGACAGCAGATACACCGATCAACTGGTCATTGGCACCTTGCATTGCCCCCTTTAATCCTTGCAAAGCAGAAGTACGAGCATCGCTTTGCAGGTCGAGTAAGCGAGGTAGGGCTGTGACGGCAAGTATGCCGAGTATAACAATCACAATTACCAGTTCTATTAGCGTAAAGCCGCGTGTGTTTTTCATCATTACTCTAAATGTAAATCGAGCGGGGTCTTACTTTTTCGCCCACCAATCTCGCGCGTTAACTTTGGTACTAGATAGCCAGATACCTGCTCCATTAGCTCTGACATAATGGTCTTTGCCTTCTGGTCAGAAATGTAAAAATGGGCAGCCCCTTGTACTTTATCTAGTACATGAATGTAGTAAGGTAAAATTCCAGCATCAAATAGTGCGTTGCTGAGTTCAACCTGGCTCTCAACGCTGTCATTGACTCCTTTAAGCATAACACCTTGGTTTAAAAGAGTAACGCCAGCTTGCTTAAGTTGACTTAATCGAGTTGTCAGTTCTTGATCGATCTCTTGTGCATGGTTGATATGAGTGACCAAAATGACTTGCAAGCGCGTCTCATGCAGAAGTTGAGTGAGTGTTTCTGTAATACGAGCAGGGATCACTACCGGCAATCGAGAGTGGATACGTAGGCGCTTTATATGCTTGATATCGGCAATATGGGCAATCAGCCATGTAAGCTCCTCATCCTTTGCCATTAGTGGGTCACCACCTGATAGAATGATTTCATCAATTTCAGGGTGCGCTTGGATGTAATCCAAACTTTGCTGCCAAACTGATTTTGCTCCCTTGTTTTCATCATAAGGGAAGTGGCGACGGAAACAGTAACGGCAATTAATTGCACAGCCGCCTTTGACGATCATTAACGCGCGGTTACGGTATTTGTGTAATAAGCCTGGGATGGCATTGCTTTGCTCTTCCAATGGATCGTTGGAGTAACCCTGATGTACTTCAAACTCTTCGCTGAGCGGTAAAACCTGGCGTAAAAGAGGGTCAAATGGATTGCCTTTTTCCATTCTATCGACAAAACTTTGCGGAACACGCTGTGCAAAAAGCTTGCGAGCAGCAAATCCGTCTTGCCATGGCTTAGGATCTATTTCGAGCTGCTCTAGCAGTTTTGCAGGATCAGAGATCCCATTCGCTAGCTGTTTGAGCCAGTTTTGCTCAACAGAAACAACTTTTCGGGTTATGATGTGCGGCATTGAATTTAGCTCTAAGAATGTAAGAGGAAAAAATGGCTACTGTTAGCACCAATGAATTTAAAGGCGGCTTGAAACTAATGCTTGATAACGAGCCTTGCGTTATCTTGGAAAACGAATACGTTAAGCCGGGTAAAGGTCAAGCGTTCAACCGTGTAAAAATTCGTAAGCTTCTTTCTGGTAAAGTGCTAGAGAAAACCTTTAAGTCTGGTGAAACTTGTGAAGTTGCAGACGTAATGGATATCGACCTAGATTATCTATATAACGACGGCGAATTCTACCACTTTATGAACAACGAAACATTTGAGCAGATCGCAGCAGATGTGAAAGCGGTAGGCGACAACGCTAAGTGGTTGGTAGAAAACAATACGTGTATGCTAACACTATGGAACGGTAACCCAATTGTAGTGACACCACCAAACTTCGTTGAGCTTGAAGTAACTGACACTGACCCTGGCCTAAAAGGTGATACTCAGGGTACAGGCGGTAAGCCAGCAACACTATCAACAGGTGCTGTTGTTCGCGTTCCTCTATTCATCGCAATTGGCGAAGTGATCAAAGTCGATACTCGCTCTGGTGAGTACGTGGGCCGCGTAAAATAAGCCTAGTTTAGGTTAAGTTTTGGAAAAAGGTCACTTCGGTGGCCTTTTTTTGTTTTTCACCTAGAGGATTGATATGCCACAATTCTAGTTCAAGTAACTGTGGCTAAACTGGTATTCATGAAACAGTCTTTAAAAATCTGGCTTGACGCCGCTCGACCAAAAACTTTGCCATTGGCATTGGTCTCTATTCTTACGGGGAGTGTACTGGCATACTCCACTCATCAGTTTTCACCTGTAGTTGCTTTGTTGGCTTTTCTTACCGCAACGCTGTTGCAAATCCTTTCTAATTTAGCCAATGATTATGGTGATGCTGTTAAAGGCACTGACAACGATAATCGTCTTGGTCCAATGCGCGCGATTCAATCCGGTGCAGTAACACAGCAGGATATGAAACAAGCGATGATTATCAATGTGGTGTTGACCGTTATTGCTGGCCTTGCGTTAGTAATGTATGCGTTAGAAAGTTTGCAGAGCATTCTGGCCTTTATTGGTCTTGGTGTACTCGCGATAGTTGCGGCAATTGCGTATACCGTTGGTAATAAGCCATATGGTTATGTTGGGCTGGGCGATATCTCAGTATTTATCTTTTTTGGCCTGTTGGGTGTGGCTGGTACTTATTTCCTTCATACTGGTATTGTTGATCCTCAACTCATTTTGCCTGCCATAGGCTGCGGTCTTCTTGCTGTTGCGGTACTCAATATCAATAATATGCGCGACATTGAGAATGATGAAGTGTGTGGCAAAAAAACGGTTGCTGTTAGGCTTGGACAAAAGCGTGCTAAGCAATATCACTTTGCTCTACTTGCAGGTGCGGTGATCGCTTTTTCAGCTTATTTAATCCACCAACCTAGCCCTATTTGGATTAGTTTGCCGTTTCTACTAAGCCTGCTTATGACTTTTAAACACGGCAAAGCAGTATGGCAGGCAGAAAGACCTGCGCAAATAGCTCCTATGATGTCAGTGATAGTGAAGTGCTCTATGGTGACTAACTTATTGTTTGCTGGAGTGGTTATAGCTCAAACTCTGGTCAGTTAAATGATACATGTCATTGCAATGACTTAATGACCTTATATACTCGATGGAGATAACGAACGGTATGGGAAGGAATACTATGGAATACAATACCTCAGCCTTGTGCGACATTTATTTAGAGCAAGTAGATGTTGTAGAGCCAATGTTCAGTAACTTTGGTGGTTGTGCATCGTTCGCAGGCCAAATCACAACAGTAAAGTGTTATGAAGATAATGGCTTGATTCGTGAAATCCTTGAGCAAGACGGTTTAGGTCGTGTGCTGCTGGTTGATGGCGGTGGTTCACTACGACGAGCTTTGATTGATGCTGAGCTTTCTTCATTAGCGGAAGAAAACGAATGGGAAGGTATTGTTGTTTACGGTTGTGTTCGTGAAGTGGATGAACTCGAGGATATGAGCATCGGTATTCAAGCGATTGCCGCTATTCCTGTAGGGGCTGCGCCTCAAGGCATCGGTGAAGTCGATGTGCCAGTCAACTTTGGTGGTGTGACTTTCCTTCCTGAAGACTATCTATATGCGGACAACACAGGTGTGATTCTTTCTCAAGAGCCGTTGAATGTAGAGTTAGAAGTCGAAGAGGAAGAGGAAATAGTTTCCGTAGATTAGCCTTTTTCCGCCCACACAAATAGCACCGACTCTAGTTGTCGGTGTTTTGCTTCACGTCGTAGCCGCCAGATGTTGCACTCTGAGCCGAAGCGCGTATAAGTAGCCGGATATGCCGCCGACAATATTGCCCACGGCGATACCGATAAACAGTCCTTCAATGTCATACAACTGCCCTCCTAACCAAGCACATGGCAAAGTGAATAGGAACAGGCGCATAAAGCTCCACTGGAATGCTTTGAGTGGTTCGTGTAGTGCGTTTAGCCCAGAAACCAACATCATCATCACTCCCAAGAAACCATAGCTAAATGGTACCACTAACAAATAATGCCAAAGCAGGTCTTTAACCGTTTGCTCTTGTGAAAAAAGCGCAGCAAGCGGAATGCTCAGTGGCACCATCATGACAAAAATACCAGCCTGAAATACCATTGAGAAGCGCATACTTAAAAACAGCCCGGCAAAGCTACGTGCAGGGTTGTTTGCCCCCATATTCTGCGCAATAAACGGCGTGAGCGCGGAAGTTAACGACATGAGAACTAAGATCAGAATAGATTCTACCCGTTGGGCTGCGCCGTAGGCTGCCACTGCGGCTGTGCCGTGAGTCGACAGCATCATCATTAATATAGCGCCAGACAGTGGGGTTAGTGCATTCGATAAAGCGGCAGGTGTGCCTATTTTCAGAATTTGTTGCCAATCTCGCCAGAGGGTTTTAAAGCATGGTAAAGCGAGCAGTTTTTCTCTTCTTATCAGTATGTAGAGCGAGCCAATCAAAGCGCCAAACCAACTCATCGCGCTGGCAATCGCAGCCCCTTGGATGCCTAATTCAGGAAATGGTCCATAACCAAAAATCAGTAACGGATCGAGTACGCCATTGATCAATCCCGCAAGCATCATGATTTTCGCTGGAGTTTTTGTATCTCCAGTGGCGCGAATTGCACTATTGCCCGCCATAGGCACGACCAAGAGTGGGATGGTTAGGTACCAAATATCCATATACTGATGGATTAACGGTAACAGGGATTGCTCTGCTCCAAGCAATAGAAATAGCGGCTCGATGGTAAACAGCCCAAGCGCAGAAGCGAGAGCAACCAGTAACACTGCAAGCAGTAATCCATGAGAAGAAAATCGCGCAGCAACAATAGGTTGGCCTTGTCCAAGCAGGCGACCGATATTGGTCGAAAGCCCCATACCAATTCCCATGGTGATGCAGTTGACGGCAAAGGTCACCGGAAAGGTATAGCTAATTGCGGCAAGTGCTTCGGTACCGAGTAACGAGATAAAAAAAGTATCCACTAAGTTAAACATCAAGATCGCCACCATGCCAAAGGTCATGGGAACAGTCATCTGACGGAGTACTTGGGGAATTGAGCCAGTTAGAAGGCCATGCTTATCCTGCATTCGGTATAACTATTATTATTGTGGAAAAGCGTAGCATACTTGATTGGTGTGCCAGACACAAAAAAGGCCAGCCGAAGCTGACCTTAATCTGTCGTATTTTTCGATTAGTTGAAGTTGTAGCTAGGCGACTCGCGAACGAAGTCCCTGAGCATAGGTTTCCTATGTGATGAGGTGAGTCAGAGCAGTCAACAACGCGACAACGATAACTAAGACGAAAAAATTAAGCTTTTGCTTTAGCTGCTGCTTTAGCTGCTGCTTTAGCGATAGCTGCAAAGCCTTGTGCGTTAAGCGCTGCGCCGCCAACTAGAGCACCGTCGATGTCTGGTTGCGCGAAGTATGCTTCTGCATTTTCTGGCTTAACGCTGCCGCCGTATTGGATGATTACTTGTTCAGCAATTGCAGCGTCTTTTTCAGCGATCATTGCACGGATAGAAGCGTGGATGCGTTGTGCATCTTCAGCTGTAGCTGCTTTACCAGTACCGATAGCCCAGATTGGTTCGTAAGCGATGATTGCGCCGTTAAGAGCTTCAACACCGTACGCGTCGATAACTGCGTTGATTTGACGTGCACATACTGCTTCAGTTTCGCCAGCTTCGTTTTGAGCTTCAGATTCACCGATACAGAAAACAGGTTTTAGGCCGTTTTCTTGTAGGAATTTGAATTTCTTAGCAACGAACTCGTCTGATTCGTTGTGGTATTCACGACGCTCAGAGTGACCGATGATGATGTGAGTCGCACCGAAATCTTTTAGCATTTCTGGAGACATGTCGCCAGTGAATGCACCGCTGTTGTTTAGGTCAGTGTTTTGTGCACCTAGGATGATCTTGTTACCGCCTTTTGCGATTAGCTGCTCAGCTAGATCGATGTAAAGCGCTGGTGGAGCGACGGCTACGTCAACACCTTCAACGCCTTCAAGTTCAGCGTTAAGACCAGTTAGCAGCTCTTTAACCATTGCTTTGCTGCCGTTAAGCTTCCAGTTACCCATCACTACAGGACGACGCATAGGAATATCTCCGTATTTAATCAATTAATGTAAAAAATCTTCGTAAGAATATAACAGATAAAATAGGGGAGATCATGATTACCGTCATGTCTTATTGGATATTCCCCATTGGTTGGAACTGTGAACACTCAGATCTCACGTTTATCTGCTTTCTATCAGTGATCCATGGAACAGATTAGTTGAAACCTGCTCGGAATTCCGCATAGAAATTGGTAATAGTGTGGTGCACTTTTTGTTTATTGTGAAACTCTCTTACATTTGAGGAATACTATGCCGAACCTAGTAATGGAATACTCCAACTCTGTTGATGAGCGCGTTAATGTTCAAGGTCTACTTGAAGACTTACACCATGTCGCGTTAACTTGCGGTTTGTTTGATGTGGACTCGGTAAAATCTCGTTCTCTGCGTTGCCATAACTGGCTGATTGGTGAATCCGGCGATAGTGTTGACTTTATCCATATCAGCTTCGAGCTGCTTGATGGCAGAACCGCTGAGCAAAAAAGAGAGTTGTCTCGCCAGTTGATGACCGTATTACAACAACAGGCGAGTCACGTGCACAGCTTAACGGTCAACATTCGTGATATGGATAAAGAGTGTTTTCAAAAGGTAATCAACTAGTTTTTTGGAGCCCACTGGCTCTAGCTTTTTATATTTTAGGTATTAATGATGTCGATGAAAGAATTGCTGTTTTCGTTTCAAGGCCGAATAGGGCGTAAAACCTATTGGGTTTGGAACGTGGTTTATTATTTGATGATTGTTGGCTTTGCTATGGGGATGAATGTATTAGCTCCATCCATCGCGCATCTGATTCTGCCCGTATTTCTGATAGTTATTTTGGTCCCTGATTTGGCAATTACGGCTAAGCGTTGGCATGACCGTGGAAAATCAAGCTGGTGGCTGCTGCTTAATATTCCACTTGTGATTGGTCGTATGACCGTACCAGTTGGCGACCCTTCATTGACGGGGCAACCATCTATGTTACAAGCCGCTGCCTCATTTGCCGCATTAGTGTGTGGCGTATGGGTTCTAGTCGAATGTGGCTTCTTAAAAGGTGCGGATGGTGAGAATCAGTACGGACCGGAGAGTCAATAAGTAACAGCCGAACGGGCTTCTCCCTTCGAGAAACAAATCGTTACTCCATAGAGCGACGAAGGAGCGAGTAGGGAATCTACATAAGTAATCTACTTGCCTGAAGAGATCCTCAACTCACTCGTTCCTATTTCTCGGGGATGACCGTTAGTAAAAATAAAGGGCTGACATTAGGTGTCAGCCCTTCATAGCTAATTTATCCGTAGGGCGAAGCCCGTTCCCGAATCTTTCTTCCCAAGCGTAGTGCTACTTCCTCAGAAAAACTTCTTCCACTTGATGATCCTGACCTTTCTTTAAAATTAAATGGGCGCGCCCTTTGGTAGGCAGAATATTGGCGTCTAAGTTCACCCCATTAATCGATTGCCAAATACTATGTGCTTTTTCAATCGCTTTCGCTTCAGTCAGTTGGGTGTAGTGGTTAAAGTAAGAACCAGGCTTGGTAAAGGCACCTTGGCGAAATTTTAAGAAGCGCTCGACGTACCATTGTTCGATCACTTCACTCTTAGCATCGACGTAAAGCGAGAAATCTAAGAAGTCGGAAACAAATACACGATGTGGGTCATGTGGGTAGTCCATGCCACTTTGCAACACATTTAAGCCTTCAATGATCAACACATCAGGACGGTCGACCTTTTTAAGTTCGTCAGTAATGTCATAGGTGATGTGTGAGTATACTGGTACTTCAAGATTAGGCTTGCCTGCTTTTACATCAGAAACGAAGTCTACCAAACGCTTGATATCATAAGACTCAGGAAACCCCTTACGATTTAAAATGCCGCGTTCATCCAGCATCTTTTTTGGGTAAAGGAAACCGTCTGTGGTAACTAGCTCAACTTTAGGGTGGTTATCCCAGCGTGATAGCAGTGCCTTTAGCAAACGTGCGGTGGTACTTTTACCGACTGCGACGCTGCCAGCGATACCAATAATAAATGGTGGAGCTGAACCTTGGTGGTCCAAAAATTTATTTAACACTGAGTTGCGACTTTGCCGCGCGACCACATATAAATTGAGTAGACGTGCGAGTGGCAAGTATATCTCTTCTACTTCATCCATTGTGAGGCTTTCGTTCACCCCTTGAAGTTCAACCAGATCGGTCTCGGATAACGTCATCGGCACTGAATTACGTAATTCAGCCCATTGTTGACGGTTAAATGAGAGATATGGAGTCATAGTCATCCTAACTTGGTTTCACGCTAGAGCAGCGAAAATACAACAACCAAGCAAGATTGCAAACGACATCGTCGACATTAAGTCATTTTTTGCTACCAAATTGGGCGAAAATTCAACAAATAAGCCCAATTGGAAGAAAAAGGAGTTTTTTTTTAATTTTCCTATTGCAAGGCAGAAAATCATTCAATAGAATGCGCACCACTTATGCCGACTTAGCTCAGTAGGTAGAGCAACTGACTTGTAATCAGTAGGTCACCAGTTCGATTCCGGTAGTCGGCACCATTTTTCCGCTTATCTCTTTTTAGAGCACGAGAGAAATGGATTGAAAATTTGGAGGGGTTCCCGAGTGGCCAAAGGGATCAGACTGTAAATCTGCTGGCACTGCCTTCGATGGTTCGAATCCGTCCCCCTCCACCATATTCTTAAGGAAATAGCTCACAGAGTTACGTGTTGCGGGCATCGTATAATGGCTATTACCTCAGCCTTCCAAGCTGATGATGCGGGTTCGATTCCCGCTGCCCGCTCCACTCTAATTTGAGTGCTGATATAGCTCAGGTGGTAGAGCGCATCCTTGGTAAGGATGAGGTCGGCAGTTCGAGTCTGCCTATCAGCACCAGCTCTAAGCAATGTTTTCCTTTTGATACTTTCTTTTAACTAAACTACGTTTAGTGATTAAGAGAAGTTTATCACCAATACTTTTTGGTTGCGTGGTCATTAAAGCCACCTAAATCCGTACCTAGAGGGACAACTCATGTCTAAAGAAAAATTTGAACGTACGAAACCGCACGTAAACGTTGGTACTATCGGCCACGTTGACCACGGTAAAACAACTCTAACTGCAGCGATCTGTACTACTCTTTCAAAAGTATACGGCGGTGAAGCGAAAGACTTCGCATCTATCGATAACGCTCCAGAAGAGCGTGAGCGCGGTATCACAATCGCAACTTCTCACGTTGAGTACGACACTCCAACTCGTCACTACGCACACGTAGACT
>NZ_LBLS01000030.1:0-69161 GCF_001188205.1 Vibrio sp. VPAP30
GAAGCTCTGCAATGAAATTGCACACAAATTAAATACGCGCCCACGCAAAAGACTTGGGTATAGGACACCAACGGAGTATATTCATGCGCATCTGTAGCAAGTGTCGCACTTCAAACTTGATACTAAGCTGTATTATTTTTTGTCTCTAGGCGGGACACTTCCTAATACTGAACGTGTATCTGGCTTACTTGGTGGCGGCGGCGGTGGTGGGTTTTTCTTGTTCGACATTGTTCAAGTCCTCTTTAGCGTTTTGGTGGTTTACCATTTTCAATAATTCTTCTTGGTTTGGGTGCTGTTGGAGCATTTGGTGGAGGTGGTGTAGCACCTGATTTTGAGTTTGTAGCCATTCTCTCTGTGCCTCCTGGAAATTTTGGTTATTTGATGCAGCCTGCTCTATGTTATGACTCAGTTTATCAACTTCTTCAACAAGCGAGCGATTATATATCAGGGTTTCTTTACGCGGTGACGATGTGTCAAGGTCAAAACTTACAAATAGCACACTCGCTATTAAAAAAGGAATAGCTGCAACTAAAAGCCACCTAATAGAGTTATGCGTGTGTGCGAACCTAGAATCGTTCACTTTGGTATTGTGTGAAGAACAATCTCTCAATTGTTCATAGATAAATTGTGAAACCATGTCATCTACATCGACTATAGGCTGCTTGTTATCGGGATATTGTTGATTATATTCGACAATTGAAGACGCGTACTCTTGAACCTCTAGACGGTAGTTATCCGTTTCTAATGGACTCGACATTCCTTTATATTCGCTTCCCCAAAAAGCAACGACCAAATGTCGAACACCGATTAAAGAAATAAAACCACTGACAATCGTTAACGCTGCAAATGTTGTTGCTACCTCCTTATATGAGGTGAAATCAAGCATTCTTAACATATAACTGGCGATTGAATACCCAGTGAAAAATAGAGCAAAAGTTATTTGAATACGGGTAAATATTTTTTCGCGGGTTTCCATTTCATGAAAGTAAATTTTCTCATAAAACGAAAACAGTTTTTCTCTATCCACTAAACCTCCTATACAGTTAACAGCTATTAGACAGAAATATTCTGTATTTAGTCATAGAGTTCTTCTGTCTTTCTCCCTAACATAGCTAACACTATCTAACTTTTTCGGCAATTTATCAGTAGCCTAAAATTAGAGCAATCAATGGATGCATTAATGTGCATATTAATTCTATATAATTTGCTTTCAATCAAAAATTCTTCTGCCAACAAAGTAAAAACCGCCCAATTTAGCGGCTTTGTTTAGCGCCTACGTCTTGTTTTTATTGTCATTCTCGTAGCGGTGGCTTTTACTACGCGTCCACCTCTGAGCATATCCACTTTTTGGGGTTGGCCGTTTTGTTTACGACCTTTGGGCTTACAACATCGTTTTGCCATGATCTTAATTGATGATGGCATAGAAACCTAATTTCGAAGCGAGGGCTTCAAGCGGTGTGAATCATTCATAAATTACCGTCAAGTGTAGAATACTATCGATGCTTATTGAAACTCGGTTGCCTCAAACGAAGTACGGTCTTCCGAACTTATTTCTATCATTCTAGGTTCTGTTTCCTAGGCCATATAGCTAAACTGAAACTTTTACGAATGAACTTGCACCTGGGTTAAAACAAGAGTTGATTACTTAAGGCCCTGTTAAGGAGTGAGAAACGCAATACAGCATCTAGCCAGTTGCAAGGAAAAGACAGCGAAGCAGCAGCGGCACATCATGATGAGTGGCCGCTGAAGACATTATCAATCAGAAGTGGATTTTCAACATGAGCGTATCACCAAAGGACGGGATGAGACTATTGTCGACTACCTCGATGTGCAATCCCAACAGATGTCCCATGAATCGAATATCCGCCAAGGTGTAGATATACTCTCTGGAGTTGTAATTGTACACCTCTCCTTGATGGGTGATCTCTACATTGAGATCGAATAACCAGCCTTCAGAGCTGCAGACGGGCTTTTCACTTGGCCATCGACAGAAGACATCATCTGATGTGGCTCTTTCTTTGATTGGTAGCGCTTCAAAGTCGCCTAAGACGTCGGACAACTTATGAAGTTCAAGAAACAGTGTTGCATTAGCAGCGGCTTTGCGTTGGCAAACCTGAAGCAATTGATGCAAATCAGCATGTATCAGTCGGCAGGCAGCATAGCGCACCATTAAGAACAGATCGATACTACCCTCTTCAATGTCATCAAGAGGATCTGGTAACCATTTATGCAAGTAATCACTGTGGTTGATCCCGAAAGAGTTGACTGCGAGCGATTTCATGGCCGGGGAACCGTCGACGCAGAAGCCTCGCTGTACACCAGACTGTAGCAACTCTGCGGTATGCCGGGCTGGTCCAGCGAAGAGCTCCAGGCTTGTAGTCGGGCATTGAGGACAGAGCTGGGCCAGTTCACGGCACTGGGCAGCAAAGTCACGATCATTGGAAAAGGCATCATACAACTCCGGTCGGTTGGCATGAAGTTCAGAAATATCGGCGATGCTCATAGAGGCTTCCTTGCAATGATGGAAATGAAATTGAAATGGGTGAGCCAGACAGTAACGTCGTCAAAGCCCAGAGTGGTTAATCGATCTTGGTGGGTGGCGAGGGAATCTTCGACCAGAACATTTTTAAGCGCTTGACGTTTATTGCTGATCTCTTTCTCTGAATAGCCATTGTCACGCTTAAAGTCGTAGTACAGTTCGGTGGTGTGTGCCGAGCAAGAGACCTTTTCTGATAGGAACAGTAGTCCGCCGGGTTTGAGGCTTCTGTACAATGTTGCCATTAGGGCGTCTCGCTGTATGCGAGGCAGGAATTGCAGCACATAGTTAAGAATAATGATGTCGCTGGGTTCGTACTCAATGTCGTTCGCTGGTGAGCAGACTAATTGTGCATGTGTGCCGATGAGTTTTGCTTGGGCGCGATCTATCATCGGTTGAGAGGCATCGACTCCCACCAAATGTGTTTGGCTAATCTTCTCAGCGGGCAAATAGGAAATGAGTGCTTCTAGCAAACTGCCCGTTGAGCACCCAATATCATAAATTCTTGCCGGAAAATGGGGTTGTCTGCCAATCTGTTTAATGATGAACTCTTGGACGGTTTGATAGCTAGGAATGCTGCGAAAGATCATGTCGTCGAAGCAAGCCGAAACCTGCTCATCAAAAGTGAATGACGTGACGTCGTCACGGGTGAATAATTTGTCTTTGGTTGTCAACATAAGTTCTACCAAAATTGCGTTGATTAACTAGTTTGATTGTGATGTTCTGACTTAGGGCGTGCATTGTAAATAAAATAAGGGATGGTAGAGAGTAGGCACGCCAGTCCCAGCAACCATCCTACGGCTTGGCCGCCTGCGTGATTGTATACCCAAGCGCAAAGAACGCCGCCGACGATGCTGACTCCCTGCTTGGCCGATGATTCAATCGATAAGAATAGAGTCCGGTGCCGATCGCGGGTGATGGCTTGATTGATCCCACTGCGTAAGATCGGGCCCTCTACAAAACTCAAGACATAGATAAGAATAAGGCAGAGGGAAAATACCCAGCTGTTACTACTTAAACCCAACCCGATAAAGGAAAGTCCAAAGAGTGAGCGTAAAAGGGGCACGTAGCGTTCGTCAAACAGGGTGGCGCGTTTAGCGATGATGTACCCGAGTACCAGTGCACTGATCAAATACGCGAGTGAATAGGCTTGGGAAATGTGAGTTTCACTGAAGCCTTTGCTGATCCCCATTGGCATCCAAAACGTCTCCAAAAAACCAAAGCACAACCCATAGGAAGTGGTTAGGAAAAGAAAACGATTGAAGGAAAGCTGTCTAATCACAGGCCAAACTTGATTGAGCAACGGGGCAGAAACTGGGGTTACATCGCGCTCCGCGAGAGTTTTCTCATGCAAGATCACCAGAGAAAGAACGGAGAGGATGATCATCAACAGGCTCGCGAGGGCGAATACGATGACGTAATGATAGTGACTTGACACGATACTGGTGACCCCGACACCGAGCGCGATTGAGGTGGCTGTTGCAACGCCGTTCCATGCAAAGGCCTGTTTGCTTTCTCGCTCTCTCTCCGGTTTGTCGAGCTGATTAATATACCAAGACTCCAGCGTACCGGACTGGAAAGAACGAGCGATACCCCAAAGACCATAGGCGACGAATAGGCACCAATGGGTCTCCGCCAGTGCCCAGATGAGGAAAGTGAGCGCGTGGAGCAACAAGCTAAACGCAAAAACAAATTTCTTTTTCACCCTATCGGACACATAACCTGCAGGAATGTCGCAAATCAGGTAACAAACCGACGTGATTGCCACGGCGAAGCCAATATCCAATGCGGTCATACCTTGCTGCATCATGTGCACCGTCAAGATCGGGAAAAGCAGTGCGGACAGCAACCAGTAGACACTGTTGAAGACAACATAGATACAACTAACAGGCTTCATACTCACGATCGTTGGTAGTGAGGCGTTGTAAGCAGGTGTGTATCAGGTTAGCGGCACTTTGCTGAGCCGTGCCTAAAAATACCTCCCCATGCTCTTCCATGACAATGCAATTGGCCTGAGTCGAGGCTCGACATTGGGTGATTGCATCGCCTAATTCGGGTTCCCCATACGCCATTTCACCGATCATTGGAAACAGTGCTTTTGCACGCTCATTGCGGGTAAAATTAATACTGTCATGGGTATGAACGATCTGATTGACATCAGGGTTACGATCAAAGATCACGCATGCCTCAACCGCATCGGATGAAGGGATGTAGGCGCCAGAATAAGTGATGAGGTTTCGCGAGCGATCGAAGGCTTCTATCATGACAATACGATGCAGGTCCAGCTGATGAGCCTTAGGTGTTTTCGTCGCGGTAATATAGATTTTCCCTTCTGCCTTGATGGCAAAATAGCCATCGGTTTCAGAGCGATGGTACATATGGTGTGTCCCATACCGTTGAGCAGAATCTATAAAGAACTGACGAACTTGGTCAGGCAGTTGGTTTACGATGCTTTGGTCCGAGCGGCAATGGGTACGGTACTTGATACGTATGGTGTCGCAGATGATGTTGTCCACCAGTTTCTGGTGGGAAGCCGTAAATCGGCTGCCGTTGTAAATATTGGGCCTGATGAGATTAAAGCCGTCTAGGCGACCTAGCGTCGTTTTACAGGTCGAGATTTGATTTTCGTACCCGACCGCATCGTGGTCGTTGGCATAGGAAAACGCCAGCGAGCTTGATGTGTAGTGAGCGGCCGTTGTGTGTTTGACACGATGAGTTAAGGCTTCATCATAAGCGTCTTGCAGCCGAAGAATCGAGTGGGTGATCGGCAATTGACTCTGTTCTATAGCTTGCAAGGCGTCATCGAGTGAGGCCATGACCTGAATATTCAAGCCATAAGTTCTGGACGTTGCAATGGCCTGATTGATCAGCTCGGGATCGTTGAATTGATCGTAAAAGATGATACCTACATCGGCAGGTGCTAACTCCTGTCGGTACTTAAGCATGGTTTAGATCTCCAGTTTCGATTTCAAAACGAGGTGGTTTGGGTAGGCACCAGACGTCTTGAATGCTAAGTGCTCGATAGTGTCTGCCACGGTTTGGTGAGGGAGCAAATCGTCGCCCATACTGCCTAGCGTAATGTGGGTAAAGGCGCACTCTTGAAACAGGCTTTGCAGCATGTCAGTAACGTCATGCTGAAGCTTTTTGCTCAGAGCGAAACACGGGTTGCGAGTTTGACGGTTGAATTCGGCAGTGGAACCAATGGAGACGAAATGACTGCCGGGTTTCAGCAACTGATTATCATTGAGCGCGTGGAATACTTCGAGTAGACCGAAAGGTCCAGTGGCCAAGAATGGCGCGAGTTCATGAGGTCGCAAATCACCGCTTTCGCCCCAACTGGCAGGCAAATACACGACCAGATCGAGCGGCTTCTCCTCAAAGTAAGCCAAGGCTTGATCAGAAAGGCCTTGAGTCACATCACATGGGACATGCGGATGGGGATTGCCCTCAGGGACACTCCTGGATAGCGTCACAACGTCGTGCTGCGCAAAATGTGTGGTTAGAGATTGGCCGAGTCCTTTGCTCGCACCAACGATGAGAATTCTCATTGTAATCTTCCTTCTGATAATGGAATGCGTGAGTCCCAGCCATGATCGACATAAGGAATGGAGGGGTGCTCGAGCAAAGCCAGTGTGCCTTCACTGGTTTGCAGATCGGCCAACTCCGAATCCAAGATTTTTTGGTAAAAATAGCCAAAGTACTCATAGAGTTCGGCGACGTGATCACGAATCGAGTCGATATTGAGCTCGCCAGACTCGAATTTCTCGAGAAACAACGCCATGATGCCCAACGCAAACTCAGGCGCGAGGTCGAAAAATGCCTCGACTTCGGGGGTGTCTTGCAAGCGATAGTTGAGTTGCGCACTTTTTTTCGTGATTTCATAATGGGCGATCCGATAGACTTCCATCAGAGGCTCAAAGCGGGCATCAAAAATGGCGGTTTCATGATCAGGCTGATCCTTGTAAAACAGCAGCCACTTTATGTACGTTTTATCCGACAGCTTGTGCTCGCCCGCCCCACTCCAAGACGACTCCATGTTGAACAGAAAGTTTGGCATGCCAAGAAACGCTTTATTTGGGTGTGCGTGTAGGGCTTTCAGGGTTTCGATATTGGTTCGCAGTGAATCAATGGTCGTGTTGCGGTTGAAGGTGATGAAGCTGAGTGTCATGTAGATCTCTTGCTCCATCAGGTGGGTAATTGATGCGATAAGACGAGTTTTCCGCACATTTTTGTTCATCTCGATCAGATCATGTTCATCGAGTGACTCCACTCCGATAAATACATTGACCAATCCTGCTTGTTTGAGTAACGCCAATTCACCGAATTTAGCCAATGTGTCGGCACGAGAGTAGATCATGAACTTGATATCAGGGAATCGTGCGATGATCCCTTGGGCAATCGCGCGTACTTCCTGGTGTCTTGCCTTAGTCAGACCGATGAACTCTGAGTCCATAAACACAAAATGGCGCACGCCATGTCGGTAGTATGCTTCAATGTCATTTAAGGTGTTAGCCGCGCTCCGAGAAACGAAAAATTTCTCACCTAGGTTCTGACTGATGTAGCAAAAATCACAAGAAAACTCGCACCCTCGCGTGGTTTCGATTGCGGCTTTAAATAGGTGGCGTCGCTCTGGCTGGATCGTACATTGCGTGAAATAAGGTTGAGCCACAAAGCCGTATTCAAAGGTAATGTCCGGATTGGGGCTCACACTCGGGCACAGTGTGGTCAGCAACTCGCGCTCATTTTGCTCGATTAAGGTGACTTGTTGGATGTCACTGATGGGCAAATGGCGAAAACGTGCCACTTGACCGTAGATAATGACGGGCTTGTTCAGCGCACTCAGTGCGCTCGCCAGTCTGATGGTATAGTGCGGGTTAGAGCCTGTCTCTCTCGTAAAGATGACATAGGTGTCGACGTGTGGATCATAGACACTCTTGAGACTGTTGTTTTTGTCGAGCACAAAGTCATGAATTTGGTAATCGAGTGTGATGTTTTGCGCTTGGCAATAGCCTAGGAAATAAGAGATAAAGTTGTCTTCGCGTAAGTCCAAATCGTTATAAAAGGACTGTTGAGGTGGGCGAATAAGCTTAATCATAAGACTCGTTCTCTGTTGAAAAGTGTAAGAGAGGGAACAGAGCTCCCTCTAAGTTACCCATTTAGTCGCGGTCTATGGGCTGACGCCCATGGTTGAGACGTAAGACGTTTTTACGCTTGACTGGGTGTTTTCTTTGGTTTTTTTCTCTTCGACCAACTTATCGATCCATTTCATCTTTTATATCCTTAACAATAGAAAAGTGATTAAATATCTTATTGATAAATAAACAATTAGTTGCACATCAACTAATTGTTTAACAAAGTATACAAAAAAGATTAAATGTAAAGAAGGTGTTAATGGATTTTGTGATTATGGTCTCTAGTTAGTAACGTGTCGCGAGAGTTTGGTGTAAATAGTTTGATAAAAACAATGGACTTTCTCTCGTGGTAGTGCGATGAATCGCCGTGTAATTTGGTAAATCAATGACGACGTACCTTTAGCCTACTGCATCGCTCTTAATGGTGGAGGTTATTAGTGATTATTATTATTGATCCGATGGAAGGGGGAGATTTTCAGGGCTAAGGGTGACTGACCGAGCCCACTCTCTGTGATTAGACAACTAGGGCTGTCAAAGCCAAGCCACTAGGTCCCTTGCACCACTGTTTGGGTGTTCGATCTGATACCCTGGGCAACGTTGAATCCAACAAGAGGACATGAGAAACTGGCCATTATCGATTGTTAGTACCCATAGGTATTTGTTTTTATTCATATCTGATCAATGAGGTCAAGGAAGTATTCTGGCCTAGTCAGTTCTATGGATACAAGGCGACGTAAATTAATTGAGCGAGTGACGATATGTTTGTAGAAAGAAAATTCAAAAACCTGATGATCTCCAGCGTCAACCCTATGGCGGAAAGTGTGCTAATTTTATCGCACGGGGGCTATACCCCCAGAAGAGATAAACTCAGAAGAGGGAGTGGGTTTGTCACGATCCCACTTGGGATCACGGTTGAGTTCAACTCTGATGAAGATCGACCTTCGATTGGTACGAAAGCGAACCACCTTCTAATGGGAACGCCTATCGTACCAATCAGTACGTCGTTGCCTGGCAGTCTCATTCACGATTATTCGCTATCACACAACCCATTGTTTGACAGTTACAAACCAAACAACACTTATGATTTGATTAAAGTATCAAGTGATGGCAAGGCGCACATGAAGGATGTGTTTGCGGCAATACAGCAACATGGATTGAGGTATAAAACTATTCGAAGCTTTCACTGTCGAATAAATAAGCTCACCTACGATTTCTAGCACTTTTTACGCCCCTGCGACAGCCCTGCCTATTCACATCTATGCGCATTGAAGTGTTTCTTAGCACATTTTAATGCGTAGTGTGGATCTCACGAATGGTCAACTCTTTCAATGAGGGGTCACTCAAAAATGTATCCGCTTTTCCCCTCCAACCAGTAAGCCTTTGATCAACGCGCGAGAGGGAGTGCCGCTCATTTGCTTATTGACCTAGGCTTAAGGGGAACCAATTGGCCGTAGCAGAGACGATTACCAAAAGTTGTCGACCGTTTGATGACCGGCGTGCTTGCAGATAGATCGAATTGACTGCTGATGCCCTCCTCTCCATCGATTGGCGATCGCATTGCAAATTTACCTGTATAAATAATCAGTTCATGTGTTAATATACGTCCTAGAACTGCCATTCTAGGACGTATGATCGTGTTTAAGGGAGAAAGATCGTTTGACGACGTTATCGGTGTTGAGTGAGGTGCCGTTTGAGCGCTTACTGCCGCATGAATTTGCAGAGGGGCTCGCGGCGGCGCAGCGCGCGGGTGAAGCGCTCGAAGGCCATCCGCTGGTGGAGGCCGCGATCACGCATTATCAGGGTGAGTTCTTTCGCCGAGCAGAGCGCTTGCAGCCGGCCAGTCTGGTGCGCTTAAAAAGTGCGTGGGCGACCTTTGTCGCCTGGTGTTGTGAGCAAGATCGATGTGCCCTACCCGCTTCACCGCAAACGGTAGAGGCGTACTTGATTGCGGAACAAGATAGGTTACACCGTAACACTTTAAAAGTGCAGCTTTGGGCGATCGGTAAGACCCATCAAATTTCCGGATGTCCCGATCCCTGCCAAAACGATTATGTCAAAGCGCAGCTGCAGCAGATCCATCATCGTAAAGTGCGCCAACGTGAAGTGATCAGGCAAGCGGTGGCGCTACGCGAAAGCCACCTGAATGCGTTAGTGGATCTGTGGGACCGACCGGAAGCGAGCTTGACTGAGTGCCGTGATTTGCTGATCGTGAGCATGCTGTACGAAACCTTGCTGCGCAAAAGCAATCTAGAAACCTTACGTGTGGGGGACGTCGACTGGCAGGCTGATGGCAGTGGGTTGATCAAGGTGTTTGTCACTAAGACTGACAAAAGTGGGGATGTGAAGTACAGCTATGTGTCGCCCCCGACTATGGATCTGCTGGCTCGCTATCTCGGCCATGCCGATATTGTTGATAACCCGGAGGCTTTTCTCATCCAGAGAGTGAAACTGTCTAGTCAACAACTAAAAGGATCGGCGCGTACTCAAGCGGCGATATCACCAGTCTCGGCTAAGTTGATTGGGCGAGTTTGTGCCAAAGCGGCTAAAACGCTTGGTTTAAGCACTGATCGCCCTTTTACAGGCCACAGTGCTCGGGTCGGCGCGACGCAAGATCTGCTGGCCGAAGGGTTTTCATCTCTGCAAGTGCAGCAAGCCGGGGGCTGGAGTTCGGAGAGAATGGTTTTGCGCTATGGAGGTAGTGTACTGGCTTCTGAATCTGCGATGGCGCAACGAAGACAAAGAAAATCCCCGAAATAAAGGCTTTAACGGCTATTTAACCAGGGTGAAATGGCCCCTGGTTGTAAAGTCCAAGGGCCATCGAGTGAAGATTATTGTGTCATTCTAGCGTCGCCAATAAGGCGTTGATCGCGACGTTCAATTGGTGATCTCTATTCGCCGCCACATCCGCGGGGGAATTGTAGGCAACAATATCAGGCTTCACTTCGTTGTTCTCCAACCACTTCCCCTCATCATTTTTAAATCCAAGTTGAGGGACACCGTAGTCTAGGAAGGGTTCTTGTTGGATTTCCCACAACACGAAAGTGCCGGTGCCAGGGACGGGTTCACCCACCAATTTCCCTATTCCCTCTTTTTGATAGAAGTAAGGGACGATTGAGCCGTCGGAGTAACTCGAAGCATTCGCCAGCATAATACTGGGTTTTGCCCAGCGGCGTAGAGGAAAGGTGCCCACAGAGTAGCCGTCTCTCGACAGGGCGGAACTGTGTCTTACGCCTGACAAAACCTGCATGATTTGGTCGTGTAAGTTGCCCCCTGTGTTGTAACGAACGTCAATTACGACGGCCTCTTTATCGCGGTAGCGGCCAAACAACTTATTGACCAATTGGCGATAAGCGGCATTATCCATTTCAGGTAAATGAATATAGCCAATTCGGCCCTTCGACAACCGCTCAGTGAGCTCTTCGCGCTTCGTAACCCAGCGTTTATAAGCAAGATGGGCTTCATCAGACAAAGAGATCGGTTTGGTCACCACCGATATGGTGTCCTGATTGCCTGGAGTGAGCACCGATAAGCGCGTCAGCTTACCTTCCAGGTTATTGAGCAGCGGATAGATGTCGTGTCCAGATAGGACATCGATACCATTAACTGAATAAATAATGCTGCCCGCTTTTATTGGCTTGCCAGGCAGATCTGCCGGGCCACCACGTAAAATACTGCGAACCCTGATCCCTTTACCTTGGTACTTGTCATCATAAATTAGTCCGAGCGAAGCAGCAGACTCCCATTGATTTGGGTGGCCAAAGTAGGTTGCTCCCGTATGAGAGGCATTCAGCTCTCCCGCCAGCTCACTAAGTAACTCAGCAAAGTCGATGTAGTTGTGAATACTTGGCAAGTGTTTTTCATAGGCCCCTCGATACCACTCCCAGTTTACACCATGCAAATCCTTGTCGTAGAATTTGGTTTTAGTCAGGCGCCACACGTGGTCAAAGATATACTGCTTCTCTTTGGTAAAATCGTATTCAGCTTCCAAGCTAAAATGCACGCCCTCACTCTGGCCACTGGCGAGATCGATTTTTTCTAACTGACCATTGCCAATCAGCAACAACGTCGATCGGTCCTGGGTCACCGTCATGGATTTGATGTCATCCACTGAACGAGTCAACATCACTTCATGATCGCCCGTGACTAGATTTATGTGAACAAACTCGATGTGGTCATCACGATGATTTGCCACCACCATTTCAGTATTATCTGGGGAGAGATAGCTTGCAATAACGGACATCGAATAAGGCGTTATTCGATGAATTCTGTCTTGCAGATCGTGGACGTCCACACTTGTCCCGTTATCTTGCTCAGCGCTTTGATCTTGCTGTTCCGCCAACCACGCTTGATCTTGAGATAAACCTAAGCGCGCCTCGATGCGTTTGTTAAGGGTGACGGCATACACGTTACCATTAACCGCACTGCCATCTAATTCGGTGAGGCCACCCTTTTCTGAAGTCCAGTACACCATCTGTCCATCATCAGAAAATTTTGGCTGAGTTTGGCTAAATCCGCTATAACTGAGCGTAATGGGTGCGCGTTGACCAAAGCTATCAAGCAATAAAATGTTGTTGGCACTCAACGTACTGCCATCACGAGACACAATGTACTCGCCATCTGGTGACCACTGGTAATGCCAATCAGCATCTTCATAAGAATACATTGACTGGCTGCGAATAAGGGTTGTGGTCGAGCCGTCTTCAAGCGTCATGACTTTGAGCGTGTTTCTGGATGTTCGATATGCGACGCGTTGGTCGTCGGGCGACAAGACTGGCTGCGTTTCATCGATTGGCGTATCGGTGAGTTGTTGCTCTGTGATCTGAGCGGCGGTAAAAAAACTCTTGTCTTGTTCGCTGATGTGACAGGAAAATAGGTCCCAACTTCCCTTACGTTCAGAGCCGTAAATGAGGGTTCTACCATCACTTGAAAACGAAACGTTTCTTTCTGCTTGTGGGGTGTTCGTTATTCGGCGC
Source organism: Vibrio sp. VPAP30 (assembly GCF_001188205.1). Classification (NCBI taxonomy): domain Bacteria; kingdom Pseudomonadati; phylum Pseudomonadota; class Gammaproteobacteria; order Vibrionales; family Vibrionaceae; genus Vibrio; species Vibrio sp. VPAP30. The sequence goes on from NZ_LBLS01000030.1 coordinate 12,642, forward strand.
GTCTCACCGGTGAGGGTCGATATCACAAAGATCTCGCCTCTTGCGACAACCGCGATCTCAGGTGCGATTGGCGAGGCCGCCATTTCAGTGATTTCATAACCTAGGTTGACGTTCGTGGTGCTGGTTTGGCTCCGCGCAGTGGGAATTCGGATGTCGACTTGATGTGGTGTGGCTTCATTGTTCTTTTTCAGCCAAATGCCGCCATCAAACCCGTAGGCTAGATCACCGCGTTGACTTATCGACAAGAACCTCACGGGCAGTTTGGTATGGTGAGTCACCGCCACGGCATCATCTTCATGCCCATTGAGCGATTGCTTCCAGACATTAAAGCTTCCCGAACGCTCAGATAGGAAGTACATGGATTGGTCATTATCGGCCCACACCGCATTTCTGTCTTCACCGCGAAACGTGGTGACTTGAGTGTGGGTTTGGGTGTCGACGTCATACTTCCAAATGTTTCTTGCGGCATCCGATAGCGATCCTTTGCGCCACGGTTGTTCTGTATAGGACGGCAAATCAGTGTACAACGCTTGTCGACCATCATGAGACACTGAGTAACTGCTGACTGAATTGGCTAACAAGACCTGTTCTCTGCCCCCGCTCGCGGGAATGGCATAGAGTCGGTTTGAGCGGCCGAAATACCCATTGTTTACTTCGCTGTCTCCGTTACCAATCCGTTGTGATTGAAACAGCACTTGGCTTCCATCGGCGCTGAAAGAATAAGGTGTTTCTTTGCTACCGTGAAAAGTGAGACGCTGAGAGGTATGGGTTTGCATATTGAGGACAAACACATCTCCTGGACCATACTGATTGGCTTCGTATGCTAAAAGCTCGCCGTCAGAGGACCAAACTGGATTAGAGCTATGCACGCTTTCACGCGTGAGTGGAATCGCGTCCCCCCCTTCGGAGTTTGCTAGCCAGATTTGCCCATTGAAGGTGAAGGCGATTTGCTCACCGTTCGGAGAAATTGCAATATCGCGATACCAAGATGATCCTTCTGGTGTTTGTGCGAAAAGCAGAGAAGCGTGACTGGTCGTCAATAAGGCGAGGACCACTTGGGCAATATGTGAAAATTTCATAGATTTTACTTAATGTGTTCTTTTTCATCATGATATAGCAAAATCTTGACGTCGATTGCATCTATTTTGAGACATTAATGCAAGCCATTACGGGCGTTTCCGATGCATTCATCAGTCTCATGATGGATTAGGCATTGGCGGAGGCGATGGTCTGTTCTTCTTCTGTGTCTCCGTATTTTTCTATACGTCTAAAAACATTTAGTTATAGTGCGTCAGGGATTTTCAATATGCACAAGCGTGCACTATGACCATTGCCCTTAACTTTGCGCAAACGCCATAATCCACTCGTGCTCTTTAACAACATCGCCATGGCTAACAACTCACTCGTCTTCCCGCGTTGAGAAAGGCAAGAAGTATGCGACAGAGTTGTTCTCGATGAATGCCCATAATAATTCATCAATCACACCCCACGTTTAGCAAACGAGGCAGGGGCTTTGTACCGTCCGAACAAATGAAAGTGTAGGACACCAACTCTGTTGATAAGGAGGTCGCATGTCAAAAGCACCAACCAATCCACTAGACACACCGAAGGAAGGCACTTCTCGCACCAAATTATGTACTCAATGGCAGGGGGCGACTGTGACGTGGCAAACATCAGACAAAAGCGAAACGGTGAATACGAGTTTAAGCCCCTGCCGTGTCAGGTGTTTTCGATCGTCTACATGCCATCGCTATCTCTGCTGCACCCAACCACGAACGAAAGTCGATAGAGCGATTTATGCCGGTCAGCTTTTCTCGAGTCACGCGGATCCACTGAAACAGCCGGGGTACTTTGTTTAGTGCACAGGTTAGAGAGGCGGGCTAGACGGGTAAATCCCCCGCCTATTCGCCTCCAACGCGACGGCGAACAAGTCAATACAGTGGCGGCCCCCATATGTACGATAGATTTGGTCAACGCACACCTTCCTGTCCACATTGGGTGCGCTTCTGACGCTCTCACTAGCAACGCTATCAACGCAAGATTGACGTCCTTGCGTGTGCGCACAGACGCCTTGGTTACATTAGGAGTTTACTCATGACTTCACAGCACATTGGATACACGTTTGTCCTCTTCATTGGTTTTGCCATGTTGATCACTTACCCTGTCCTCGCCGCTGACCTTTTTGCCACCGGAAAATCAATCATTAAGGACACCGCGGGTAAAGGCTCGACGGTAGAAACCGCTATGCTAGGCACAGGCCTTATTGTCAGCGCGATAACCGGTCTAACCACACGAAACTGGTTAGCCGCGGTGGGGGGCTTTATTGGCGGCAACATTCTGTGGTCGGTCGGCGCCCCGATGGTCGGACTCGCCTAAATGGAAAATCCTGACCTCTTTTTCAGCATTCCCAGACACATGAATACGGGAAAACGTCTCGCGGGTTTTCCGCGCGATGAAATCATCCCTGCCATCGTCGTGTTCGGTCTGTGTTTTTGGCAAGGCTATTCAATCCTCGGGATCATACTAGGACTGGGGTGGTTCGGTGGCATTCGATTTCTCAAAGTGGGCTACGGAGAACACATCGTCGCCCTTACTTTTTATTGGTGGACGGAAGGTTTACTGAGCCAAGCTTACTTCACTCGAACGCCCTCTTCTGAGCGGCGTTATTGGATATTTTAAGGAGACCCCTTTGGATTCCTTTATCGCAGACGAGCGCCTCAAGACAAAAAGCTTACTTAACGCGCTCCTTTTGGCCGGTTTCCTAGCCATGCTGGTGACCAACATTATGCTGGGTGTGAGCGTCCACAAGGCCTTCAATAGTAAAAGCCGAACCTTTGTTCCCCCGCTCATCTCAAAAGCTTTCTCTGTCTCGGATGGCCAAGTAGATGCCCCCTACCTAGAGATGATAGGCGAGTTTTTGGTGTACAAGAAACTCAACGTTACGCCCGCTAGCGTCCATAGACAATATGGCCTGCTGCTTGATTATGTCAGCGAGCAATACTGGCCGTCCATCCAACCTCGACTCTTACGCGAAGCAGAGCAAGTAAAGTCCGAGCACATTTCCAGTCGCTTCGATATTGAACACGTCGAAGTCGCCGTTGAGGACTTAAAGGTACGGTTTACCGGTGTGCTCCAAAAGCACGTCGGTCGCCGTCCACTCGCGCGAGAAAAAGACGTCGTTTACCAAGTGTCGCTGGATTATGCGCAAGGCGAAATTTCTCTTCTTTCCATCAACCGTGTGGATCCCGAACAATGAAAACGCTAATGCTTCTTCTCGTTACACTGATGTCTCCATGCCTTGCGCTCGCAGAGAACGTCAGCATGCTCAACTACACCTTTAATGATGGCGACACCATCCCCATTTCGCTGTCTAGCCTAGACGTCAACCGACTTCGGGTAGATGATGACCGCATTATGGATATTACCTGCCCGCGCGGCTTCTGCACGTCGAGCGCCGAACAAAGAGACAAGACGGGCTCCATCAAGCTCACTATCAATATCCCCGCCCCGTTTACCGCGCAACTGACCACAGAGAAAGGGCGTCTATTCGCCCTGTTTGTGACCCCAAAAGCCACCCCTGGTGTTATTACCCAGTTCACTTACGCAAGGGCACACCTTGAGCAAACGTCCGTCTTTGAACGCAAGTTTGATTACCCGACCGCGTTAGTTGAGTTCACCAAAGCAATGATGCATTGGAAGCAATATCAGACGCCGGTGGTGGGGTTCTCGGTGCATCGCGTTGACCCTGATACGTTGCCAGAAAAGCGTTCTGCCTTACCCCTGACACCACAAGTGGTCTTTTCTGGGAAAGACTACTCAGGGATCATTTATCAGGTAACCAACAACGGTGACACCGCCGTCAACCTCACGACGGCTCAGTTCTATAGCGATTCGGCTCGCAGTGCGGCTCTTGACGACGTTTACCTCAAACCGGGGGAGTCCACCACGCTCTACTTAGTGACGGGAGGGGGAGTCAATGATGTTCGATAAGTTCTTTGCCCGTTTTTTAGAGCCCAACGGGGATTTCGAACAAGGTGCCAACATCAATCAAGCCACCAAGAAACGTAACCGTATCGTGACGGCGTCCGTCTTGTTGGTGTTGCTGATGCTCGGGAGTGCTTTCTGGGCCTATGTTGAGCAATCGCCGCACCCGGATGAACAGCGGCCTCAACAGGACGTCGCTTTCGGCGCCGTTGTGACCGATGATTTCACCGCGAAAGACAACCAAAGCGCCCTCACGTATCAGCAGATGCAAATTGATGAGATGGCTAAGATGCTTAAGACCTTTGAAGGCACGTTAGACACGTTGGATCAGAGCTTAACCAATGGGTTAGATGACCTTACAGAAGCAAGTGAAAGGCGTCATCAAAACGGTATGGACACACTTAAACGCGAGTGGCAGCTAGAAATTCAACAAGTTAAGCAACTGAAAGAGCAGCTGGCAGCCCAACTCGACCATGGCACATCACCTTTGAGTCGGCCCGTGAGGGTGAATGGAAACGGGGAGGACTTCGGTGACGACACCACTCGTTTTCCCCGCACGGCCACTGCGTACTATGCCGACACTCCCTCCAACGACGGGGAATTTGCCTATCAGGAAAACCCACGACGTTCTGTCGATAGCACCGGGTTTGAAACCCAGTCTTTTCACTGGCAAGCCTCGATAGAAGAAACTACCTCCCTACGCACCACTGAAAATTATGTGCCAACCGGTACTTTTGTCACCGCCGTGGTCACCGGTGGCGCGGATGCGAACGCGGGGGTGTCGGGTCAAGGCGATACTGCTCCGATTGTCTTTCAAACTATTAATTCAGGCATTCTGCCCAATGGCAAAAAATCGAAGCTAGACAACTGTACGATCACGGGGTCGGTGTACGGGGAAATATCCGCCAGTCGAGGCATTACAAGAACTCATCGCATGAGCTGCATTCAACCTGATGACGCGATCTTAGACATTCCCGTCAAAGCCACCGCCTTTAATTTCGGTCGCAACGGCATTCGTGGCACCACCATTTTAAAGAATGGCAAAATCGTTCAAATGGCGGGGGTGTCAGGGATCCTCACGGGGCTCGGTGAGACAGGGGCGGCACTTTCTCAAACCACAACATCCACCGCTTTAGGACCATCTCAAACCGTCGAAAGTGAAGAGGCCTTAGTCAACTTACTGGGTAACGCTACGTCCAGTGTGGGCAGTAAACTCGCTGACTACTACATCAAATTGGCCGAGATCTACCATCCTATTGTCGAGGTCAATCCCGGCGCCGTGGTAAACATTGTGTTTCTTGAAGGTTTTCCCCTTGATCCCCTGTTTGCTGAAGAATACGAAGCGGCCGTCGAGAGAGAGGCGCAAGCCGCGATGACCCTCCCTCGGAATCCACTGATGAGTGTCATGCCCCATCCCCCCGCCATGGCAACAGGACAAGCGATTAATCCATTGGCTGAAAAACTCGCTCAAGAAGGTCTCCCCGTCTCTCAATTTGGTCGTGAACAATAGCGCCACTGAGTTTGTGCTCGCAGGCGTCAACAAGGGATCACTGACCGTCAACCATAAACGGCCACTCAGCCGAACTAAAGTGGTCAGCAACCGCTTTTCAGATAACCATATGAGCAACGCGTCATGCTCATCCATTGTTAAGGATACCATTATGCTTAGAATCGGACTTACATTAGTGAGTATTGTCCTGTTATCAGGGTGTGCCGCAGGACTCGGTGAAGAGTTTAGTTGCAACAACGTGGGCGGAGTGAAAGGCTGCACGCGCATGAACGACATTCGCGACAATATCGACGTCTATCGCGCCCCCAATGCCATTGTTCATTCTCGTCCTTCTAGGGCTAAAGCGCCACCCTTGATGTTTGCGACGCTCCCTCGTCGTGAGCGCCACGGCCAACCAGGACGAACGCCGGATAAGGTCAACAAAATTACCATCTTTCCTTTTAAAACTTCCACGCACGAGCACTATATCGACACGCTCGATATCTATTTTGTTGTCGATGAAAGCACGTGGATAGACAAGCCTGTTCAGGCCATTAGAAAGGACTGACTTATGATCCCCTTTATCAATAACGCTATGACAGGCCTCAGCGCTGTGTTTAAGGATGCAAAAAAGAGTCAGAACCATCTGCATCAAGAGCTACCCTACCGCCACTACGACTACACAGAAAACCTCTTCGACAATCGCACCTCTCGTGGCTTTGGTTTGCAAATCAGCGTGCTTGGCGGCGCAAATGACCAACTGATCATTTCACTCAACAACCTGGTGACGACCCTCCCCCAAGGAAAAAAGTGGGATTACCAACTTCAGCTCATTGGCCATAATCGGGTCGGTCACTACATCGATGCTAATGAGAAAGTGCTGGCGCAACGTGGCGGTATCTTGGCTGAAATGGCCAAGCGGGATGCGCAGTACGCTCGTTATGCTGCCAAACAAGGGTTTTTCCACCATCAGAAGAACAACCACTTCGACCTACGCGATTATGAGGCTTATTTCTTCGTATCAACGACCGGCAAAAACCCTGACGCGCTCAGAGACGTGCGAAGTGAGGTGGAAACGGCCTTGGTTCAACTCGGGTTTGACACTTTGACGGTTTACCCCGAAATGTTGTTATCGCATGTGGGTGACATTCTCAACTTTGACCCTGGGCAAGATAGACCGTTAACCCGCAACTACAACCCACTCGACCCGCTCAATCTCCAAGCCTTATCGCCCGATACCGAGTGCCTCATGCGCCGAGACCATTTGGCCCTTCGTCATACCTCACCAAAGGGCGAAGAGGTAAAGACCCGAGTGGTCAGCATGGGGCTGTCTAAGCTGCCTCATGACTTCAGGCTGTACGGACTCCCCGAATGCTTTGCCTCGATTCGCAATGTCAGCCGCACAATAGTGTGCCCGCACATGCTCACACTGAACTTCCGTTGTGAGCCGACAGGAAAACAAGAAGCCGATAATAACAACAAAATCACTGACCTAACAAAAACCGTTGAGTCAAAAATGGTGTTATTGGCGCCAACGGCTAAAGAGGAACTCAAAGAGCGAAAAGACATTCAGGCAGGACTCAACGGCAAAGAGTTTATTGTCACTTCAATGGCATTCACGCTTACGCTGTTCACTCAGGACACCCGGCAGCGCCAAGACGTCCAAGCCGCCAAAAACGCCTTTGAGGGCGCGGGACTCAACCTCATCACACTGAACATGCTGCAATCGCAATCCCTACTCTCTGTCTTGCCTTTCATGATGAGTGATGGGTTTTGGAATGACGCAAAGAAAGCGGGGCGAGTGCGAACGTTGAAAAGTTCAAACCTGGTGAACTTTTCCCCCTGGTGTTGGACTTCAAGCGTTTAAAGCCCGGTATGTTACTGCCGACCATGCGCCAACAAATCTCCTTCTTTGATGCGTTTACGTGTGGCAGTGATAACCAAAACATCGCGCTGACGGGGGGATCGGGCGCAGGGAAGAGTTTCCTGGTTCAAGAAATCGCGAGATGCGTCTACGCCATGATGGGCAAGGTTTGGATCTTGGACAAAGGGGAGAGCTACAAGAAGCTCACGCTCATGTTGGGCGGAACCTACATGACCCACCAAAATATCTACCTGAGCCCGTTTACACATCTAGGTAAGATCGCCAATGGCCAAACGTTTGTCGATGAGCATGGCCAAGAAGTCAACCCACTGGCCGAGGCACTGCATAACATCACGGCGCTGTTTACGACCATCGCCTCACCTTATGATCCGCTCACCAGTTATCAGCAAACCATTTTGGGCAGCGCCATCGTCACGGCCTGGGAACGCAACAAAACAACAACACGCGTCGACGATGTCCGAGAAGCGCTTTTGGAAAAATACCAAGAGCTCGAGGACATCCGTATTCGCGATATCGCCGTTCAACTCGAACAGTATTGTACCGGGGGGATCCATGACGAGCTGTTTAATCAACCTTCCATGCTCGATCCCAATGTCCACTTTACGACCCTAGAGCTTGACGGTTTTTCACCGAGCGTCCTACGCAGTGTGATTTTTGCTCTGATTGTCACCATCAATCAGCAAATGTACCTGTCTGGCAGTCGCTCTACTCCGAAAATATGCATCATTGAAGAGGCGTGGAGCTTACTTTCTGGCAGCAACAAACAAGCGCAAGAATTCATTAACCAAGGTTATCGTACCGCACGTAAGTTTGGCGGCTCCTTCTGCACAGTCACGCAAGGTATTGATGACTTTTTCGCCAATGAGGAAGCTAAAGCGTGTTACAACAACTCCGATATCCACTTCATTCTGCGTCAAGGCGAAGGATTCAATAAATACGTAATGGACAACCCCAATGCCTTCACGCGATTGGAAAAAGACCTCATTCAGCGCTTTGAGAAATCCTCCACCGCAGGGTACAGCAGTGTGCGGGTGAAAGCCGGTGGACACGTCTCATATCACCGATTTTTCGCGGATCCCGTCAAACGGGCCATGTATTCCACCGAGCCTAATGAATACGAGTACTGTGAAAAACTATACCAGAGCGGGATGACGATCAGCGACGCCGTTAACCAAACCTCAATGCACTTCTATGGAGAGCAAATCCGTGAATTCGAATCGCATCTTGCCTCCTTGTAGGCACACCCTGTGTCTCGCCTTAATCTGCACCACCACCATGGCCAGCTCGAAAGACTTTGGGATCATAGGACCCACCTTTCCAATCGGTGAAATAGACATGTTGCAATGGATTGAACAACGACTGAAACACTTCGAACGCACAGGCAAACTGGCGGATCTGCAAAACGAATTTCAAGCCAGAGTGAAACGTAAGGTCCAAAACCCATCGCCTCTGCCATTGAGTACCACCACCACGCCAGAAACGTTCTACGTTAACCCGAGCCTGACCTTTCCAGCACCAGTGCTCCATCCACAAACAGGCGAAATTATTGCGCGTAAAGGGCAAACCATCAATCCATTTGATAGCGCAACCTGGCCAACCAAGCACGCCGAGGGGTTTCCCAACGTTGAGCTATCCAAAGTGTTGCTGTTTCTCGATGCGCGCGATGCAAAGCAAAGAGCCTTTGCCAAGCAGTTTACCCACAAAAAGCCCATCAAATACATCCTAACGGGTGGCAATCTTGAGCAAACCGCGCAACTGTTAGGAGCACGGATTTATCACGCGCAAGACGGTTTTATCACCCACAAACTCCACATCAAACACGTCCCGTCACTGGCTTACCAAGAGGGCGTCCGTTGGCGGATTGATGAATTTGATGTGTCCTCGTTAAGTGAGGAGGATGCAGAACCTACGCCCTAAGGAGGCATCATGAAACCTTGGTTCGTTCTAACGCTGCTTCTCATCAGTAACCAAGCAACCACAAAGGGAGCCGCGTGTGTGAGTCGGTTCATTAACCCTTTAACCGATATCTGTTGGAACTGTTTATTTCCTATGACGATTGGTTCGGCAACCGTTGTGCCTTCACACTACCCTGACACCAATAACCCAGCCTCCCCTATTTCCTACTGTCCTAAGCCGCCGCCCATATTCATGCAAATCGGATTAAACATTGGCTACTGGGAGCCTTATGCCCTCACCGATGTCACTCGCGTTCCTTACTGCATGGTCAATATGGGAATAAAGCTGGGCGGCGCGAACCAACAGAAAATGGGCGGGCGCGTCACGGCAAGAGACAGTGACAGCAGTGATGGTGGATTTTATCACGCTCATTGGTACAGATATCCCGTCATTTGGTGGCTGCAACTGTTGCAATCCACCGCCTGTATGACCACGGATAGTTTTGATATCGCCTACATGACAGAAATTGATCCCCTATGGGGTGATGACGAACTCTCGTTAGTCCTCAACCCCGAAGCGCTGTTGTTTGGCAACCTGATTGCTCAGCTCGCGTGTGTGCCAGAGGCCATGCTTACCGCATCCAATACCACCTTACCGATGGATGCCCTCTTTTGGTGTCTGGGCGCTCAAGGCAGCGCCTATCCATTAACGGGAACAACCAACTATCGCGACACCCCAATCCAAGCAGGGACACTTATCATGGAACGGCTCAACTATAAGCTCCATAGACAGGGCATGATCATGGAAACACGCGGTGAAGATGGCGCCATCTGCTACCAATATCCCACCCCAATCCTGCCTAAATCTCGATACCGCTATCAAATGACCGGACCGATCCCAGATGCGAGATGGTGCCACCCCTATACCACCACCACAACCCTTTGGGAGTCGGGCCATGATAACCCTGTGACAGGGGATAACTTTGGGTTTGCTCAATGGCGAAAGCGAAACTGCGTATTTTTATAACCCTAAAGACCGACAAGCGCTCCCCTTTCGCCAATCAACGTCTTCGCCGCCTCAGACAACCGATCTGGTCAACCTGAGCATGGCCAGTGTCAAGGTGTGAATCAATCGGAGAACACTCATGAAAACGCTCATCTTGCCTTTATTGGCAGTCTGGTTCAGTGCCCAGAGCCAGGCTTATACAGAAGAATTGAACGTTTTGGCGGCGCGCGAGCATCCCATGATGCCCTCCCCTCCTGCGCTAAATGGGAGTAAGGTGTGGGATAAGGCCAGACAACATCAGCAAGCGACGACACAGTTGGGCCGACACATTCAATCTCTGGCGAAACCCAACGCCTTAACCAAACTGCTCAACACTCCGCCGCTGACCCAAAATCCCGACCGTGCGCCAAAAGGCGTGATGGTGTTTGTCTCCCTTACGATGCCAAGCCCCTCTCTGAAACAATTGCTCAAGCAAAGTGAACGAACGGGCGTCCCGATGGTGATCCGTGGTGTTCTGCCGAAAGGATTTCCGGCCACCACAGCGCGGATCAGCCAACTGATAGGCATCCACCGTAAGAAGCCCATCCAAGCGGGCTTTTCGATAAGTCCCGAATGGTTTCGGCGGTTCAATGTCGAACGTGTTCCGGCTTTCGTTTCTGTCAAAGCGGGCCGCTGTTTCCCCAAGCAAGCCTGCAAGCCCAAAGACTACGACATTGTCTACGGGAATCTCTCACTCTATCAAGCCCTCGAGGTGCTCACGCAAGGAGACACCGGAGAAAACGCGAGGGAGCTCTTGACAAGGTTAGAACAATGAACAAGGTACTCATTCTGGCCTTCGTCCTTCTGACAGTGAATGTGATGGCCAACCAAAAGCAGCCCTTCAATGAGTCGGCCAACTGGGCAAAGCAAACCGCCAAAAACATGCTAGAACCAAACCAAATCCCACTCGATGTGAACGACTACTGTCAAGACGCGAACTGCCGCGCCAAAGTGATCAATCCCGACGAAACATCGCTCAATGATGGCAATATGGAAACAAAGGCAGCCCAAGCCTTTGCGGCCAGTGACCTCGCTCAAGGTATCCGTAAGAACACCAACAAGAAACGTCCCGATTTTAGGCATGATGAGAGCCTGCGTTATGCACTCCTTGGTCAAGAAAACGCGTTTGAGATCAGCCATGGACAATCCAATAAGTACGTCAATTGCGAGCGCGATACACAGTGTTTGTTTGACGACGTCGAAAAAACATGTCACGCCCCAACTCATACCCCGGTCCCTTGTTATAAAACCCCTCGTTTCACACCGGAGATCATCGCCCCAAGCTACCAATGCGACGCAGGCCAATTAACGGGGCACCGCTGCCTGCGTTATCGCAATGAGTGTCGGTATAGTTCGCGCGACCGTTGGATCGTTTCTCATCAATGTCAATCAGCCACGAGGAACTATGGACTGTGGAACGGAAACATGGTTCGAGCCCCATTTTTCAAAGGCCGATTACGCACGACCAGAAGCACGCCGTGCGAACGCGGCGGTGCCACCGCCTCTTTCACCAGTTATGACATTTGCCGGCAGGTGGCTTATTACATCCCGGCCACTCCTGTCTGCCCTGCAGGCTATGGTCTCAGCGGCAATCAATGCGTTAAAAATCACGTTGACTGGCGCGTCGAATGCACCTTAATCAAAGCGTGTCAGCCCCTGAGTCAACGATGCATCGAGGGGGCCGCGTCTCGGATGATAAACGGCGTCGCGACCTACTTACCGTGTTGGAAATATGAAGTACGACATGAATGCGATTTACCGGATAACTGTGGCCAATACGCCGAATGCAAAGAAGACAAACGGGAATGCTGCCTCAAGCAAAACGGGGTCTGCATTGAAGAAAAAGTGACCCACACCTGTACTAAAAAAACCTGCCGCACAATGACACTGAACTGTGGAGAGCAATCCTTCTGTCTCGATGGGGAGTGTTACGACCCACTCCCAACCCTCAATCGCCACTTTGATCAATCCGCCGCCGCGTTAGCGGCGCTCGGAGAAGCAGCTAAAGGGCTCGGTGACCCACCAAACATTTTCTCGGGAGAGCCCATGCAATGTTCCAAAAAAGCGGCGAGCATCGCGAATTGCTGTCGGGATAGCGGTTGGGGCACCGATGCGGGTCTCGTGACTTGCAATGAAGAAGAAAAAGCCCTGATCCGCGCCAAAGACAAAGGACTCACGCTGTATGTGGGGGAATATTGCGCAGAAAAAATCTTAGGCGCGTGCCTGCGTAAAAAGCGCTCATACTGCGCGTATGACAGTCGATTGGGCAAAATCATCCAAGAGCAAGGCGCTATCAATCAACTCGGTAAAACGCTCGGCTCGGCAGAGAGCCCGACCTGTCCGGCCCTCACCCCAGAAGAACTCGGGCAAATCAACTTTGACCGCATCGACTTCAGAGAGTTTTACCCCGAGCTTCACAGCAGGATCCATCTCCCTGATCCGAATGTTATCAAGCAGCGGATCCAGAATTCCTTGTCGGGAGAGGCCAACTAGCAAGGAAAGACTATGATGTGGCAACGATTGATCGCACTGCTTATTGCCGTGTTTTATTGTCTCCCCACCGGCGGCCACCCAATACCGCCGGGTTGGCGTTTTTACAACGAACCCAAACCAGCCAACCCCGTCACGCCGAAAAAGTTGCCCGCTCCGATGCCGGCCAATACCACTCAGACCGTAATGAGTGCCACCGAGCAGCTAGAGTGGTTTAAAAAGCAGTGGAACGAAGCCAACGCCGCGGCCACCATTGACCCGAAAAACAAACAGAAGGTCAGGCGTTTTCTCGCGCTTAATCGCTACATTACGTCACAAACCGACCAAATAGGGATGACCTTCAAACAACTGTTGGTCGAGCACCCTGAACTGTCCTACACGCGAGAGCACCCCACCGAGCAAACCGCTCGCCAACCCTACCTTGCCGCACTGGAAACCAAGCATAAAAACACAGTGCGCGAAATGGCCAGGCAAGGATGGGGACTGTTTTTTGTTTATGAAGGACACGATGCCATCACGCAGCAGTTGGCGCCTTCTATGCAGTCTTTTGCGGACGCTTACGACTTAGCGCTACTCGGGCTGAGCGAGGATGACCAATTCATTACTGCCATCCGAGAAAACCGGCACAACCAGGGCAAGATAGCCGCCGATTTTACCCCGGCCTTATTCCTGGTCAACCCCAACACCAAAGAGATAAAACCGCTCGCTTATGGATATATCTCGCGCTCTCGGTTGCTGCAACGCTTCTACAACGTCGCCACCGATTTTTCACAATCCAATTACTGACCCCGGAGAGCCATTATGCGTGTCCTGTCGATCTTGTTTGTTTGGCTGAGCCTGACAGGCTCCTCTTCGCACGCGGCGAAGAACCATGAGTATGCGCTCGTGTTCCTGATGCAAAGCAGTTGCCCGTACTGCCACGTCGTGGCACCAAGCATCACCCAAGTATCTCGACAGTTAGGGTTAACCGTTTACGCCTTCACCTTAGACGGCGGTGGGCTGCCCGGCTTTCAGGTGCCTATCCCTGTCACCCAGACAATTCGAGAGAAATTCCTCAGCGTGAGCAATGTTGTGCCAGCGACCTTTCTGATCAACGTCAACAGCCAAAAATTCACCCCCATCAGCCGAGGAGAGGTGGATTACGCCACCCTGTACCGCGGGCTCTCGAACGCCCTAAACGATCCCGAAGTGAGGAAGGCGCTGCAATGAGTCCTGCCACTCGACATGTCCTCAAGGGCGCACTCACGCTCTTGATGTGTCCCTTAGCGCAAGCCAGTACCACCAGTTCGTTGCAACAGTTCTTCGACGATTCAGGTTACAACGCCAACGTCACCAACCCAATGGCTTATCAAGGGCAAAGTGCGAATTACTACAGCGGCGGCTCGTTATTTGTTCGCACGAAAATCGTCAATGCGCAATGGGTGAATGCCACGGTGCCCTCCGTCAGTGCCGGCTGCAGCGGCATTGATATGTTCATGGGGGGCTTCTCTCATATCAGCTCGGATGAACTGACCAAACTCGGCAAGGCCATCATTCACAACGCACCGCCGTTTATCGTGGATTTAGCCCTGCAAACGTGGGCGCCTCAGTTGAAACAAAACATGGATAAGCTGCAGGCGGTGGCCGATAAGTGGCTCAACCAATCGATCAATTCTTGTGAAGCCGCGCAAGCGACCATGGGCGGCTTGGCGGCCCTGACCGCCCCGGCCACGAAAAAGCATGTGTGCGCCACATTAGGCACGCAAAACAACGCCTTTGCCGATTGGGTCGAAGCGGCCTCAAAGTGCAACAACGATAGCACGGTCAATGGCCAACTTGACGCGGCCAACAATGATCCCGCTCTGAACGCGATGACCATGCGTAGCCACAACATCGTCTGGTCCGCCATCATGAAAAATGCCTACTTCAGTAGCGACACGGACCTGGCGCAATTTGCCATGAGCTTGTCGGGCACCTTTGTGTACGACAAAAATGGCCAGCCCCGTTTCTACCCTAGCCTGCTGACTGACGACAACAATATGGTCGATGCGTTACTCAATGGCGGTGACATCCAGCGCTATCAATGCGGAGACACCTCAACGGAAGGCTGCTTAACGCTCACAATGAGAAAAGTCACCATCCCGGCCGACACGGCATTTAAGGTTCAATTGCAAAAAGAGCTCGATACCTTATGGCAGAGCGTCCTGACCGACCAAGCCCTTGTCGACAAGCAGAAGGGGTTCATTGAGCTTATCCACACCCCCGTCTTGAAGTTTTTCTTCGACAATGCGGCGGTCGGTGCCGTGCCGAACACCCCGGCGTACGCCAACCTGCTCGCCATAGAACTGTTGAATCGCTACCTGACCAATACGCTGAATCTAGTCGAGCACGCCCTGTCGGCGTCCAACAGCAGCCTAGCCAATCTCGAAGCGATCAAGAACGATACGGCGAGAGCGAAACAGTTCATGGTTGGTTTAACGCAAGACGCGATGAGCTTGATCAACGCACAAAACGACTTGATTGCCGCGGAACGCGAGACACAGCGCACAGGCAAAAAGCAGCTGTCGAAACTCATTCCCCATCCCGAAGATTACCAGGACTGACCGATGGTTCTTGACTATTACACTTACACCTCTGGCGCGGTGGTGCAAAAAGCCCTCAACGCTGTCGCGGTGTTTTTTGCGACCAACGCGTTTGGTGACTACCTTCGGATTTGCATCATGCTCGGTTTACTGATCACCACCGCCACTTTCATGCTGAGCCGCAACCCGAGAGACATTGGCAAATGGATGGCGGTGTATACCTTGGTGCCTTTGCTGCTCATCAACATGAAAGCCACTGTCCTGGTGGTGGACAAAACTGAGCCCGGGCGAGTCTACAACGTAGACAATGTGCCCTACTTAGTGGCCCTTCCCGGCTGGTTTTTCAGTGGCATGATGGCGGGGTTTACTGAAGGCGTGGAATCCATTTATACCCGTTCAGACGATGAACGCTACGGCAGAACAGGCATGCTCTTTGGCTCCGAACTGTACCAGTTGTCCAGACAAGCCAGCGTGCGCACCGCCGAACTGAGTGAGCAATGGAACGACTACTTTGACAACTGCCTGTACCTTGATGAACGGATCAACAACAAGTTCACCTGGGATGAACTGTTTGGGGCCGAAGATATCTTTGCCTTTCTCGATACCATCCGACAGAGCCCACTGCGCGGGATGTACATTCAAGGCACCTTCCAAACCTGTGCAGCGGCTTACCCTGTGATTAAACAAGGGTTCGAGGCGGCTGCAGGCAAAGACATGACGCTACTCGCGCAGCACTTATGGGGCAAAAATGCCACTCGCTTTAAATCCCAAACTGATATCGCTCTGCAGCGAAGTTACCGTCAATTTGTTCAGCTCAGTCGAAGCGCGTCGAACATCTTGAAACAGAATATGGTGATGAACGCCATTCGTTACAGCATCGACTCGGCGGATCCCACGCAAAGCGCGTTAAACTATGCTTACACCGCCAATAAGTTACAGACGACGTCGATGTGGGCCTCGCTCGGTTTAATGGCCAAGGAATATTTGCCCATGCTGCAAACCATTATGTTTTTGCTCTTTTCCTGCTCAGCCTTCTTTACCGCGGGGGTGGCGATGTTACCGGGGATGACCGTGATGGTGTTAAAGAGCTACGCAGCGACCTTTTTCTACTTGGGGACATGGCCCATGTTGTTCGCCATCTTGAACGCGATTCAAATTTGGGGACTGGAGCAGATGAGCGATCCTATCGCCGGTCGCTTTAGCGGCCTTGCCCTATCCAACGCCAATGCGCTGGATGAGCTCCACAGCCGATTCTCCTACATGACCGGCATTTTGATGATGAGCGTCCCGGTCATCGCGGCAGGACTGCTCAAGGGAGGCTCGGCGGTGTTGTCCAACATGAACTACCAATTAGCCGGCATGATTAACGCCACCAACGCGCGCGCTACCGCGGCGGCGTCAAGCGGGAACATGGACTTTGGTAATCTGCAAATGGACAACCATAGCTTCAACAATACGGCGGCCAACAAGTTCGACGACAACACCTTAACCAATACTGGTCATAACTACACACAGAATGCGGACGGCTCTATCACGACGCAACATGCCGATGGCCGAACGACGTACAACGCGACCCCGGCGGTCAGCCAAGCTAACTTTCAAATGGCGATTCAACAATCGATGCAACAAGGTATGCAAGATAACTTGACTCACACACAACAATCGCTTGAACAGCAAAGTATGCAGCTTAGCCACAATATCAACACGGGCCTTGCTCAGAGCGATCGATGGGGGGAGTCTCTCAGTCAATCGCAGTCCTACGGCAGCGGTCATAGCAATAGCACGGAAGGGCAAATCCTAGCAGGCTACAACGAGATGCAGTCGGCGGTGAACAGCGTGTCTCAAGCGACGGGTTGGAGCCAGGAGCAATCGCAAGCTTACTTACATGCGACGAGTCTCAGTGCGAATGCAGGACTCCGCGTCGGCGGTAAGGGTAGCAGTGGCTTGCTAAGTATGCTTAATGCCGGAGTGAACGCGAGTTCACGTTGGTCCGCCGAGGACCGTGACAGCTTCTCTAAACAAATTAGCGAGAACCAACAAGCACTGGCGCAAGCAACCCAGCAGTACACTCAAGGCGCCAGCACCGTGACACGCGCCGCGGAGCAAGTCGATAACAAGCAGCAGCACAGCGATGTTGAACACTATGCCAAAGACTTTGCGGTCAACTACCAAGACGGCAAACACATTGCTTCACAAGCTGCGAAAAGTGAGTCGGACATGCTCGCATACAGCCAAGCGCTGACGCGTATGGAAAGCGACTCTGCCAGCTTTACTCAGAATCACTTGATGGGCTTCCAACACTTCTTAGAGAATCAAGAACTCAACGAAAGTGACATTCAACGCTTAATGACCGCTCACCGCCCTGAAGACCTACAGGAGGTTAAAGATCGTTATGGCCAGTACATTCAGACCGAGGCGTTCAAAGAGCTTTCTGAGGTAAGTGGTTCAAGGACGGAAATAGAGCAGGCTTACCAAGAGAGATATGACTCTGATAAACCAGTGTCTCATCCCGTGCCTGAATTCACCCCGATGCAAACCAAGTTGATGCAAGCCGCAAGCACCTTAGCAGAGCTCAAAGCCGACACACTGCGAGAGCAAGGCCTGGCTGCACGCACACCTTGGGAGCATTACGATGAAAAAGCGTTTCAGGAAGTGACACAATCGGCGCAGCACCAACAATCACAAACTGAACAGCAAACCACTCGGCCTGTAGAGCAACGTGCTGATCTGACGTTAAAGGAGAACGTGGAGCAAGAAGTCGGTCAAATGAAAGACACGACCCCGGCAGTCTCTTATACACCTGACCAAAGTTATCCCGTAGTGAGTGCTTATACTTACCATTATTCAACCGATGAGACTAAATCTAACGCCAACAGCAGCGACCAAGAAGGGCCCATTTCACTCGCCAATGACCCCAATCACGGCACATAAAACCCTGTTCACGGTTTTCGCAATACTAAAAGTAATCCATTATTCTAAAGCTGTTCACTGTTAATCCCCGAAATGTAATACGGGGTGAAAGTTCCGATCACACGATCTCATTTCTGAAATAGTTACATACAAATCAAGCTTATATATTGTTATGATGCTGCGGACATATGTAACGGTATGAGCATAAATATGATTATAAAAACTTTTATAGCCAAGAACGTCCATGGCTATCTTGATTTTGATATCAAGTTTAAGGATGACATTAACTTTCTAGTTGGGCACAACGGGAGTGGTAAAACAACCGCCCTAAAACTTATAACTGCATTACTGACACCAGACTTGGAAGCTCTGGTTGACATACCTTTCGACTCCTGCATTGTCGAGTTTTTCAACCCGAAAACAGACAAACTGAGTAGCATTAAGGCATCAAAATCAGAATTTGCTATAACAATTGCAAGCTCCCTTTCTTCAGAGTCCATCGAGTACCCAATTGATGAAATAAGGCATTCTCACTTTGAGGATGACAGTATGCTCGATGAAATTAGTAAGTTAGCGAACCCTGTCTTGATAACGTTAGATCGTAAGTTTAATAAACGTAAGTATTATTCTAAAGATATTCGTAGCTCGCACTTTAGAGTCTCGAGTAACATATTCTATGACGAGGACAGTAAAGATCCTGAAGATACTCTCACAGTCGTTAAGGATCTAATACAAGAAGAAGTTGTTCGTGTACAAAGACGACGAGCTCAAGAAGATGTAAGGTTAAAAGATAAAATATTACTAGACGCGTTTAATGTTATTGACTGCTCTGGCGCCTCATTCCCTCAGAGCTCTGCGTATAATAAAGACGAATTGAGTGAAAAGAGAAGTCTGATTCTGTCTACGCTTGAATCTCTCAATCTTAGAGATAAAAACTTGCAAGAAGTTCGGGTCGCGACCGATAACTTTTTCAATGAGTTGTACCGCAATATTGATGAGTTCCATGCATACGAAGGTATAGATAACAGCGAGAAGTTTTCGAACACAAACTATATGGATGCAATGAGCTTTCTTTTCTCTAACCGTGCTCAACTTATTCGAATAGATAACATGGTTAAGTTCATTAAAGAATCTCATCAATCTAAGTCAAAACTATACACAAAAATTGATCTATTCGAGAATATAGTTAACTCATTTTTTCGTCAAACATCAAAGCATATCTCTATACGCTCAGGGACTCTAAAAATAAACGTGAAAGGGAGGGATGTTGAAGTTGACTCGCTCTCTTCCGGTGAAACTCAAATTATCACTTTATTCGCTCACATAATTTTCAATAGGCGACTACTTAATAAAGCTAGCTTTATGATCGATGAGCCTGAGCTGTCCTTACATTTGGCATGGCAAGAAATGTTTGTTGATTCTTTAAAACAAGCCAATGAAAACCTACAAGTCATACTTGCTACGCATTCACCCGCAATTATCAAGGGGATGAACAGTCAGTGCGTATTCGTGAACAATAATTCAGAAGGCTTAGTAAGTTGATTCCACAATATAAAACTGAATACATGTCAAGTGTTGGTTTGTTATATAGGCAATTACAAGATGTAGAAATCTATGTAGAAGATCAAGACAGCGAAGTATTCTACTGCAACCTTTTTACCAGATTATTGCAAGGCGTAGCATCAATCAAAAAAGTTATTCCTCTCAACGGCCGAAAAAACGTAATTGATAGTGCTAAGTCTGAGCCAAATGATAGTCCAAAAGTCTTTATCATCGACGGCGACCTTTTCTGGTCTTCTCAAACATTCGTGAATGATAATGACCGTTTATACATACACGACTTCTACTGTGTTGAAAATGCATTGTTTTGCGCTAATGCCGCTGCGAAAATTGTTCAAGAGTCTCTAGGTAATGTGACATTTGAACAAGCTAAAGCCCTGCTGAAATGGGATGAATGGGTTGAGGAAATATCTCCTCATCTTATTCGGCTTTTTGTTCTTTTCAGTGTTTCTTTTAAATTGAAGCCATCAGTAAAGACAACAAGCCGAGGGTTCACTTCTATTATAACTCAACCAAAGAATGGGCTTCCCAAATTGGATGAAGCCAAAGTTGAACAACAATACCAAGAGGTACTAGAGGCTTTGCGCTTGGATTACACCGATGAACAGATTGAATCTGAACTCGCAGATGTTCTAGGCTTTGCGGAAGAGCACGATTTACGTATTGTATCCGGCAAAGATTTTCTGGTCCCACTGATGTGTTTTAAAATTAAAGAGGTGTGTGGGATCACCTTGTCTGTGAACTCAAGGAACTATCGGTTGTCTAGTCATTGTGACTTAGACTCTTTAGAGCCACTTAAGGAATTTATCAGTCGCATAATTGCCCGTTATAAACCGTCCCATTAATTCAATTGCCCCCGTGTAGTTCGGGGGCAATTGCTTAGAGTGATGCGATAATACGGGCGAACTTTAATAGCTTGGATATCGTCTTAATATCACGTTCATATTGAATTTCTATCAACGCTATCCCTGTGAGTATTTCTTGTGGTGAAACTAGACGCCCTGTAGGAAGTTCAAGACGATTGTTGTTCATTCTAAAACCATACCACTCGGTGCTTTGCCCTAGTTCTAGCCGTTTGTGCATTCTCATGAGTCTTTTACACTCTTTAGGTATGACCTTACCTCTATCCCACTCCTTGATGGTTCTCACACTTTTGAAACAAAGTTCAGCTGTCTGTTCTACAGACAATCCACATTCAAATTCACGAAAAATATAGTTTTTGGTCATTTCGTGATACTTCATGATTCACTCTCTCAAAACCGAAAGAGTTTATAAATCTATAAATTATGGTGATACAAGTTTCATTGAACATAAACACGCAAAGTGCGCACTGTATGAAGACGTATTAATTAGCGAATTTGCCTTATAAAAAGTTATTCATGAATTGCTAATTTAAAAAATACTGGCAAGAGTTTGTCCAAAACCAGGCTCAGTAATTATTGTTTCCTTAAACCATTTGCTTGACCAGCTTACAGGCAGCAAAGTTCTAAGCTTTATTGTCCTCCGGCAACTACCGTTCACCTAAAGTGAGGCGAGTTAAAAACAAGTTATTTGTCTCCATGTACTGTTTCTCGTCTCTCTCCGAGGTGTTTTTGTCTATAACAACCTAACCTCCCCTTACCTGAAAGCGCCTATCTTGGCGCTTTCTTCGCTATTGTACATCGGACAGGATTCGCTTATGAGTTTTCAGCACACAAGTAACCATGCTACTCGTGGTGGACAAATCACCTTTCACACCATTCACATGTTCTTTCAGGTGCACTCTAAACTGGGCAAATACCTTGTGTATGCTGTCGCCGCTTTGACTTTACTCCTTACTTGGTTAAGAGCGCCTGATAATGCTTGGTGGGCGATCTTCTACACAGTGCGAAACCATCTCTACCAGGGTTTTGGCATGCAAGAAACCGCCAAAGTGACCACCTTCTGGAATGGCCAACGCTACGTCAGTACGCTTGGGCTGCAATTGAACAATACAGAGCTAGGCACATTATATGATTCTGTTATTCATCAAGTGCAAATCAATTTTCTCATCGCTTTCTTTTCCGGTTTAGTGCTGTTCATCATGGCCACACGATACTTCAAAGCTCAAGGTGAGAAAAAAAGCCAAGATAAACACATTCGGGGCTCTCAACTGGTCGAACCGAAAGCTCTGAGCACGGATCTCAAGCAACGTGCTAAGGAGAAGAAAAAACGGGGTAATGGCAACGGTAAATTGTCCGATTTTGTCATCGATGGCATCGCCCTATTCAAGCACGATTTTGAAGTACAACACGTCGGTCTCAAAGGGACAACAGGGGTGGGTAAATCCGTGGCCATTCGCAAACTTCTGCGCTGGATACGCAAGCGTGGTGATAAGGCCATTATTTACGATAAAGGCTGCACGTGTGTCAGCAAATTCTACGACGAGTCTCAAGATACCATCCTCAACCCTTTTGATGAGCGCTGCCCAGACTGGGATATTTGGTGTGACGCAAAGGAAGCCCCCGACTTTGAAAACATGGCCAACGCGTTGATACCGCAACACGGTGAAGGCGATCCGTTTTGGGTCGATTCTGCGCGAACCATTTTTTCGAGTACGGGCTATCGCATGAAAGACGACCAGGACGACAAGCGGTCCACCGAACGCTTACTCAACCTGATACTCGCTTCAGAACTCGAAGAGCTCGGCAGTTACTTACACGGGACCGAATCAGCGTCGCTGGTCTCTGACAAGATCCAAAAAACCGCCATTTCGATCAAATCTGTTCTGGCGACTTACATCAAAAGCCTACGCTTTCTTGATGGGCTCAATCGAGAAAATGAAGATGGCCAACCTGAACGTAAAAAGTTTTCGATCACGGACTGGATACAAGATGACAACCAACGCGGCTTTTTGTTCTTATCCAGTGCCGCTCGCCAACACGCCTCTTTGCGACCGCTTATTTCGAGTTGGTTAGCCATCGCGTCCAACGCCATATTGGGGTTAGCAGAAAAC
The DNA here is from genome assembly GCF_001188205.1 of Vibrio sp. VPAP30. Lineage (NCBI taxonomy): Bacteria > Pseudomonadati > Pseudomonadota > Gammaproteobacteria > Vibrionales > Vibrionaceae > Vibrio > Vibrio sp. VPAP30. Next base: position 35,435 of record NZ_LBLS01000030.1, read on the forward strand.
CCAGATCGTCGCATTTGGGTGATCATAGATGAAATGCCCAGCCTGCATAAACTTCCAGAACTTGGGGAAATCATTGCTGAAGTACGCAAGTTTGGGGGTTGTTACGTGATTGGCCTTCAGTCCTACGCACAATTAACAAAAACCTATGGTAAGAACGCGGCGGAAGAAATGAACGACTTGCTGAACACTCGTTTCTACTTCCGTTCCCCCTCAAACGCCATGGCTGAAATCTCGTCTAAGGATTTAGGCGAGCAGGAAATTGAGCTGTCGAAAGAACACATTTCTTACGGTGCGAACCAGCTCAGAGACGGAGTATCACTTAGCCATGAAACCCGCACTCAACGCCTTGTCATTCCCAGTGAGCTTCAGTCGCTCGATGATTTGCAATGTTATCTGCGTGTACCAGGATCTTCATTCATTACCCAACTCGATTTGAGCTATGACCAAATGAGGAACATCGCCTCACCTTTCATCAAGCGCGAATTCCCCCCCTCCCCTGGGATGTTAGAAGCGTATGAAAAAGCCGTTTATCTCGAAACCGTAGTACCTGGTATGGCACTTCCAGAGTCAGAGAAAAAGGTCTTGTGTGCAATTCAGGCCTCACAGTTTGACAGTGAAGATGAAATGAACGTCGAAGCGTCTCAAATGAACGCGGCGCTGAAGGGGAACACTGTCAATAGGCTCAAAAAGCAAGCCCGACGTGGTGATGCCGAAACCGTAGAACAAGATACAAGTACCCAACAAGCCACATCAACAGCCACTCAAGAGCGAATGAACAAGGAAAATGACGGCGCTTCAACCAGCAAGGGGGGAGTCAATGACATTGAATTGTACGATTAAATACGCGCTATCGCCGCTTTTGTCAAAGGGGAAACGCCCCGAATTAACGCTCTTCATCATCAATGACGGTGACACCCTCAACGATCCGAGTGCCGTTCACTAACCTGACTCGAAGCTTTCTGGTTATTAAGGAACTCTCATGCTATCGATTACTGCCCTCTCTAACCCCAAAAAAAACGCCGAGTATTATCTCAATGAAGAAAAGCACCACGACCTTCCTAACCTTTCTCTGGAAAAAGGAAATGAGGACAATTATTACCTTAAAGAGAATAGTGACAACCGAAATACCCAATGGTTAGGAGCCATCGCTCGACACTCGGGAATGGAAGGTCAAGAAATCAATCAAACCACTTTGGAAAAAGCCCTGCAAGGACATTGGGGAGAAGAGACGGTTCACGGCAAACGTGATAAACACCGACCTGGCTTTGACATCACCTTCTCTGCCCCAAAATCGGCCAGCCTGTTAGCGCTCGTTGGCGGAGATGAACGTCTACTCAATGCCCACCATCAAGCGGTGAAGTTCGCACTTTCGGAACTGGAGAAAGACGTGGCTCAAGTGAAAGGCACCGATGAACAAGGTAAGCAAACCTTCGAAAACACCGGACAAATGCTCTTTGCCGCCGTGCATCATAAAACCAGTCGTGAAGACGATCCGCAACTGCATACACACGCACTGGCCGCGAACATGACGCGAGATGATGAAGGCAAACTGCGCGCCCTTGCGTCGTGTTTACGCCAGAAAGACGGAGTCATTAATGGGTCATCGGAACGGCTCTATGCTTCACAAAAATATTACGGCATGCTTTATCAAAGTCAGTACGCCAAGCTTGCTGAACAAGCCGGCTACACCATCAGAGGTACAGGCAATGGCCAATTTGAAATCACCGCCGTTCCTGACAATGTCCTAACCCTCTTTTCGAAGCGCCAGCAACAAATTGAAGAGAAAGCCCAAGAGCTGGAATTTAATTCATTGGCAACTCGGGACTTAATCGCGAAAAACACCCGCAAGCCCAAAAGTTATGCCAGTGGCTCCTCCCTTCACCACAAGTGGCAACAAGAAATCAAAGCGACGGACTTTGATATTCACAACGTGGTCGCTCAGGCTAAAGCCGGAGGCGCCATGGCTAAAGTGCAAGTAACGAAAGGGGCCCATCTTCACGCAACCCTCGACCGCACCGTTAATCATCTGGTTCTGTATCAAAGTGCCTTCTCACTAGAAACCGTTATTGAAAAAGCAGTCTCTGAATTCAGCATCGGTGGGGAAGGCAACGCTATCGATCTTAAAGCCGCTGCTGAAGAAAAAATCGCTAAGGGTGAATGGGTGAGCCTAGACAAAAAAGGGCAATACACCACCCAAGCGATGATTGAAACAGAAACACGCCTACTCACGGCAACCGAAGGTCGCTCGCAGCACATGCGAATTCACCCGAACCAAACCGCCCTTGATGACTTAAATCTGAGCAAGAACAGTACTCAGAAAATCCAAAACATCCTTGCGTCCACTAAGCAGTTTCAAGTCGTGAATGTGTTTGGCCCAACTGAATCGATCGCTTCGCACCTCCAACATGTTGGAACGCAATCTCAAAAGCGCGTCCATCTAGTCTCTTCCAACAGCGCAGACCGAAAGCGCGGAGAGAAAAACGTCATTGCGCAAAATCACCGTGTCAGTGACTGGGTGAGAAACTACTTCAACTCGACACAGCATCACCATTTGCAAGCGTTCTTATCTGGCGACACCCCATTTACCAATAAGGACGTCATCCTGATCGATAACGCGCACAAGCTCAGCGCCACTGATTTACTGGCCATTACTGAGCAAGCGCAAAAGTCCAACACGAAAATGGTTTTCCTGAACAGAACATCCGCGAGGCAGGGTTTCAAATCACACTCGGCAATGACCCTGTACAGCAAAGGCAACGTCAAAATCACACAATGGGTGAACCATCGATGGACCAGCACGCACGTGCAACTGCATAAACAGGACGCCCTCCTTATCGCCAAACACTACGCCGCGCTTTCCGACAAATCCCACACTCAAGTCTTGGCCACTTCACAAAAAGAAATCACCACTCTGACTCATGAGATCAGACATACCCTTCAGAACGAAGGGCAGCTTGCCCAAAGCGAGATCAGCGTGGAAACCCAAACGCCTGTTTCACTCAATGACGCGCAACGCGAAGTGGTCGCTCACTATCGTACTGGAATGACGGTGAAAAGTTGGAAAGACAAGCAGCCATCTGAGTGGCTCATTTCTGGCCTATCCCGAAAAAGCAACACCATCGATCTCATGGACAAGTCAACGGGCGAGGTCAAGACATTCAATGTCAAAAGCGCGGTATTTAAAAAGCTTAAACCTCAGCTCTTTGAGTCAGGAACGATCAACCTATCAGTTGGAGAATCGATTGTCTCACTCGGCCGTCACTTAGCGTCTGGGCTGAAAGCCAATACACCATACTCCGTTTCCCAAGTGAAAGGCGACACCTTGACACTAGAAACCCCAACAGGTGAAACGCTCGAGACAACCACTAAAGCGCTGAGAGACAGCCCAATTCAGTATGGGTATGTGCAACGGGCCAGCCAGCTCGACCCAGACAAAAGTCATGTGATGATTTCAGGAAAAAGCTATGCCTTCACCAGCACGCTTATCGACGAAATATCGCAAAATGGTCAAGCTCTGGATATCTACACCGACAACAAAGTGAAAACGGAGCAAGCAATGCAGAAAATGGAGCATAGACCCTCGGCCATTACTCGGGTGTTAGAATCCAGCGTAACAAACGACCGTTTTGTTACCCACCACACGGCGGAAGAGATTCAGCGGGATGTCTGTTCGGCGTTGGCAGAACGGGCAGTGGAACTGCCTGTCATCGAGCGCGCGGTGAGTTTTGCGATCCACCACATCAGCGAGCGTGAAGCCGGATTCACGCAAAAGCAACTCGTAGAAGAAGCAATTCGCTTCGCTTTTGAAGAAGCGGGGCAAGCGGTGACGAAAGAAGACGTGGCGCAGCTCTTGAATGAAAAATCGGAGCTCCTTTCGGCTGAATATCAGGATGGCACACGTTGGACAACCCAGGCTGCCATCGAGACAGAACACACGATCATCGAAACACTGAAAAAGGGCCAAGGACAAGTCATCCCCTACGCCACTCCCGACGACACACAACGCTTCTTATCTGAGCAAACGCACCTGACCCAAGGCCAAGGTGACGGCGTCACATTAATAGCCACCACAGAAGATCGCTTTGTGGCCATCCAAGGTTTAGCAGGGACAGGGAAATCCACCATGCTGGAAACGGGCATGTCACTCGTCAAGCAAGCGCTGGGTGCTGGCACCACCTCACCCAACCAGATCATCGGTCTGGCACCGACCCACGCCGCCGTCTCCGAACTCAAACAGAAAGGCATCGAAGCCCAAACTCTGGAAAGCCTACTGTCTGATGTCCGCCGAGGGACCGTCGAACCCGAGCAGTACCGCAATGCCCTTTTCCTCCTTGATGAAAGTTCGATGGTCAGCAACCGACAAGCGAAAGAGTTTGTGGATATCGTCACCGAAGCCGACGCAAAAGCCGTCTTCTTGGGGGATAAAGAGCAGCTTCAATCCCTGTCTGCGGGTAAGCCGTTTGAGCTTGCCATTTCTCAAAGCGCCCTCAGAGCGGCCTTTATGACCGATATCGTTAGACAGCAGCAGGCGACGCTTCAGGGCGCGGTCCATAACATCATCGACAAGCAACCAGAAAGCGCCTTGGCCAAACTGGCACAACAGGCCACACAAGCGGAAGGCACACACAAAAGTGAACATGTGGTTTCGACACTCAACGAAGACGCCAAAGATAAGGTCAAAGCCCAGGAGGAAGCGACCCAAATACTACCGGGTTGTGTGGCTCAAGACTACCTCGCTCGAACCCCTGAAACGCGCAGCAACACACTCATCATTGCTTACACCAACATCGAGCGCGACCAGATTGCCTACCAAATCAGAACGGGATTGATCAAAGAGAAAACCTTGGGATCAGAAAACATTGGCGTCCTTCGCATTCGTCAGACAGGGGCTTCTAGAGAAGAACTCTCGACGATGCTGCCCTATCAAAAAGGCCTCATCGTTTCCACCAAACCAGGAGACTACGCGACGATAGAATCCGTTGATAAGGAGAACGGCGTCGTGATGTTGCGCGACCCAAAAACGAACCAACTGAGCCCTTTTCTGCCGCGTCACCGTTCCCACCAGTTTACCAACGTGTTGGCGGTCAGCATTCAACCCATCTCCGTTGGAGAAAGCATACTGACAAGATTTACGGACAAGAAGAGAGGAATTGTGGCCAACCAGACCTACACCGTCACCACGGCATCGAGCGGTTTGATAGAGGCACAGAATGTGGAAGGACAACGATTGTCTCTCGACCCCAAGTCGTTAAGCGATGGTCACTGGGACTACGCTTACACAAAAACCGCCGATATGGCACAGGGCTCAACGTACCCCCACGTGATTGCCGCGGTAAAAGGGAAAGGCGCGCTCACTGACATTCGCCGTGCAGGTATCGACCAAACCAGGGCGAGCCAACATATCAGAATCTATACTGACCACCCCAAAGCGATGCTGAAACAATGGATCAACCAAGACACCAACAAAGCGAGTGCCCTGGAAACCCAACAAGGGAAAACGCCGGTTATCACGCAATATTTCAACGACGCCCCCCTACCCAAAGAGAATCCCAAATACCACGATATCAACGGTGAATTTGATGCACATTGCTTCTCTGAACACATCAAAGAAACCTTACCCAAATTTACCGAGTCATTGGCGATACATTTGCTTGGCACACCGAATAAGAGCCTGTCCAATAAGCATACCATGGTATTCGGCCAAGGTAGAGAAACGACTGAGATACAATTAACCGGGGAGTTTAGGGGGTATTTCAAAGATAACGTGACGGGCGAGCGAGGCGCTTTAATCAATTTATTGATGAGTAGAGAGAACATAAACTACAAGGCGGCTTTGTATCAGGCTGACAAGCTTATAGACGACAAGGACAAATATGGCCTCAGCAAGAACCCTGCGCATGACCAATTAACCCAAACCTTGACGGATAAAACGGCAAAATTTATTGGTTACGCGAAAGAATACTGGAACCAGTCGATCCCCATAAAAGGCACGCCAGCGGAAACACTTTTAAATTCGAAGGCATTCAACACGGAAGAAAAAACAAACATTCGGTTTCATCCCGCCGTCTACTCTTCTGAAACCCAGGCAACCTACCCGGCTATGCTGACCCATATTCACGATAAAAGAAAGCGCACGCAAGGAATAGAAATTACCTACCTTAAGAGCGATGGATCTCTAGCAGACTTAGGCGTCATTTCTCGAACGCTTGGTTATAAGGCGGGTAACTATACTGAATTTCATCAAGGTAAGGAGGCGAACACGAGCATCATAACGAATACGCTTTATGAGGCATTCAATATCCAGAAAGCAACCAACGGCAAATTTGATATTTATATAGTCAATAATCCAAAAGACATCGTCAAAATGCCTGATGAAGAACTGAGACAACGTGTGATCATCGCACTGGAAAGTAAAGAGACTGTCTCTGGCTATCACATTGATAAAATCAAATCGGCACTCTCCAATAAGACACTGTCATTTATCGATGGGAAAGACATTCAAAAAGAGATGAATAACGAAGCGTTGAATCACTATAAAGATATCGTTAAAGATGATATTTCAGGCAGTGAACGTAAGTTACCAGAAGAGCAATCTAAACAGACATACCGATTAAAAGAACGCTTTGAGACTCTTAACCGCAACCCATATGAACCACCACAAAAAGGAGAGGTTGATAAAGATTTCACCTTAGATAGAGAGCGATAAATAAGGGAGCTTCGGCTCCCTTTTTTATTTCGCCAACCACTCTTTGACCTTTTCCACCACACCATCAACGATGCCCCGTCTTGTTTCCGCAGCCTCCACTTCCACCTGTTTCATTTTATCCCTATCGTAAGTTTGGCCATGAACCATATTAATCACCGCCCCACTCTTTTTCGTCTGAATATAGATTTCTTCAAGCAGTTGCCTGTTGGTGACGCCCTCATCATCGTTCTCCAAGATACGCAAAGCGAGGTCAAACAGGTTTCGCCCCGCCTCTGCATTACTCGTGATCTGTTCTTTCTTCATGTACGCATAAAAGCGTTGTTCGAGCTCCTTAAGCGGAACTTGAATGACATTGGGACGACCCATGAGCGCCTACTCCTGTATCAACTCGATGTACTAAAGGTGTACTAAATTGCATGTCGTCTCTCTTAACGAGAGAAACACTGAGTGTACTAACATCTAGTACACATTTGGCACCGATACAACTAAGCGCTTATAAAACAATGCTATAAGTGTACTGATTTTTTAATAGAAAACGCCCTAAAATACAGGGCATCAACGTCTAGCCCTTGATACATAAAGGATGAGTACGAAATTAGTACATTGACAGTACAAATGTACTAAGAATAAAACAAAGAATGAATGTAGATTTTAAAAATTCGAAAATCGATAAGTCCAATTATTGAAGGGTTGTAAATAACTGATATTTTTAAAAACTCCTCACATTTGAACATCATTTAAATGACAAAGTCATTTAGCGTGGTGTGTAGTGAAGATTAAGAAATACAGTGACGCTTTTCTAGAATATTTTCCTATCAGTTTTTGTTTTCGCTAAGAGTCTAAATTATCGGCGAAAAATGCCCCTACTGAAAGGGGCTGGGGTGTATTTTTGACCACACTGTTTTTACATTAAGACCAAACTTCTCGTTTACAGGGGCACTTTCACTTCAAGAATACAGACCGCTTTTACCACTCAATTAGTAATAGTGAGATGACAATACATGACACCGTCTCTTGGTGATTACATCGCTACATTGCTTGTGCTAGCGCATTTTGGGACAGAAGTGTGCCAGTGCTTTCCCTAGATTAACAATCTATGGGTAACTAGTGGTATGGAAAGTTGTTAACCTTATGTCCAGTCTCCATGCTGTAGATCAGTGGAGATATTCACGGCGACTATGGGGTCATATCACCTATACTCAATAGGACAAAGCAATTCACCTTATTACTGAAAGAACACTTTCACAATTAAACAAGGGATATGCGTCATGGCAGACATAGATACCGCTCAATTAGTCGTTCCCCATTCTGTACTCCAGAGTTGGCAAGAAGTTGTTGATTTGGTTGCCAAAATGACACAATGCCCCGCTTCGCTAGTCATGCGTATTCATAAAAATGACATTGAGGTGTTTTCTAGCAGTCGAAGCGAAAACAACCCCTACGCACCAAATGCAAAAGACTCACTTGGGCATGGTCTGTATTGCGAAACCGTGATTCGCGAGCGTCGCATGTTGAACGTCCCCAATGCGCTCAACGATCCTGAATGGGATCATAATCCAGACATTAAGCTGGGTATGATTTGTTACTGCGGACTGCCTGTGTTTTGGCCAAATGATACCCCCTTCGGGACTATCTGCATGCTCGACAGCCAGGAACGCTACTTTGATGAAGATGCAATGTCGCTGCTTGCTCGCTTTCAAACAGCTATCGAAGGTCAACTCGAAACCCTATACCGTAAAGAAGAACTTGCCCAATTCAATCAGGAGTTAGAAAACAAAGTCGCGGAGAGAACCAAGACACTTGCCGATCTCAGCAGCCGTTTACTCAAAGAAATTGAGCAACGTACCGCTGCGGAAAACCACTTGGATTTTCACCTTCACTACGACCCGCTCACTAAACTCCCCAATCGAATTACACTGGCGGACGACCTCGCTAAACAGATGGCTTCTCTAGAAGACGATGAACAAATTACCCTGATTTATTTCAGTTTGAGAAACTTTAAGTTTGTTAACGCAAGCTATGGTTACATGTTCGGTGATCAGATTTTGTCGTCACTGAGCCAACGGATCTGCCACAAACTGCCCAAAAAGTGGAAACTGGCCAGAATTGTTGGCTCTGATTTCGTTCTGGCCGCCCAGCACCTGCGTACACCCGAACTTCAAGAACAAGCCATAGAACGCATTACCAATGCGTGCACCCAACCTTTTAGCGTCAATGGTATGAGTATCAATTTGCAATGTAACTTAGGTATCGCAGTGGCCCCATTAGATGCAACAGACTCGTTCAGCCTCATTCAGCGAGCCTGCTCAGCAATGAGTGAAGGTAAAAACGAAGGTTTGCAGGTCGCCTACTTTAACTTTGCTGCACAAAAAGCCGCCGAAGAGCGCTTACGACTGGAATCACATCTTTCTAAGGCGCTGCAGAACAACGAACTCGAAGTCCATTTCCAGCCGATCATCTGTCTCAAACAAGGAGGGAAAATCATTGGTGCTGAAGCGCTGTTACGATGGAGTAATCCCACGCTGGGGCAAGTCTCGCCAGACCGTTTTATTCCTCTAGCGGAAAGTAACGGCCAAATAATAGAAATCGGCTACTTCGTTTTGCATCAGGCGCTGAAGCAAGCTGCAGAATGGCATCGCACATCCACGCACTCGTTTAAAGTGGCCATCAACATCTCACCAATCCAATTCCAAGAACAACACTTTGTACAACACTTACAAGACATTATTGATCTTTACCAACTGCCAGCGAAGTGCGTTGAATTGGAGCTAACAGAAGGTATTCTGCTTCAAGATGAAGAGTATGCGCAAAATGTCCTCGCGCAGTTGCGTCAATTCGGCGTCAGCATTTCTCTTGATGACTTTGGTACAGGGTACTCTTCACTCAGTTATCTACAAAAATACGCTTTCGATACGCTAAAAATTGATCGCAGCTTCATCAATCAGTTAGAGCACAACCAACACAACCGAGAGCTTACAAGAGCCATCATCGCAATGGCACACAAACTCAATATGATGGTGATAGCAGAGGGGGTAGAAGAGCGGTATCAAGAAGACTTCATTCGAACCGAAGAATGTAACTACGCTCAAGGCTTTTTGTATGGTAAAGCCGTTCCTGCTGACGAGTTTACGCAACAAATGATAAGTAAACTTTAGTCAGCGTCAAACGTTATGTGCATTCGCCAACAATAACCACTTGTCACCAAGATCTCTAAGCGAAAACCTTGCATAACGTCTTGAAAATGAGCCGGTCCTCATTTTTCCACACCTAACTTATAAACTGATTGAGTGGCTTCTTAGAAGCAATAAACCCAAAGGTTTGAGCGGTAACCGGTCATTTCAGCGTCTGTTTAACCTATTAAATCACGTTCTACCTGGGAGACTCTGATTCTCCCAACCCCGCACGGTGTAGAGTAGCGGTCAGACCTTTTAGCGGTTGAGGAGCAGAGTGGAGCGCACATCCCAAGTGCGTGTCACAAAGACATGTACGTCACCTGTCACTTCATCGTCAAAGGTAAGCACGGCAGTCTATTACAAAGCTCCTCTACCTAAAACACGAGGTGAAAGCATCCACCTCCCACAAGTGTTGCCACTAGCAACGACAAACTGGTGTGCTCGGTTTTAGCGGCGAGAAAGAACTCAGCCGCGACCGAAACCCTGTTACCAACAACGTTGGAATGATTAACGTTTTCGGCGTGGCCCGTACATATACTCACCTTAAAACCTTTTCTAAATAGTAACGTTCAAGTTCGTCAATACGTCCGCTACACAGCCACTTCATTGCGCCTTGGATATGCTCTAAAGGCCAATCCCACCATCTGAGCTCCAACAATAGCGTTACTGTTTCCTCATCAAACCGCTGTTTGATAACAGTATTGTTACCCACAACAACGGTATAGGCATCTACGCTTTTTGAAATCACGGCTCTCGCCCCTATCACAGCGCCATCGCCAATTTTGACGCCGGGCATAATCATCGCTTCACTGCCAATCCAAACATCATTGCCAACAACAGTATCCCCAGCTCTTAGAAAACCGTTTTTGACGTCTTGTCCAAACACGTCTTCTGAAAATGGAAATGTTGATACCCAGTCTAATCGATGACCTTGATTTCCCGCCATCATAAACGTTGCACCAGAGGCGATTGAGCAAAATTTACCAATGTGTAAGCGATCAACCTCACCAAATTGGCCACTGTGCCATTCGTCTTGAGTAGAAGCATCACCTAACAAGTACCGTACGGCCTGATCTTCAAAAGATTTTGAATGGTAAAAACCGGAATAGTAGCTAAAGTCACCGACCTCGATATTCGGATTCTTTACGTGTTCTTTTAGATTCTGGCTCTCTAGCCAATTTTGAAAATTCCTCATTGCCATGCTCTCTCTGCTGCTTGTTGCCGAGAGTGTAAATAACCCCTATTATTTCCTGTAGTGTGAAATTAAAAACTCAGAATTACCATATGGAAATAAAATGGCTTCCCTACCTCCCCATTTACGTTGCACTTTGTGAAGAAAAAAGCATTGCTGGCGCAGCAAGGAGACTGAGTTGCTCCAATGCGCACGTGAGTAGACAATTAAGGCAATTAGAGGCGCTGCTGTCAGTCCAACTTATTCATCGAACCACTCGGCAGTTCAACCTGACTTACGATGGAGTGGAGTTCTATAAGCAGGCGAAACACTTGCTTGAAAGCGCGGAAGTGATCAACGAAAAGCTGTGCCTCAGTGAAAACGCTGCTGGGAAACTGCGTGTCGCCGCCTCAGCGTCGTTTGGGTCACTGCTCTTAACGGAACCCTTGGTCGAGTTTTATCGAACTTACCCAGACATCAAGATCGAAGTCATTTTCACCGAAACGCCGTTTGACCTCATCGAAGCGGGCTTCGATGTGGCGTTTTTTCTGACGGACACTCCACCGGAGGGGTACGTTGGGCATCGCCTTAGCTCACTTGATTGCAAGCCGTATGCCCATCAGCAGTACGTGAAACAACATGGTCAAATAACGCACCCCAACGAACTGCACACACTTACCCATATCCTGTACAAAAACACTGACCTAACGTTAGATCACTGGACGTTTCACCATGCTACTGGCAATGAAAAGGCCGACATCAAACTTACTGGTGGGTTTAGCGTAAACTTAGTCTCATCAATGGTTGATGCTATGGTTAAGGGGTGTGGCGTGGCGATGTTGGATGAGTTTGCACTGTCAAAGTTGCCGCAGACTGAGCGGCAACAGGTTGTACAGCTCCTTCCGGAATGGCAAACGAGCGCGATCTTACCCTTGTATATCCTCTACCCAAAACGCCAGCATTTACCAAAACGTACACGTTTGTTCGTGGAGTTTTTTCGTAATTCCCTTGAGCACATTTTGCCGCAAGCGCAAAAGAAGAAAGACGCCCCAAGTAGAGAGCGCCTTTCATAACAAACCAATGGTTGGACTTTGATAATCTCTCGATGCGAATAGCGTTATATCGTTTGTCTCACACAGCCACTTGTAATGAAGAAAGCTGCTGCCTAACCAGGGCTTTAAACTGTTCGAGGTCATTGGCATTTAAGACTGAATCAGACGCTGCAATGCCAAGCCCGACTCTGTCGCCATAGGGCACCAATGTCAATATCAAGCCATAGTGCCCCTGAAGTGGGAAGTTAAATCCCCCCGCTTTAACCAGCTGAGTACCACTAAATGCCAGCGCCTCGTTATCGTTACGATTATAGTGACCAAAATTTGAAATATAGCAGTTAGATTTGGTGCTTATTAGACGAAACCCCTCCATCAATTGTTGGGGCGAAGCTTGAGCAAAACCACGGGCAAAGCTGGCATATGACAGTAACACGCGCTGAGGTGCCATCGTCACCCGATCAATTTGTTTCTGAAAAGCCTGGCTCATCAAACGCATATCTGAATCGTCGAGTTTCACGGGGATAGCGCTAACGTAATTTCCCAGCAGTTTACTCTCTTCCTGGCGTACATTAGCAGTAACTGAAACTGAGATGCTGCCCTTAAGGGTCGAGGCCTTAAGCGCAAGTATCGATTTTGCAATTGCCGTCGAGACCAGGCTATTTAGTGAGATCCCTGGCGTTCGAACAATGTGGTCAGTGTCGATCTCAAAATAGTCAAAATTGACCGTGTTTGAGTCCCCTTCGCGATAGAACAAATGCACTGAATTCGCATCCGATAAATACGCTCTCGACTGCGATTGGTAATCCTCCAATTGCTTGTTGAACAACTCACGGTCGTTCACTTGTTGGCCAATGAACTCTTCATCTGAAATGCTCTTTATGACTGAAGGTAAGTCGCTCTGCATTCCATTATAATTCGACACCAAAAGTTCTTTAATGAGGTAGCCCGATGGCCCATCGCAAAATACATGATTAAACAGAAGGCACAGTAAGGTACCCGCCCCATCCGGTGTATCAATCTTAAGCATTATCACAGGCGCATTGGCTGATTGACCAACGATCAGATCCAGCTCGGCACCGAGCACAGCCTTTAGGGTTTCAATCGCCGATTTACGCGCCTGTCTAACAACAAACGTATTGTCGTACTGACATGGTACATAACGATAACTCGCCTCTTCGTCCATTAATCGATGGCAGAGTTTTGGAAGTTGCTGATACACCTTATCAAGGGCCTGTTGCAAACGTAGGCTGTCTAATTGACCTTCCCATTGCCAAAATTGAATGAAGTATTGAGGATGATTGCGCTTATTGATTTCAAATTTAACTTTATCGAGAAAGTTTACGGGAATTGACTGCATGTAACACTAGAGGGGCTAATTTCTGAATCTACCCCATGGTAACGAAATATCGATGCGCACGTGATAGGCATTTAAGACCATTTTATGGTGACAATAGGAATAAATGGAAAGATGTAAGATGAACGTCTCTGGTGAACTGTCTGGAGCCTGTCACTCATAGACACTTCCGCGTCGTCGACCCTTTGACTTCCTATGTCATCAATTCCATTTTTTAGGCCAGCGTTGGTCTTAATTGCCCCAAAAGACGTAATAACGAAACACAATCTTTTTGAATTCAGGAGCAGCGCAATGGACTTAGAATTGGAACTAATTGAGGGCGGATGTTATCTAGCGGTAGAAATCCGTGGAGACGAACGACGAATTCTGCGCTCTAACACTGACGCATTTATCAAATACCAAAACCTATCGCAAGCACGCGCTCATTTGGCGCACAACAATTATGCATCCATTACGCTGATCGAGCACAACACATACGACGAAATGTGTGGAGAGAGTGTTAATCAGGAAGTTACTGCCACTCGACTCGACTGGTCATAAGTCCCGTATTATCAAAGTAGCGCAAATGTAAGGCTGCCCACCCTCTAACGAAGGTGGCGCTTGTCTTGCGACCTCGTTCATGAATGATTGGTGCACCCATTTTATCCCTCCCAAACCCATAAATGTTATGTTATAACATAACCATCATGATAGAATTATGGATATAATGAGCTATGACTCATTTTTCAACCACTACTCCGCACGCTGATGAGGAGTCAATCGAATATTGCATCGCAGCTGGTAATGACAACGCCAAGGTGATTGTTCCGCCAAAGATTCAAGTACAAGGACTTGGCTACCACCGAGGTGATTCTCCGCCAATTATCGATAGTGCCACGTTTGAGCTAATGAAAGGTGAAAACTTGGCCGTCATCGGCCCAAACGGTTCAGGGAAAAGTACTCTACTCAGATTACTTGCTGGTATCTTGAGTCCAACGTTTGGCGAAGTACACTATGACGCGATCCCACTCCGTCAATTGTCACTTAGGCAGCGCGCGACAAAAATAGCCGTCGTGAATCAACATGAAACACCAGATCCAAGATTATCGGTAAGAGATTATGTACGGCTTGGCGCCCTTCCTTATGAAAGCCATCGCTCGTTAGAAGCCATCAACACGAGTGTTGAACAAGCACTAACAACCATGAACCTGCAACAGTTATCGAACAAAGCCATGCATCGACTTTCTGGTGGCGAACGGCAGAAAGCGCATATCGCAAGAAGTTTATGTCAAGAACCTGAGGTACTTCTACTTGATGAGCCAACCAATCATTTAGACCCAAAAGCAAAAGGTGAGGTTCTCTCATGCATTGTGAATTTGGGACTCACCACCGTCACCGTGTTGCACGAGCTATCACTTGCGGCACAAATGTGCGACCAACTATTGGTGCTTGAAAGTGCGCGACTTCGCGCTTTTGGACCGCCACAGACCGTACTCACGTCTTCATTAGTCGACAGTGTCTTTGGCGTCGAATTGCATCATTTTCGACACCCACGAGAACACCGCTCGCTACTCTGTCTCGATATCCCATTACTTAGAAACGTTCAATCAACGGAAACTATATGAAAAAAATACTGCTTTTCGGATTTCTTTTTGCATCCGTCACCTCCTACGCAAGCGTTACAGTGGAAAACTGTGGCAATTCGATTACGTTCGAAACACCGCCTAAGCGTATGGTGGTCCATGACATTAATATGGCGGAAATGGCCTTCGCTCTGGACTTACAAGACCGCATTGTAGGTTTAACGGGCATCACTGGTTGGTATAAAACAGGTCCCGAGTTTGAAAAAATGCGAGGAGATATTCCGGAGCTCGCGCCCAAATACCCAACGATGGAAAACTTGCTTGCAGCCGAACCAGACCTTTTCTTCGCAGGATGGTATTACGGCATGAAGCCCGGTGGAGAGGTCACCCCAGAGACGCTAGCAAAAAAAAACATCGACACCTTGGTCCTCAGTGAGAGTTGTGTTCACTTAGACAAACAAAAATCACAAGTCACCATGGATCTCCTATTTGACGATGTCATGCGTCTAGGTAAGATTTTTAATAAGCAAACACAGGCGGCTTCCCTGGTGAAGCGGTGGAAGTCACAACTGAATGATGTCCAGCTAAAGGTTCACGGTGCGCCGAAAACACGGGTGTTCCTGTACGACTCGGGGGAGGAAAAACCCTTTACAGCCGGGAAGTACGCCATCATAACACCAATGATAGAAGCCGCTGGTGGTCGCAATATCATGGCCGATATGCAAACCAGTTGGGGACGCACAGCATGGGAGAACGTCGCAATGAAAAACCCCCAATTCTTGCTACTGTTAGATTATCAAGATGGTAATGGCGTGACCAAATTGATGGACTTTTTAAAACAGCATCCCGCTATGAAACAGACAGATGCCGTCAAGAACGAGCGCTACATTGCTCTAAGGTACGCAGAGCTCACACCAGGCCCTGCAAATATCGATGTGATAGCGAAACTTGCTAAAGCTATCCACCCTGAGCGTTTTTAGACTAATGACCAGTACAACGCGAATGCAAAGTGGCATCATTGTTGGACTGTGTGCGTTGATAGCGTTAACCGCGCTGTCTGTGCTCCAGGGCTCGACAACAATTCCGCTTCGCGCCGTGGGCGATGCATTTCTTCTGTGGTTCTACCAAGGAGAAAATCACCTCGGCCCAGTCTATAGCATCGTCATTGACTTACGTCTTCCTCGGGCCCTGTTGGCAATGATGGTAGGCGCAGGTCTTGGTATCGTCGGTGTTTTGCTGCAAACCACGACACGCAATGATTTGGCAGACCCCTTTTTATTCGGTTTAAGCGCGGGGGCCGCAGCTGGCGCGGTAGCGGTAATCACCATTGGCAGCAACTTACTGGGTATCTGGACACTGCCTGCTGCGGCTTTTATTGGCGGAATGACCGCATCCGCACTTGTCATTGCACTGGTGAGGCAAATGTCCGATTCAGGACCAGAGAAACTTATTCTTGCTGGACTGGCCGTCTCTTTTATCTTTACCGCGTTAACCAATTATTTGATTTTTTCTGGAGATCAACGAGCCGCTCACTCGGTATTGTTTTGGTCATTAGGGGGCTTAGGTCTTGCTCGGTGGGATAACCTATGGTTGGCATTCCTCGGATTTATTGCCGTGTTTGGCTATGCCCTCTATCATCACCGCAATTTTGATGCTCTACTTGCAGGAGAACAGACCGCCTACACGCTTGGAGTCGACCCTATTAAGTTGAGAAATCTAACTTTTGTCATTTGCGCCTTCAGCACGGCGATTTTTGTTTCCTTGACTGGTATCATTGGCTTTATTGGCCTTATGGTGCCGCATATTGCAAGGACACTGACGGGCGCACTGCACAAAAAGCTAATTCTCCTATCTGCATTACTCGGGAGCCTCATTCTCCTCGGCAGTGATTTAATCGCTCGGATTATTTTAACGCCTCAAGAGCTGCCTCTGGGTATTGTGACCACATCGGTTGGCGGTTTGTTTGTGTTTTTCTTACTAGCGAAGAGCTCACGATAACCTGAAGCTAACCTAAGCCTACTCTTTGGCCTAGGTTAGCACTCACCCAAGGACACAGATGCGGTTACAATCTGATCACGCGGTCGGCTGTTGCAATCGTCTCTTTTCGGTGAGCAATGATCAATCGAGTCATATTCATCTGGCGTATGTTAAAGTTAATTTGATGTTCATTGTCTGCGTCTAAGTGACTCGTTGCTTCATCTAAACACAGTACTTGTGGCTGTTTATATAAGGCGCGAGCAAGGAAGATCCGTTGCAATTGCCCCCCAGAGAAGCTATTTCCCATGTCGCCAACTAAAGAATGAAAGCCCAGCGGTAGTTTCTTAATGTCATCCAGTATGTTGGCTTGTAAGCAGCTCTGTTCTAGACGTTCAAAATCATAATCAGACTCAAACATGGTAATGTTTTCGCATAGAGTTCCAGAAAACAGGGCGTCGTCTTGCATGACACTACCAAATCGGCCGCGATAGTCAGGCAAGGCAACATCGCTAATCTTCACCCCATCAACATATATGCTCCCTTCATCGACAGTCAAGATCCCCAACAATAGCTTCATAATCGTTGTTTTTCCTGAGCCTGAAGGACCGACTAATGCCACGCTTTCACCAGGCATCACCTCAAACGACACCTTATGTAACACCCAATCTAAATTGTCTGCATATCGGAAGCTGACATTGTCAAAGCAAATGTGACCGGATAACTGCTTCGGTAAGACCGCTGAGGAAGGCACGATTTCACGCGCTTCAAACACAATATCCGATAATCTTTCTAAATGCAGTTCAAGCAATTTAAATGAAAACAACTTATCAATGAAGTTCGTCATACTGGTAGTAAATTGCGTCTTGTATGCGATAAAAGCGATTAACATCCCGACGGTCAACTGAGCTTCCATTACAGCTAGAGCGCCAAAATAGACGACGAGAATGTTTTCAACACCAAACAACAACTTGTTCACATGGGACTCAGCGATTTGAATACGGCCTAACTTTATCTCCGCGTTAACGACTTCAGCAAACCGGTTCAGCCACATGTTTTGCCGGTTTGTTTCATTGCTAAACAACTTGATCGTTTGCATGGCTCGCAACGTTTCTAAGAAATTAGAATCTTCTTTTGCTGACACGAGGATCAGTTCCGCAGTTAACCGACGGTTCGGGTAGTAGAAAGCAAGCTGTACCGCATAAGACGTCGCTACAACCGCAATCACGATGGCCGCGAGTTTCGCGTTGTAAAGAAACATCATGACGACAACAACGACGGCCATCAGGCCGTCAATAAGCGACTCAACCAACCCAGTTGTGAGCATATTTCGAATAGAAGCGATGGAACCAAAGCGAGAAACGATATCGCCAATATGGCGTCGTTCAAAGTAACTAATAGGCAACCGCAAGAGATGATGAAATAAATTGGCGCCCATCTGTATGCTCATCATGCTATTAAATTTGAGAATAAACCAGCTTCTTAACGTACTGACAGACACCTGAACAAACAACAGCAACATAAAGCCAATCGCCAACACTAGGAGCAACGGTTGGTCATTGCTTAGCAGCACCGAATCAATGACCCACTGCATATAATACGGGGAAATCAGCGCGGCAAATTGCATCACCACAGACAAACAAACAAGCGATACCAATGCTCGCTTGAATCCCTCTATCCTCTCCCACAATTGAGAGATTTTCATCGTCACCTGACTATCTTTCTTCTTGAAGCTTGCACTCGGAGTAAGCTCTAACGCTACACCAGTGAAGCTCTTGCTTACTTCTTCGAGACCCAGTTTTCGCTTTCCTACAGCTGGATCATTGACAATCACAGCGTTTCTGGTCACCTTGGTCAAAACAACGAAATGATCCAAATCCCAGTGAAGTATACAGGGAGTAGAAAGGTGGCGAAGATCTTCTAAATCACACTTTACGGCACGTGAAGAGAGCTGCAGCTCGCTTCCAATGTCCATAATGTCTTTCAAGCTCATTCCTTGCGTCGCCGACAAAGTGTGCTTTCTCAACGACGCGATATCCACCTTGAACCCGTAGTACGAGCAGATCATCGCTAAACAGGCCAGTCCACATTCAGACATTTCTGACTGAGTAATTAGGGGAACCGATTTGAGAGATGAGAACGACAGTAGTTCCGTGGGGTTAAGCGATTTAACAGCAGATTTGGGTAGATTAAGCATGACTATCCGAGCTTTCCTTTGATTGCATAGATCGGGTCCAACAGCCATTCAAGTAGGCTACGTTTTTCTTGGATAATATCGGCTTCAGCGATCATACCGACTTTAAGTGGGAACTGTTTTCCATACGCCCCTATCGCTTGAGTCGCTAATGTTGCTCTCACACGATACATCGCTTCCGTAGTTTTAATCGGAAACACTTTATCGCTAGGCAGCACTAACGCTTGATCAATATTCGTGACCTGCCCTTTAACCAATCCGAACTTCTGATAAGGAAATGCGTCGAACCGAATCCTGACTTCGTCACCCAGTTGGACGAAACCTGCGGAGCGCGTAGGCAATAGTAGCTCCATTTCCAACGGCGAGTTTTGAGGAATGATACTTAGTATAATGGTGTCGGTGGTAAGATAAGATCCCACAGAGGGCTGAATCGCGGTGACCATGCCAGACTCTGGAGCGGTAATAATAAACTCGTAATCGTTGTCGAGCTCGATCAGTTGGGTCTCTAGCTGGGAAATTTCTCTTTGTATGGTCGTCTTCTTTAGAAACCTTTGTTCCGGAAGCAAGATTTTAGCGGACTTAAGCGCGTCAATCTCGACCAGTACCGATGCCAACTCCTTTTCCAGTCTATCATACGACTCCAATGCTTCTAGGTACTCCTCATGAACTACCGCCAGTTCTGTCGACGATAGGTAGCCTTTGTGGTGAAGGCTTTTATTCTTTTCGTATTGCTGTTCTTTGAGCTCTAAGCGCAGCAAACTCGTGGCCTTTGCTTTTCTAATCGCGTTGAGACTCCGGTTTCTTTGCGTCAATTGCGTGTCGATACGACGTTCTTCTTTGTCAAAGATTGCAGTTTGAATACTCAACTCTGACTCAAGCGCTTGACGTTGCTGTTGCAGCTCATTTTTCAGTGCCATGGAAACGTCGACCCCTCCGGTCATCCCCTGACTGTCTCTGATCTTAGCAATGGGTTGGTTACTGACTACGTTGCTGCCTTCCTGAACGAGTAAACGAACTAAGACCCCTTTTCGACCAGACACAACCTTGATAACACCTTTGGAGGGTAATAAGTACCCTTTCACGGTTTCTTTTCGAGAGTAACTGCACTGAGAAAGGTAAACAATGACAGCCAGAAACGTAACGAAGATAAGCAGATGTAAAGGGTAGCTCGACAGCCGTTGATGAATAATGATTTTTCCAGTGAGGCGATTTTTCTTAGCCTCAATTGCTTCTTTTCGAAAGATCATTCGCGTCTCTTTTAAAAAAGGGAAAGACCATCGTCGTCCTTCCCTTACCGAAATGGATGAAGAATTAAAATCTTCACCTGATCTTAGCGTTTCCAGTGGCTATGCCCAGAAATCACTATTTCTGCCAAAGTGCTTGCCAATCTTTTTGTTTACACACACAGCCGATGAGGAAACAAGCAGGCTCCACGACTAAACGTACAGCTTTACCACGCAGGGAGCCTTTTTCCACAATCTTCATTTGGTAAGCCAATTCGATCGCTCGATACTTGGCGATTGGGTACATGATTTTTTCAGCGAGAGGACTTTTGCGCATCAACTCTACGTACGGAATTGCCCAGTAATGGTAGCCACGTACGGTGGTCTCTGACAGATGGTTCTGCGTGTACTGAAGGTCTGCGCGCCAAACTTCAGCATCAAGCATTCCTTTACGATAGAAGTGAGTACAAATAACGCGGCTGCTACCTCCACGACCACCGCCGCCTCGGTTTTTACCCGCTTCCGAACCGCAGCCACCTGAATGATTCATATGAGTCCCCATATTGCCGTCTCGTGCATCGCGAGCACCGGATCCACAGCCTTTATCACCACCAATAGCGGTGTTCGCTGCGTCAGAAATGCTCATGCCACCAACCACATGCTGGGTATCGCTTGGGGCTAATACCGTAATTTTACTGCATTCTACTTTTTTCATAGTTATACTCTTATAGTATGATTTACATTTTAAATTGAATTAAAAGATCGCATAAGAACAACAGCGATCATATTTAATCCTGCCGATATTGAAAAACTCATTCATTAACTTAAGCGTCAGTTTATTTTTCTACACTGATATTTTTCAGTAAAATTCTGAGTCATTGAAAGCTGTGAGTCTGTAAAATCTAGTATTTTAAATTTATCTACCGTCGGCTCTTCACAACGAGAAAGTAAAGCCTGGTAAACGGCGTCATTTTTATTAGAACTTACTTTTTCAAACTCACACCCACTCTGATTCAAGATCAATTCATCTTTGTCTAGACTATATTTTCCATATTCATCCAAGATGTAAATTTGATTTCCTGAATTATTATTTCCATAAACGGTTATCGAAAACTTTGATGTGTAATTTATATCATCTTCAAAATTTATTTTAATGTTAGCCTTACCGCCGCTCGCCCCTCTATAGAATTGGCAGTCCCACTGACCTTGTAAATTCTCGTTTAGTCCACTAATATTGCCTGGTTTATAGTAACCTTCCCCATACTGATATATTGCTAACGCCCCTAAAACAATAACCAATGGGATTAATGCTTTTTTACATCCATGATGACCTCATATGTTCTGGTGTATAATTAACTTGATGATGAAACCCCAAAAAAGAGCGTTCGATGCGAAACAGATATGATACTGAAAACGGCGATATCGACTTCGGTAAGTGGCACACCTCATAAAGCAGACCTATTAGCACTTCATGTATCAAGCATGGCCCTGTCAGTATGAGAGTTACGTCTGTCCCTTGACTGTGAGTGATTGAGTCAAACCGATATCTGTCTAATCGAGCAAGATACCCATCAACGTTCTTCTTTGTCGATTCGGTGGAAAAGAGCAGATTGTTACTCTCAAGGTATTTATATCGACGGCTCATTTCACGCAACACTATACGGGTGGTTCGGCTGCCCTTGTGCGCGATCAGAACATTATTGTTCACCTCATAGTATCGATTGATCGTCGCAATTTTCATGATGTCGCGATGCACGCACACAGGGGGCTGAGAAAACAGCGCTTCGACCCGCTTTACAGCTTGATTTTTTAGAGCGTCAATAAATTCGTCGTTCCCCACTTGTTCTTCAATTTTAGCGACGCACACATTTCGTTTCGCGGAGCGTTGCTTGAGCTTTCGAATCTCTCGTAATAGGTATTCAGATTTCAAAACATCGACGATGTTTTCGTTTCCCGCCCCATGACGTAGAGTGAGCCCTCTATACACCGCCTGATGAGATGGTAAAGTATCAACATCAACATACATTCCACCATCTCTGTAGAGCAGACTTAATCTCAATATATCCGAAGCACACGCTGCGTTGTGTCTAAGCGTTAACTCATTAAAGTACATACGTCTAAGACGCTCGTCATAGAAGATGTCATCAAATGCTCTTATATCAATAATGTTAACAATTTTTCTTAATGCCTCGATTTTAAGCCTCGCCAGTTTTAGCGCAGGATTTAAATCAATACCAATCGTACTGGCAATATGGATAAGGGCTTCATCAAATGATTGCCCTATAGAAACAAGAGTATCGATTTTTTGATAAAACTGGTTTTGATATTCAACAATCACGTCTGCGGGCGTTGTATCATTAATGCAATAACAAGCATTAAATATTTTCTTTAGATGGTTAAACAGTAGAAAATGACCATCAACATATATGTTGATTTGATATCTATCTTTGAAGCAATCTTGCCAAATTTCAATATACTCTAATGCACGGGAATTTAATGTTCCAATCCAAATAAAGAATATACGTTCTACTTCAGTTATCTCACTCTTTATTATTGTTTGCTTTTCATTTATGGAATCAATAATTTCAATAATTTTACTTTCGTTATCAACATCTGCATAATCGTCTATTGAATTAACAATTTTATTAAAAGAAATATTATTGTAGATGTTCATAACTCTATTGTTCTTCTTGTTTACAACGATTTATAAACTGCCTCAAATTGTACAAATCAACAATAACCACATTAAATATATTGCCATTGTGTGATTAGCCCAATAAATACTATGAAATATATTGATTGTACTGTTTATAGTTTATTACTTATTTATATATGCATTGGTTTGTCATGAAGATTCAAGTTCTAATAAGTCTTTTTTTGACTAAACAATCATTAGCCTCAGCCTGTAGAGAACGGTCAGGGACCATGCGGAAATGGGTCCTTCGCAGAGACGTCTAAACCAGTAAACGCCATCATATCTAATGCGAAAGTATTATGATTGGCGGTTGATGAGCGTTAAAGGGGGGCCCAATGAATGACGGAAACGGGTGGGGATCGAGGGTAAAGTCGACTGAGCCTTCAGGCAATCAATTGCTACAAGC
Source organism: Vibrio sp. VPAP30 (assembly GCF_001188205.1). Classification (NCBI taxonomy): domain Bacteria; kingdom Pseudomonadati; phylum Pseudomonadota; class Gammaproteobacteria; order Vibrionales; family Vibrionaceae; genus Vibrio; species Vibrio sp. VPAP30. Next base: position 58,945 of record NZ_LBLS01000030.1, read on the forward strand.
ACATTCGGAGTGAATAGAATCATTCACTCCGGGCCGTGGTTTCTTCCAGGCACGGTGAGTACCCGCGAGTATTTAGGGAATAAGGCAGTATAAGCGTTGTGATGCGAAAGCCATGACAAAGCTTCAGCACTTGACGCTAGTGGCTGCGAACAACAGGCTGAAATTCTGTGATTGTTAGCTGCTTCTTTTCTGCGTCAAGCCTCGACATGTTCGAGACTTGGCATGAACAGTCAACGGCTGCTCGCGAATACTGTTGCAGAGCGGCTTTCGTCATCCCAAGCGCTTCACCAATGTTGGGATCATAAAAGTCAATTTTCCCTCGTTTTCTTACGTACATTGCAGTCGCATGCGAACCACTCGACACGTAGTAATAGTGGTCCTCTTTCAGGTTAGCGTATGCATTGCTAAATGGGTAACGACTCGTATCGATTCTTCCTGTTGGTTTACAGGTACCAGTTAGAGCAAGCGTCAGTTGGTCTTGCAGTCGATGCGAGCGTTCTATGTCCGCTTTTAGACTCGCAATGATTTTACGTTCTTTTTCCGGAGTAATGAATGCCTCAGTGCGGGCACTGTCTAGCGTGCCTACCCAGTTATTGCCCGCAACACGGTACTTGGTCCATTCAATGGCTAGCCCTGCGCAAACACCAAACCAAAAAGCCGGGCTGATCCCATTGGCTCCCATGGTACCCCATAAGAGGGAATGCTGGCCAAGGTAGTTGATTTGAGCTCGGCTTTTCTCCGCTGCTTTAACGAATTCTATCTTATACAAATACAACGCCTTTTCGAGCATTGCTTTCTTGTTTTGGTTCATACCTTTACCGTCTTATCACAAGGCCAATTAAGCAACATTGGTCTCAACACTGAGAGGGTTAATACTTACGAGTGTTATCACGTAGAGAGCGATACTGCGACTCTAAGAACGCATCGCTGCTCGATATCTTCACCCCATAAGCCTCCGAGTATTCTCTGATGTAAGCGCCCGATTGCTTACTCAATTCATTAATATAATGAGTGCCCCGATCAAATGTATTTTGCGACACCAGCATCCCATTTTTGTCGAGTAGCTTGAGGAAGAGGTTTGGATGATTGACCAACCCCGAACCCATGACGATCGCCGCAATAACTGGCGTATAAATCACCGAGTTTTGAAACCACTGTGCAAACGATTTATTGTCACTCAAGATGCTACTTTCTCCGGCATTTTGCTTTGACCATACCTCTTGCGCTTGCTTCAAGATCTTATTGACTTGATGGGACTGAACCACTTTATCAACCAGCCCAATAACTCGCTCTAATAAGCCCGACAGAACGCTCACTAAGACCCCCACGCCACTGCCTAAGGTCGAAGTTTCGGCGGCCATCTTACCACCAGCAATACTGGCTTTAGCGACCCCTCCCGCGAGTCCTGCAAGTGAATGCCTGGCCAAAGCCTTCGAGATACAGGCAGGGTGCCCATTAAGCAACTCCACACCAACACCTTTGTACATTTGCGTCATAAAATCTTTCGCTTTGTACGTTGCGGTTTTGACTCCTTCGTACATATCCGCTGCATTTTGTACATAGCTCCACCCTGAAACTGCCGTGGTAATATTATCGGCGAATTCCGCAGCAAGCCAAACACCCAGCTCAGCCGCCCAAGTCGCGGTAACAAACCCAGGGTACTGCTTACGCAGCCTATCGATCATTCCACGAAAAAAATGAGCCAACTTATCTTTAATCTTATCCAGGAAGGCAGAGACTTTTTTGCCAACTCGACCAACAGCTTGCATTGCTTTTGACCCCGCCTTGGTCTTCCCGATGAGGCTGAGACATCCATTTTTAATGTCATCCAGCGGCGTCAAATTACCTATGTAGTTGCCCACTAATCCTGAATCAAAGGACAAAGCCTGCTCGATCTCTGTATTTGCTAATGCAAATACGACGGAATGCCGAGCTTCGTCTAACAGTTTAGCTTGCGGACCAAACGCATTATTTCGTGTATTGCCATACAAGAGATCTTTGACGTCTCTTTTTACTTCAAGAAACGCATCCACGACACTCTTCTTGATTTGGTGTCCACCCATAAAAGCTCCTAGTAACTATCTCCTATCGACAGATAGGTTCCGATGAGGATTCGATGCCAAATAAAATTCTTCCCAGACAATCGCAATGTTTCGTCTGCGACGCAGTCGTAGGGTTGCAAAGGTCGAGATAGAGCGCGTCTCTGATGATTGACACCATCAACCTACAAAACTATCAATGAGCAATATTAGAGTCACTGAACGTGATTGTACCTTCACGAATGATTTCAAAAAGTGTCATTTCAGTCTTATGTCATCAGGATTTAGGCCAATGCAATTGCTTGCTTTCTCATGCACTAACCCTGAACAAGTCACACGGTTTGTACGCTATTTCGAGTCAAGGAAACTTTGTATTCTGTTTGGCATATGGAGGAGAAAATCATGAATACATCAAACGTCAGATGGGGGATCGCTGGATTGGGCAATATTGCGCAGCGATTCGCGGTCGCCTTGACCCAACACTGTGACCATGGCGAGCTCTACGCCATTGCAGCTCGTAGCATCGACCGAGCCGACACTTTTTGCACAACATTCGGCGCTCAGAAAGGCTACGGTTCTTACCAAGAATTGGCCGAAGATCCCGATGTCGATGCCATCTATATTGCTACGGTACACCCCTACCATCGAGCGCTGACTGAGCTGTTTCTTCGCCATGGAAAGCATGTGTTGGTTGAGAAGCCCGCGTTTACCAACTTGGCAGACTGGCTGGCGATGAAAACACTCGCTCATGCGCAAGGGCTGTTACTGTTGGAAGCCATGAAAACCGTCACATTCCCTGCCTATCTTGAGCTTAAACGCTACCTAAAGGAGCACGCGCTCCAAGTGACTAAGATTGATGTCGCGTTTGGTAACCACCACAACTATGATCCCGACCTATTTATCTTTAACTCTGCGCTTGCAGGCGGAGCAACTTTAGATGTTGGGGTTTACGGTCTTTGGTTGTATTTTGATCTCTGCGATTGTTTGGGAGTTGAACCAGCCGAGCCACTCTTCACTGCCGTCGCAGAGCTCAATGAATGTCAGGTCGATACGCGATCTCAATTTCAACTTCAAGGTGGTATTCAAGGAACGATCCACACATCGATCGTTGAAGACCTCCCTCGTTCAGCCACCTTATGTGGTGAGGACTTTACCGTGGTTATTGCCGAAAAATGGTGGAATCCAACCCATATTGAGATCCACCGGCTCGGTAAGGTAACGTCACTGTTCTCTCCACCAGAGGGCAATGGGTTTGAGTTTGAAATCGATCACTTCTCTGAGTTAGTCTTACAATCAAAACTAGACTCTGAACTTATCCCGCAGCGTATAACAGAGCAGGTCTTGACCACCGTAGAACGAGCACTAACCCACGCAGGTTTTGCCCATCTAACGCGATGCAATGAGCAAGAAAACAAGCATGAAAAACCTCAAACGTAGACTCGAGTTATACGAACAATTGTTTCGAACTTTCGGCCCAGGAGAGTCGCTCTGTCAGATCTCACAACTGGCTTCTCTGTGGCAAGTGAGTGATCGCTACGTCTTCACTTTACTCAAATCGTTCGAGGCGTCGAACTGGATCTCGTGGCAAGCAAGCTCTGGGCGCCATAAAAAGGCGGCGTTAACCTGCCTAATCGAACCCATCGAAGCATGCCATCAACTTGCCCAGCCTCTAGCAGAGCTGGGCCAAATTGAAACATTGTTTAATACTCTCAGCTTTGGGGGTCGACAAGCCGGACATGAGCTTCAGGTATTCCTGAATGAAACTCATCGCCGTCTTAAACGCGTGGTCTTGATCCCCTTTCACCGTCGCATAGAGCCCTTACATCCTCACCGAGTCTTACGTCGAACAGAGCGTTTCTTAGTGACCCAAATCTACCAACGCCTTACACGCGTCGTTGATGGTGAGCTTATTGGGGATTTAGCCTTTCACTGGCAAGCAAATACAAGTGGGACACAATGGTATTTTCAACTGCGACACGAGGTACAATTTCATGATGGTCGAAACCTCTCAGCCAGTGATGTAGTTCGCTGTCTTGAGGCGCTTGTGAACAGTGACGCTTGGTCTAGCAGCTATCAGCACATTGCGTCGATCAGTGCCCCCACAGACAGCACCGTTCAGATCACATTAAACCAAACGGATTGGCACTTACCCCGGCTATTAGCCCGTGCGGAAACCTCCGTGTTTAGAGTCTATTCTTCCGGCGCATTCACTGGCTCTGGGGCATTCTCCCTTGATGTATTTTCATCCAATATGCTTCGATTGCGCCGAAACACCTCATACACCTATCAGGTATCAATTTTAGATCGTATAGAGCTCTGGTTTTACCCCGAATGGGCACCCCAAAAGGCCTGTGCGCATAACCAGATACGCATGCAACTGCCCGAAACAACCATCAAACATGCGCTGCCTGACTGCGCTACGTTCATGCTTATCCAATCAGGGTCTCAAACTACAACCGACCCGCATTTGGTGGTGGAAGACACCACCGAATCGAAGCAATTAGGCCAGCAGATTGCAGCCCCTAACGATCCTATCATCACGATACCTTATGGACACTATCGAGCGACGCCTTGTTCAACGGTGTGCAGTATTATTGAAGAAAATGATCCGTACAGTGCCTGGCTCATTTTCTTAATGCGATACCCTTTCCGTTGTTCAATGCTGTCGACCGAGACACTATCGCAACTCCATCATCACCTCCGGGCCATACGCCAAGAGTCGGATTTTTCACGCTCACAAGTTTTGCTATCGCGCTTGATTGACGGGTTATGTGAACAAGGTGTGATCACAATCCTCAAACAAGAGCCTTTTGTACTTGAACTGTCTGAACGCTTACAAGGCTGCCAAATTAATGGATACGGTTGGTGTGAGCTCAATACCCTTTGGCCAAAGGACATTCGAGGGTAGAGCCCGCTTCTCATGATGCACTAAGTACTTATCAACACTCCGACCTTTGCAAAGCAACAAACATTAATATTCATTAATACAGTGACTCTTCTGCGGCTTATCTATGAGATAGCGTATACGTTTATCTGAACTGGAGAAGCCAAATGCTCGTGCCCAGCGATAGAATCCAACAACTACTGGACAACGCAGGTGTCAATATCGATGGCCCCAACGAGTGGGACATCAAACTCAATGACAAAACGTTACTTCACTCGCTAAAATCATTGAATTCACTCACTTTAGGCGAAGCATTTGTTCACAACCAGTGGGATTGCGATGCCCTCGATGAGCTCACTTGCCGGATCGCCAAAAGCGAACTTTATCCCTACCTTTGCGCCCACTCCTCACCGCTCTGGCGAAAGTTGACATCGCTGCTGGCAAAGCGACAGAGTGTCAAACGCAGTCAACAAGATATCCAGTTTCATTACGACTTAGCCGGTCCCTTTTATAAACAATTGCTCGACCCCTTGATGATCTACTCATGCGCCTATTGGCAAGACGCCACCACACTCCAAGACGCCCAAGTGAAGAAACTGGACCTGATTTGCCGCAAACTGGATTTAGAACCAAACATGACGGTGTTGGATATTGGATGCGGTTGGGGCGGATTATTGCGTTACGCTACGGAACACTACGGGGTAACGGGACTCGGCGTGACTTTGTCTCAAGCTCAATATCAATGGACGCGAAAAAACCTTAATCACCTGCCCATTGATTTCGTCCTATCCGATTACCGTGATATTCCTGGGATCCAACAGTTCGACCGTGTCGTCTCAGTAGGGATGCTCGAGCACGTAGGACCGGCTAATTACTCTCACTACTTCAATATCATTAAAGAACGTCTCAGAGAGGACGGTCTTGCTCTGATACATACCATTGGCAACAACCAAACCGGTGATACGGACCCTTGGATACATAAGTACATTTTTCCTAACGGTTACATCCCTGCACTCTCGCAGTTAGCGGTGGCCTTTGAGCAAAGTGGTTTGGTCCTTGAAGACCTGCACAACATCGGGCCACACTATGATCCGACGCTCATCGCTTGGTGGCAGCAGATTGAGTCGTATTGGCCCCAAGAAGCCTCTGCACAAGAACGTCAGCAGAAACGGGTTTGGCAGTTTTATCTCCTTACCTGTGCGGGGTTGTTCCGCGCTCGTGCCCTCCAAGTTTGGCAATGTTTTTTTACCCACTCGGGACATCCTCAACCTAGCACCACGCGTTCAACATGAGGGTTCACTCACACAAACGGCAGCGAATTTGAGGCGGCGAGCTTGACTTTGAAGCTTACACGACAGACAGCATTGGTCCCCCGCTCGAGCACGATCGGTATGATTGCCGCAAGCGACACCATGGTTATCTGGGCGATTTGGTCTGATGCACCACGCTATTTCTGAACGCAATTGCGCGTGTAAACCCACCAACATCCTACAACCGAAAAAGAGAAATGAAGACAATCATCCAGACCGAACTCGCTCCCCCAGCGATCGGCCCATACTCTCAAGGCATGGCATTTGAAAACCTTATCTTTACGTCTGGTCAACTGCCGCTTGAGGCGACAACGATGGCATTAGTTGAAGGTGGAATTAAAGCGCAAGCTCGAATGTCATTGGAAAACCTGAAAACCGTCTTAGAGCAAGGTGGGGGCTCACTAGACACCGTGATCAAGACCACTTGCTTCCTCTCTAGCATGGAGAACTTTGTTGCGTTCAATGAAGTGTACACGGAAATATTTGGCACCGAGAACGCACCAGCACGCTCTTGTGTTGAAACGTCTGGTCTACCAAAGGAGGCGTTAGTCGAAGTCGAAGCGATCGGCTTACATCGAGTAATCACGTCGCCGTGCTCCAGCGTGGCCTCTGGCCAATGACCTTTGATATCCAGTTTCATTGGCCAGAGGTATGATCTCGCTGGCTCACTGATTTGACTTAAAGGCTGTCATTGAAGGGAAGTGGTGCGAGGCATGACGTCCGTTGCCAACGTTCAGGTACTTCAAACAGGACACCTCTGATTGCTATCAATCATACGCGTCAATAAACGCTTGAAGGGCTCGCAGATCGGTCACCTCCAACCCTCTAGGCCCTTTTTGGATAAAACCTTTGTCGAGTAGATCATTGACCGCTCTTCGATACACTCGGCTTGATGTACCAAAACGTTCTGCTTCTTGATTCACTTTATCGAACCCCCCTAACCCGGTGTTGGTTTGACTTTGCACCAACAAGTCGTACGCAATATTGTAGGTAATCGAGTGTAAAAGGCGGTGGGTATAAATGCCCATAGAATCTTGGTAATCTTCGGCCAAAGCGGACGCAAAAAAGAACATCATCTCTGGTTTCTTATGCAACGCCTCGGCAAGGTTTTGAATGCAAATGACATCAACCTGCATGTGTTCATCCGCCACCACGTTCCATTGACAAGCGGTTTGGGTGAAAAACTCCATCTCTCCAAAAATATGATAGTCACAACGCACTTCCCCCAACTGAAAGCGTCGCCCATTCGCCGCCGAAATACTCATTGACACTCGCCCTGCGGGGACCACATAGAGGTGCTGCAGTTGCTCCCCTTGCTTCAGGATCTCATCATTGATATCAAAATACCGAGAGCTGACTTGGTGTTGATAGATGAGATCTTTAAACTCGGAACGCTTTTGTCTTAGATAGTCCTTAAAACGTCCGCTTGGGTACGGGGCGATTTTCATAGTGACGGTCTCTGAATGCTTGGCCTGCTGTCGAAGTTACTCACGATTGTAGCGGATTGAGCTCAATAAAAAAGCGATGGTCTTCCATCGCTTTTTTACAAGGTGATTCTCACTGTTATTGAGTCATTAAGGCTTCTAACGCAGCGAATGATGCAAGTCGTTCGCCGCTCATCATGACGTCCGCCTCATCAACATATTGCCCAACCCCCTCTTTTACATCTTGTTCGTACAAGACAACATTATTGAGGATAGACGCAACGTGAAGCCCTCTTAAGCGTCCGACTGTAAACAGCGCAGATGTCTCCATGTCTGCTCCCAATACGCCTTTGCTGTTCCAGTATCGACAAATCGCCTGCTCATCATCAGTATAGAAACTATCGTGAGAACGCACGGCGCCCATATGATATGGAATGGGATGCTGCTGTAAGAATTGTTCGAGCTCTTTAAGCAGAGAGAAACTAGCGTAAGCTGGAAACGACGGTTTCACGTAAGCGGCAGATCCGCCCTCATCTCGAACCGCCGCTTCCGCGACAATCAATTCACCAAGCCCAATGTGCGTTTGCATCGCACCTGCAGAGCCAACTCTTACAATATGAGTTACCCCACAAAGCTTTAGCTCTTCGATCGCAATGATCATTGAGGGAGCACCGATGCCTGTACTACAGACGGAAACCGCTCGATCTTTATACGTCCCCGTGAAGACGCGATACTCTCGATTGTCGGAGACGAGCTCAGCATCAGTGAGCAAACGCGCAATGCGATTGGCTCTATCAGGCTCGCCACAAACAATAACCAGAGGCGCAATTTGCGTTTCATCTACGCCAATATGAGGTTGCTTTACCATCTTAACTCCTAAGAAGCCGTCGCGTGAGTCAAGGGGGTAGCGCTATTTCGTTTCGCAGTGCGAGCCCACTCACGGGTGCCGTTTGCGGCAATAAACATCAAGATAGCGTATTGAACGGACATGGCATAAACGCCCTGAGTCGCATAGATACCCACACTGATAATGTTGATCACAATCCACAGTATCCAGTTTTCAACATACTTACGTGTCATCAGTATTTGAGCAACCACGGACAGCACTGTCATTGTCGCGTCCCAGAATGGAAATGCATCAGGTTCGAGGACGGGTTCTGCGAGACCCGCCCCGAATACATTAAGACCATCAACGGCAATATTGGCTAACGCAAAGAAAAATGGGTCGATGTACAGTGTTAACAGTGCAATTGAAATCGCACAAGCCGCCGCAGTTGCCACTAACTTATTTCGGCTCAACCAACGGACTGCCAAGGTTTCACCTTGCTCGTTAGGGCGTGTCCACGCATACCAACCGTAAAGGTTGGCACAAAAGAAAAACAGTTGAAGAAGCAATAGTCCGTATAACTGAATTTGGAAAAATATTACCGCAAACAAGGTTACATTCAGTAATCCAAACAGGTAGTTGATCGTTTTCTCTTGGCTTGCAAACCATATACACAGCAAACCAAACACAGTACCGAAGGCTTCAATCCAGCTCATGGCGTAGCCACCCCCAATTGGGATCTCGACGAGCGTGTTATTGATATCAAGTAGAGTGAATAAGTCCATCAAAAGGCCCTTTATTGTTTTTTCGTTGCTTCTATCCTATTGCGCCTAATAAAACAAACAGGAGGACATTTGTCCCCCTTCAATTGTGCACGATCATAAATCAGAACAATAACTACCCGAAGCAAACTATTAAAACGCTGAAATGCATATGGGTTTACACCGTCACATTGAAGTATGAGTGGCCGGGCTTAAAGCACAACAGAATTTTGGACACTTCTGTGTCAGTGATTGCACTAACTTAGTTTTTAACGGATTACCTGTCGTACTACAAAACCTTTAAAGTTCATTCCCCCTCACTAGGAGGTCTCGTGTACATGAACGGGAGCTTCCATAGTACGATGAGTCATAGCAGTACAACTGCCATCTTTTCGATTGATGGCCTTGGACTGTTGGCTTGTACCGCAGTGTCGACTCACAAGTGAGCGTCTATTTGGCTGAAGGTGGCGTCGTATGGATTAGGAACTCGATCGCCCGTCCAATCACCACATGTTGAGACGTAATCACATAACCGGAGCGAGAAGAATAGGCTGCGCAATGGTCCAATACATCAACCGACTCTCCATCATCAAACGTTATCGTTACTTCAGTACTTTGCCTAACCGCTACATCGCCAAAGTTCATAAGGGCACGTGTTTACTACGCGCACTCATCGACGTAATGCTTATATTACTAATATAAAATCTAATTTTGTGAGGTTACTAATTTCTCGACAGGCATTTACGCTGCCTATAGGATTAATCTCAATCATCATTTAGACCCAGTGCAGTAACCTATGTGGAACCAAAAATTTAAGCAAACTCTTGTCTTACTCTCTCTGTCGTCTCTTCCTTTTACGACAATCTCAGCGCCTAATGAATCAGCACTTTGGTTTACCCAAACCGATATCGCTCTAGATTCTCGTTATCAAACGGTTCTGCTTGATAACGGGTTGCGCGTTATCACCGTTGAA
>NZ_LBLS01000007.1:0-49349 GCF_001188205.1 Vibrio sp. VPAP30
AGTCTACGTGTGCGTAGTGACGAGTTGGAGTGTCGTACTCAACGTGAGAAGTTGCGATTGTGATACCGCGCTCACGCTCTTCTGGAGCGTTATCGATAGATGCGAAGTCTTTCGCTTCACCGCCGTACACCTTTGAAAGAGTAGTACAGATTGCAGCAGTTAGAGTTGTTTTACCGTGGTCAACGTGGCCGATAGTACCAACGTTAACGTGCGGTTTAGTACGTTCAAATTTTTCTTTAGACACGATCGTGTTCCTTCCTAGTTATGATTCGCCACGATCCGAATTGATCGAGACGCGCCAGAATTTGCTATTTTATGCGCCAACGCATGTCAGCGCAATATTTGGACGCATTGATCTTTAAAAAAAGCTAGACTTTTTTTAGTTCAATGCGTTTATACGTAACCACGGTCCGCCATGATTTTATCTGCAAAGTTTTTCGGTACTTCAGCGTACTCGTTAAACTCCATAGAGTATGACGCACGGCCTTGAGTTGCAGAACGAAGGTCAGTTGCGTAACCAAACATCTCAGATAGTGGTACTTGAGCGCGGATGATCTTAATACCAGCCACACCATCGTCCATACCTTCGATCATACCGCGACGGCGGTTAAGGTCACCAACAACATCACCCATCCAATCTTCAGGAGTGGTTACTTCAACATTCATCATTGGCTCAAGAAGAACAGGTTGTGCTTCTAATGAACCCTTCTTGAATGCCATCGAGCCAGCGATCTTAAACGCCATCTCGTTAGAGTCAACATCGTGGTAAGAACCGTCAAACAGCGTTGCTTTAATGTCTAGCACTGGGTAACCCGCTAGCACACCGCTATTCATTTGCTCTTCGATACCTTTCGCTACCGAACTGATGTATTCCTTAGGAACAACACCACCCACAATTTCGTCAACAAAGACAAAACCTTCGCCAGGTTCAGATGGCTCCAGTTTGATCCATACGTGACCATACTGACCACGACCACCAGATTGACGTACAAATTTACCTTCAACTTCCGCGTTGCCACGGATGGTTTCACGGTACGCAACCTGAGGTTTACCCACATTACAGTCAACGCTGAATTCACGTTTCATACGGTCAACGATGATATCTAGGTGAAGCTCACCCATACCAGAGATCAGTGTCTGACCTGTTTCGTCGTCCGTTTCTACGCGGAATGATGGGTCTTCTGCCGCTAGTTTACCTAATGCAATACCCATCTTCTCTTGATCGGCAACAGAGCGAGGCTCTACCGCGATCTGAATTACCGGATCAGGGAACTCCATGCGCTCCAGAATAACCTTATGGTTCTGGTCACATAGCGTGTCACCTGTTGTCACGTCTTTAAGGCCGATTGCTGCTGCAATATCGCCCGCGCGAACTTCTTTAATTTCGTCACGCTTGTTTGAGTGCATCTGTACGATACGACCAAAGCGTTCTTTCTTCTGCTTCACAGAGTTGTAGACTGCGTCGCCAGAGTTCACCACACCAGAGTAAACACGCATAAAGGTCAGCGTACCTACGAATGGGTCAGTAGCAATTTTGAATGCTAATGCTGAGAACGGTTCGTTGTCATCTGCATGACGCTCAACTTCTTTCTCGTTGTCATCCACACCTTTAATCGCTGGAACGTCGATTGGTGATGGCAAGAATTCAACTACTGCATCGAGTACCGCTTGAACACCTTTGTTCTTGAACGCACTACCACAAGTAGCCAGTACGATTTCGTTATTTAGTGTGCGTGTACGCAGTGCTTGCTTGAGTTCAGCTTCTGTTAGTTCGCCTTCTTCAAGATACTTGTCCATTAGCTCTTCGCTAGCTTCTGCCGCTGACTCAACTAGGTTGTTGTGCCACTCTTCAGCAAGCTCAAGCATGTCCGCTGGAATCTCTTCGTAACTGAAGGTTGTACCTTGGTCCGCTTCATTCCAGTTGATCATCTTCATCTTGATTAGATCAATAACACCTTTGAACTCATCTTCCGCACCAACGTTAAGTTGAATTGGAACTGGGTTAGCACCAAGGCGGTTTTTGATTTGATCAACAACGCGAAGGAAGTCAGCACCTGCACGGTCCATCTTGTTAACAAATACCATGCGTGGAACGTGGTATTTATCCGCTTGACGCCATACAGTTTCAGATTGAGGTTCAACACCCGATGAACCACAGAACACAACAACGGCACCATCAAGCACGCGCAGTGAGCGCTCTACTTCGATAGTAAAATCTACGTGTCCAGGAGTATCGATGATGTTGATGCGGTGGTCTTGGAATTGTGCATCCATACCACGCCAGAAAGTGGTAGTTGCAGCAGAGGTGATTGTGATACCACGCTCTTGCTCCTGCTCCATCCAGTCCATGGTAGCAGCACCGTCGTGGACTTCACCGATTTTATGAGAAAGACCAGTGTAGAACAGAATACGTTCACTTGTGGTTGTTTTACCTGCGTCTACGTGAGCGACGATACCAATATTACGGTAGCGCTCGATAGGTGTTTTACGAGCCACGATTGAATCCTCTTGAATTAGGGACTATTGCTATCTCTATTGCTTTCTTGTCTGCTTTAGGCACTTTTTGCTTGCCCTAGATATAGCAATAGTTCCTAGGCTTGCGCATAGGAACTAGAGTAGCGCCGCGGAGGTTACCGCGGCACTGAAAGGTATTACCAACGGTAATGTGCGAACGCTTTGTTTGCGTCAGCCATGCGGTGAACGTCTTCACGTTTCTTAACCGCAGTACCTTTGTTCTCAGACGCGTCTAGCATTTCAGCAGCTAGGCGTTGAGCCATAGATTTTTCACCACGCTTGCGCGCAGCTTCAACCAACCAACGCATAGCAAGTGCGTTACGGCGAACCGGACGTACTTCTACAGGTACTTGGTAAGTTGAACCACCTACACGGCGAGATTTAACTTCTACCGCTGGGCGAACATTTTCAAGAGCTTCTTCAAATACAGCTAAGTGATCTTTACCAGATTTCTCAGCCATTGCATCTAGTGCAGTGTAAACAATTTTCTCTGCAGTAGATTTCTTACCGTCAACCATTAGGATGTTAACGAATTTTGCCAGCAGTTCAGATTTGAACTTTGGATCTGGAAGGATCTTACGCTGACCGATGACGCGACGACGTGGCATGGATTTTCTCCGTTGTCTTCTTCAGGTTATCCAAAACTTTTCAGTTTCTTCAAAAATTAAAAATAATTTAGTGTTTGGCCTTACTTAACGGATTCCATTAAGATTTTGGACGCTTAACACCGTACTTAGAACGACCTTGCTTACGGTCGTTAACGCCAGCACAGTCTAGTGCGCCGCGAACTGTGTGGTAACGTACACCCGGAAGGTCTTTTACACGACCGCCACGGATTAGAACAACTGAGTGCTCTTGAAGGTTGTGACCTTCACCACCGATGTACGAAGTCACTTCGAAGCCGTTCGTTAGACGAACACGACATACTTTACGAAGTGCTGAGTTAGGTTTTTTAGGTGTAGTAGTGTAAACACGAGTACATACACCACGTTTTTGTGGACACGCTTCTAGTGCAGGCACGTTGCTTTTAACAACTTGCTTTGCACGAGGCTTACGTACCAACTGGTTAATAGTTGCCATTAACTAGCTCCTGATTTACTTGAAAGTAAGCTTTGTGAAAAATCTATCCCTAACTGCCAGTGGCACTTAGGGACGCAAAATTCTATTCAGAGGTGAGAGGTGTGTCAAGAAATATACAGATCTTTTTTGCTCAATTCTGGCGAAAAAAGTGTAAAAGCAAAACGACACTGGATAATGTAAAAACTTCACTATTCCCAAGTAACGCAATTTGGCTGTTCGATGGTCAATTCAACAAAGCCGTCAAAGTCGACTTGACGAACTGAAGAACTGACACGATTTGCGATACCGCGAGCCTCAACATCGGCCGCCAGAACCGATGTATTTAACCCTTTTACACTCGGAAAAGCGTGGTGGAGTGGATTTGCTGCGTAAACGGCTTGTTCCACCAGCAACACTTTATCTGATTCAGTCGCCACTCGACTTACATCTTCAAGCGCTTGAACCGTTTTAACGATATGTAACATAGAACACCTAGAAGGTAAGAACTTTATCGGCTCGATGTAATTGAGCGCTTAAATCTAACGGCGTGAGTATCTGCCCTTTGAGTACCAAATCTGCCTGTGCTAAACCACGTTCAGACAGTGATGCCTCACACACATACACCTGCTCGATATCATAAAGGTCAAACAATTTGAGCATGGGGGAATAGTCTTTACTGAGGATGTCCGCGGTTTGTTGACCATGTAACAGTTGATAGACTCCATCGCCCATAAACACGACGCTAATGTCTTCACAGTAGGCTGAAGCAGCAAGCAAAGCATCAACACCTTCACGACCAGAGGCACTGCTGTGTGGTGCGCTACGAAATAAGTAGGTTAATTGACTCAAAATTGCACCACTCGATCTTGAACTAACATAGCCTCTGCAAGACTGCCAAGCCCAGCTTGATGAAACCCTTCAGCCAGATTACATTGGGCCAAGCCATGCTGGTTTGCCTCATCCTGGCTCACGATACCTCTACGTAGAGCAGCGGCTACACACGTTTCTAAGCGTACATTGTGCTCGCTGGCGAGTGTTTGCCATGCTCTCACTAAATCGAACTCATCGTTGGCTGGCACAGTTAAATCACTGCCGTTAGTCACACCATCTTGATAGAAAAACACACTCACGAGTGAATGCCCTTTCGTAATCACAGCTTTAGCGAACTGATAAGCACTTTTCGCTGACTGACTGCCGTACACAGGGCCATTTACCACCAATGTGTAAGTCAAAGTGCTCACTTTTCATCGTCCTCAGTTTTACGCTGACGAATGTAAAGATAGACAGTGTGCTTCGAGATATTAAGGCGATCTGCGACACGGTTAATCGCGTCTTTAATATCAAAGATACCTTTATCGTATAGCTCCATAACGATCTGGCGATTCTTAGTATTATTTGACACAGACTTATCAGCATTGATTTCTTCAATCGTACGCTCAACCGTTTGGTCAACAAGTTCTTCTACATCACTGGCAAAGTTTACTGATGAAGCGGCTTGTTTTGCCTCTTCTGTCGGCATGAAAGATTGTAATACCTGAGAGAAAGGCGCATCAAGGTTGACGTTAACACACAACAAGCCGATCACTCGGTTCTCACCATTACGGATTGCCACCGTAATTGACTTCATCAACACACCGCCTTTCGCGCGAGTGAAGTAAGAGCGAGAGAAATTACGTTCTGAACCTTCAATATCGCGCAGCATTTTCAGAGCTAAGTCTGTGATAGGTGAACCTACTTGACGACCGGTATTTTCACCGTTGGCGATTTTGATTGCCGAAGTGTTAAGATCTTCTAATGAGTGTAAAACGATTTCACAAAACGGGCCAATCAGGCTCGCAATACCGTCAACGACCGCTTCATAAGATCTGAGAATGATTTTGTCATGCTCACTAAATGGCATCACATTAACAGATTCCATTTCGAGCAACATATCCGTGTTTACTGTTTCTGTAGTTGTCACTTCTTTAAGCCTTAGCGCGAAAAATCAACAAATTGGTGTAAGTTTATCAGAAATTTTGATAAGCACACCTAGCTAACCCACTATCTAGTGATTTAGGACAAAAAATTGATGACTAGCCAAGCCCATTTTCAGTAACAAAAAAGGCCTGGTAGAAACCAGGCCTTTCGTTCAATCAATGACTAGCGTTTATTGAACCGCTTCTTCACCGTTGTCGATTTTTAACAGCTCAACTTCAAACACAAGCGTCGAGTTAGCCGGAATCGTTGGCGTATCTTGCTCGCCGTAAGCTAACTCTGGCGGAATGACAAACTTAAACTTAGAACCTACAGGCATTAGCTGAACACCTTCAGTCCAACCCGGAATCACACGATTAAGTGGGAAAGTCGCAGGCTCACCACGATCGTATGAGCTATCAAATTGAGTGCCATCGATCAAAGTACCTTTGTAGTGCACTTGAACCGTATCCGTGTCTTTTGGTTGCTCACCTTCAGCTGCTGTCACTACTTGGTAAAGTAAACCTGTGTCTGTTTTCTTAACGCCTTCTTGCTTTTCAAACTCAGCACGGAAGTCAGCACCTTCTTTCTTCGCTGCCGCCGCTTTCTCTACAGCTTGCTTTTGCATTGTTTCTGCAACGCGCTTATCTAGCCCTTCAAGCGCCGCACGGGTTTCTTCTTCGTTTAGCTCAGGGTTACCCGCGAACACATGCTCGATACCTTTAAGAACAAGATCTTTATTTAGTGTGATACCAATTTCGTTTGGCTTATCTAGACTAGTGCTTAAGTAGTTAGCAAAAGACACACCAATCGCGTACGCCGCTTTATCATCCTCTGTGGCAAAAGAAACCGTCTTAGCTGTTTCTGCTGCTTGCACTTGCTCTGCCGCTGGTGCTGTTTCTGCTTTTGGTTCTTCTTCTTTTTGACAGCCAACAGCGAGTGCAACAGTTGCAGCAAGCAGTGACACTTTAAAAATCGATTTCATTTAACTCTCCAATTGAGACTTTTGTCTTTGTGCACAAATCTTTAAGAAACACTGGTACACATTTGAATGTTGTACCAATATAACCAATATGCGTCTTAATTAAACGTAAACAAGCGGATATTTGGACTTAATGCGTATAATTTTTAACTCAACAATCATCACGATTGTCATTACAGCGTTAAATGGGTGTTTTTTCTCCGCCCAAGACAGCCAGCGATGGACTATCGAACCCAAAGGCACCACCAGCTTTGCATTAAGCCGTGACGCTCGTTTCGCCCTTCTTTACTCTAAAGAACATCAACTGGTTTTGTGGGACCTCGATGAAGGTCAAGAACTCGCCTCTTTAGGTGCTCAAGATCCCCAAGCCAGTACTGTTTCTCGTATTCGAATATCAGATAATGGTCGCTTTGCCGTAACCGCGACCCAAATCAACTTCGCAGTTTGGGATTTAGCCTGGACTCAAGCCGAAGGGCTGTGGTCAATTTCAGATGGCTTAATCCGCGATGTTGATATTGCCAGCAATGGTGACCAAGTACTACTTGGTCTATCCAATGGCAAAGCAATCTACGTCAACTTAGTCACCGGACGTCGTCTAGAGTTCCTTGCCCACAACGAAAAAGTGAATTCTGTTGCTCTATCACCCAATGGCCGTTTCGCACTTTCAGGTGGCAATGACTATAAAGCACATCTATGGGATACCCGCACCGGGCAGATACTCAAAACCTTTGAGCATGAGCAACGTATTAACCGTGTTGCTTTGCAGCGTGATGGCAAATTCGCTTTTACGTCTGATGGAGGTAATCAAGCCATTGTTTGGGATCTCACCACGGGGAAAGAACTGTCAAAGCTACGCAGTTTTTCTCGCCAATTGATTTTTTCAACCGCGCGCTTTTCTGATGATGGCAACTACCTTGTGACGGGTACACCTTCTAGTCGAATCATGATTTGGGACACTCACACTGGTAAACGGATCGATGGCTTTGAAGCCGAACCGCTAAAAGATACTCGCCCTCCACGTGCAGTGGTGTATGATGCAGCCTTTGATAGCCAAAACCGAGTGATCTCGGGGACATCGGCTGGTATCGCCCAAGCTTGGGATGTGGACTATTAACAGTAAAGATCAGTGAGCCATGAAAGAAAACCGAGTTGAACAGTTAGAAAGCCGCATAAATGACTTAGAGTGTCAGTTGGCTTTCCAAGAACAGACCATTGACCAATTAAATGATGCCTTAAGTCAGCAGCAATTACTGATCTCGAAGATGCAGGATCAGATGAAGTACGTGGTGGGTAAGGTCAAAAACATGGATAGCCCTAGTATGACCGATCCTGCCAATGAGCCACCACCGCCTCACTACTAAGCATTAGCCAAAGATATAAGCAATGACAGCACCTGCGACCACCAAGCAGCCTCCAATGCGGCGCAACTGATTGTCAGGCTGTCTACTAAGCTCTGCTACCATATTGCGCCAACCATTCGGGGCAATCAAAGGCCCTAGGCCTTCAACAATGAGTACTAGGCCGAGTGCTAGCCACAAAGAATTCGACATATATTCCCTACTATAAAAAATAAAGGCTCCATTCAGGAGCCTTTATATTATCAGTGTTTGTTTACTTCGCCGTTGCGCCAGAAGCTTGATTCATGTATTGGAAGAAATCACTCTTCGGATCCAATACTAGGATGTCACTCTTGTCGCTAAATGACTTCTCATACGCTTTCAGAGAACGCATAAAGCTGAAGAATTCAGGATCCTTGTTGTAAGCATCTGAGTAGATTTTCGCCGATGTTGCATCCGCTTCACCGCGTGTTACACGGGCAGTCTTATCTGCTTCTGCTAAAACGGTAGCAACTTCTAGCTCAGCTTGTGCACGAATCACTTCTGCACGCTCACGACCTTGAGAACGGTGTTTACGAGCAACTGATTCACGCTCAGCTCTCATACGGCGGTAGATAGACTCACTGATTTCATCAGGTAGGTTGATTTTCTTCATCCGGAAATCAACAATTTCTACACCCAAATCCTTCAATGCGCTACCAGTTGTACCGTTCAGAACGTTCTCCATAATTTGGTCACGTTCACCGTCGATCTCTAACGCTTCTTTCGCCGCTTCAGTGGTCACTTCTTCACTATCAGCACTTTCTGGCAGTACATCTTTGTTACGTGGACCAGAAACAATTTGCTTGATTTCGCGAGCACCAATCTCAGAACGAAGCACGTCTGTTACTTTACGTTCAAGTAGCGCTTCTGCTGTCAGCGTGTTACCGCCGCCTGTGGTTAGGTAGTAGCGACCGAAATCAGCAATACGCCATTTGACATAGGTATCGATGATAACGTCTTTTTTCTCAGACGTTACGAAACGGTCAGAGCGTCCATCCATAGTTTGAATTTTCGCATCCAAGGTTTTCACACTATCAAACAATGGCATCTTAAAGTGTAAACCCGGTTCGTAAATCTTAGATACACCGTTATCATCTAGAACACGGCCAAATCGAATTACTAAACCACGTTCACCTTCTTTGATTACAAACACAGACATCAACAATAGAACGGCTGCAAGAACCAAAACAGGGATCATTAACTTACGCATTCTTAATATCTCCCTTGACGTGAACCAGTTGAACGAGATTGCGAGTCTGAAGTTGACTCATTGCTCTTAGTCTCTAGCTCAATTTGATCGTAAGCAGAAGATGACTTCGTGCTACGTTTAGTTTGAGTTTTGCCTTCACCAGCTAACTTATCGATAGGTAAGTAAAGCAAGTTACCGCTAGATTCAGAGTCAATCAGAACCTTAGAAGTGTTGCTGTAGACCTCTTCCATAGTATCTAAGTACAGGCGATTACGAGTAACTTCAGGAGCCGCTTGGTACTCTGGTAGTAGCTTCTCAAACTGAGCCACTTGACCAAGTGCTTCGTTGGTTACGCGCTCTGAGTAACCCAATGCTTCTTTCTTCAAACGCTCAGCACGACCTGTTGCTTTAGGAAGAATATCGTTGCGGTAAGCTTCAGCTTCACGTTCAAAACGCTCTTCATCTTCTCGCGCTGCGATAGCATCATCGAATGCGTCTTTAACTTGCTCTGGCGGACGTGCCGACTGGAAGTTAACGTCGACAATCACAACACCCATATCGTAGCTGTCAATAATTTCATTCAACGTCTCTTGTGTGCTTTGACGAATTTGTTGACGACCACTGGTCAGGATACTATCCATGAGTGAGTCACCGACTACAGCACGCAATGCAGAGTCTGTAGCTTGGCGTAAGCTGTCGTCTGCGTTTGTTACGCGGAATAGATACTTGTATGGGTCAGCGACACGGTACTGCACATCCATTGCCACTGTGACTACGTTTTCATCTTTGGTCAGCATTAGACCAGATGAACGCAACGAACGAATTGCCTGAACATTAACGGCTTCGTACTCGTCAATAAAACGAGGACGCCAGTTAAGACCAGGATCGACGATGCGATCGTACTTACCGAGACGTAGCACAACACCACGTTCTGCTTCACCAATAGTGTAAAAGCCAGCGAAGAACCAAATTGCTACCGCGATTGCTGCGATGACACCAAAACCTAGTGCACCACCGCCACCGATAGACGATCCTTTACCGCCTTTGCCACCAAACTTTCCACCCAGTTTCTGACTCAGTTTATTAAACACTTCGTCTAAGTCTGGCGGCCCTTGATCACGGCCACCTTTGTTACCACGATTGTTATTACCCCAAGGGTCATTATCGCGGCCATTGTTGCCGTTGTTATTACCAGGCTCATTCCACGCCATTAGAAAGCTCCATCATTTGATATGACGTTATACTGTAGCAGTCATTTAAGTAACTATAAAGTCACGTAAAACTGCCCCTTCTCTTTTTTCAAGTCTAGACCAATCCACTTGTTGCATGCGAACATTAATCAACAAGTTACCTTCCTGGTCATATTCTTCTCGTTGAATACATTTCATCTGGAAGAATGTACTACGAATTCGCCCCTGATATTGTGGCGGAATTCGCAATTGATGCTGAACCATTTGACTTGCAAGACGTTCTGTCAATGCTTCAAATAAAAGCTCAATACCAATGCCTTCCATTGCCGAAACCCAAACAGCACGAGGAACCCCTTCCTCATCCCGTTCTATACGAGGCTTCTGATCTTCTAGATTATCAATCTTGTTCATGACAACTAGAGAAGGCACCTCATGGGCATCGATTTCTTCTAGTACTTCATGAACAGCTTGAATATTCTCACGAAAACGGTCGTCACTGGCATCGACAACATGTAACAAAATGTCAGCTTCTTGAGTTTCTTGCAGTGTTGCTTTAAATGCGGCAACGAGATCATGCGGAAGATGACGAATAAACCCGACCGTGTCAGCTAGAATTGCCGGACCAACGTCCGCTAGCTCAATTTTACGTAGAGTTGGGTCTAGCGTAGCAAACAACTGGTCTGCCGCGTACACACCCGCTTCGGTAATACGGTTAAATAGGGTCGACTTACCTGCGTTAGTATAACCAACTAAGGAAACAGTCGGAATCTCCGCTCGATTTCTAGCTCGGCGACCTTGTTCACGCTGTTTAGCGACTTTCTCTAAACGGCGTAATATCGCTTTAATACGATCACGCAATAGACGTCGGTCAGTTTCTAACTGAGTTTCACCTGGGCCACGTAAACCGATACCACCTTTCTGTCTTTCAAGGTGAGTCCAGCCGCGGATCAATCGGGTCGAGATATGACGAAGCTGAGCAAGCTCAACCTGTAACTTACCTTCATGAGTTCGGGCGCGTTGAGCAAAGATGTCGAGGATCAAACCTGTTCGGTCTAACACACGGCACTTACACAACGTTTCGAGGTTACGTTCTTGGGCAGGAGAGAGGGCATGATTGAAGATCACAATATCTGCACCATTCAATTGCACTGCTTGGGCAATTTCTTGGGCCTTACCCTCTCCGACATAGTACTTAGGGTGTGGAGACTGGCGACTTCCAGTTACGACTTGTAACGCAGAAACGCCAGCTGAAGAGACCAACATCTCGAATTCGTTGAGATCTTCCCACTCCCCTTCTTGCGTGAAGTTGATATGAACAAGTACGGCTCGCTCACCGGCTTCATAACGGTCAAACAAGCAATCAACTCCTTACAAAAAAATAGGGTAATTAAGAGAATTAATCTTCTGATTTCTCTTGCTGACGTTCACCTTGTGGACGTTCACCGCTGTGGTGGCTCACTGGGCGAGCAGGAACTACCGTAGAAATAGCGTGCTTGTACACCATTTGGTTTACTGTATTTTTCAGCAAGATCACAAACTGATCAAATGATTCGATCTGACCTTGCAGTTTAATTCCGTTTACAAGGTAGATAGATACTGGAATACGTTCACGACGTAATGCATTTAAGAATGGGTCTTGTAGAGATTGCCCCTTAGCCATTTTTATTTTCCTTATTTTGTAATTTTGTTTTAGTTATTTAGCTAGTGGTGCGCTGCATTAAAACGATGCGGCCTTTGCTCTGAGCTAAACGAATAAAATAACACCCTGTCGTTACCTGTTATGACGACTTTAAACCGAAATTTCAAGTAACCGATCCTTTACAGGGCACATTCACGCAAAAGCGATCACATTATACACAGCTAAAACCGTCAGATGCTATGGCATTTGAAACAGTTTCTAGCGCGTGTTCAATGTTTTCGCTATCTAACCAAGTTAAATCATCCCAACTGCGTAACCAGGTGATTTGTCGCTTGGCCAATTGACGGGTTGCACAGACGCCTTTAAAAATAGCTTCATCTAAAGTGCAGTTACCATCCAAATAGTCCCACATCTGCCTATAACCCACGCAACGAATCGATGGAAGATCTGGATGAAGATCATCACGGGCATATAACGCACGCATTTCATCTTCAAAACCAGCCTCGATCATCTTCTCATAACGAAGTTCAATTCGGCGATGGAGCTCTGCCCTTTCCTTGGGAGCTATTGCAAACTGTTTAACTCTATACGGCAGGCTTTCGCCCTTAGTTTGAGTTAACTCAGTAAGAGTTTTACCTGAAATTCGATAAACTTCCAATGCCCTAGATAATCTTTGTGGATCATTAGGATGGATTCGCTCTGCTGAAACAGGATCAACTTGTTTCAATTGATCGTGTAATTTATCCCAACCTAGAGCCAATGCTTCTTGCTCTATTTGTTGGCGAATTTCAGCGTTCGCTGCTGGAAGTGGTGATAACCCTTCCAATAGCGCTTTGTAGTAAAGCATGGTGCCACCAACCAGTAGCGGAATCTTACCTTGCTCAACAATTTTATTCATTTCATTCAGCGCGTCACGACGGAAATCAGCCGCTGAGTAAGCTTGGCTAGGATCCAAAATATCGATCAATCGATGCGGCGCTTGCGCTTGTTCTTGTGCATCTGGCTTTGCGGTACCTATGTCCATGCCTTTATAGATCAACGCTGAATCAACAGAGATGATCTCAACAGGAAATTTCTTACGCAAACGAATCGCAAGATCCGTTTTTCCTGATGCGGTTGGCCCCATTAAAAACAGAGCTAAAGGTAATTCTTTGTTGTTCATAATTCTAACGCTGCAATCGTTGCAGAAAAATCTACGGGCCTTACAAAGGCCTGGTCACTGAGCGGAAGTCTTCCCTGCCATAGTTGCTCTACATCCGCAATTATCTGAATAGCTTCCGACAAAGTGTAGTCACTTTTTACCTGAGTAATATGATCACTCAGCCATTTTGCTAACTGGGTATGTGACAACGGCAGTGAAGCTGCTTGACACGAAAGCGCGTAAGATAGCAGATCTGGCACCAGTTGTTGTAAGTTTTGTTGCCTTAATGGCTGGGGGACTCCCATCACCATCAACGCCTTATTACCACGTGTTTTAAGCTCAATACCAAAAGCATCCAGAGTTGGCTGAAGAGCTTCGGCAACCTCAAGTAAGCTTTCATCCAACTTTACCGATAGCGGTACTAATAGAGGTTGGCTTTTTAAGCTCCCCTCACGAGTCGATAACTGACCATTGACCCTCAGCCACTCAGCTTTAGCAAGGTTGACCAAACGCGTTCCTTGCTTGTCTGCCATCACAAGATATCGACCTTGTACCAAGTTGATTGCTTTTCCTAACGATTCGACAACCGGTGTTTCAACTTGTTCATTTGAAATTGTCGTAGAGACTGAACAAATGTCTTTTTCAGTTACAGCGGAATCAGGAGTCTGCAATAACTCCTGGTAGGCTTTGACTTCTTGCGCACTTGGTGCTGGCTCACTATATCGCTCAGCAATCCTTGGTTTGTTTAGCGGGCGAGATTCTTGCCACTCATTCTTGGGCTGAGCTTCTCGCACACTGTCATGACTTTCTGCATAGTCTGCTTTTCCAGGATACGAAGGTATCGACTCAATAGCGCAATACTCTTGCTGAGAAGCAAGACTGACAACTTCACGGGGTGTAGAGGTCAGCCCAGGCTCATCAATTGGCTTTACCTGCTCATCACTATGAAATGCCGATGCGGTTTGCTGTGGTTTATCAATATGGGCACTCTGAGCCAATGCATCACTCAGCGCTTGATAAATAAAATCGTGGACTAGACGAGCTTGGTGGAAACGAACCTCATGCTTGGCAGGATGCACATTCACATCCACTTGATGTGGGTCGAGCTCGATAAATAACACGTAAGTTGCAAATTGGTCAGGACGCAGGCTAGTTTCGTAACTCTGACGAATTGCATGATTGATCAATTTATCACGCATCATACGTCCATTGACGTAACAATATTGCAGATCACTTTGTTGACGCGCCCCTTCTGGCGTTGTGATCCAGCCGTGCAGTTTAAGCCCTTGGTGCTCTAGCTCAATTTTAAGCATATTACGTACAAACGCATTACCACAAACTGCGGCTATGCGCTTTTCAGCCTGCGGCTCAGTTTTCGCGGCGCGATATTGCTTAATAAGCTTGCCGTTGTGTCTTAGGTTAATAGTGACGTCGAAGCGGCTCAACGCAATCCGTTTCAAAAGTTCGTCAATATGGGCAAATTCCGTTTTCTCAGTACGGAGAAACTTGCGCCTAGCTGGGGTATTAAAAAATAGATCCAACACTTCAACCGTGGTGCCAATTGGGTGTGCAGCAGGCTGGAGCTTTACCTGCATGTCACGACCTTCACTATACGCAGACCACGCTTGCTCTTGTGTTGCTGGTCGGGAGGTCATTGTCAAACGAGCAACCGAACTGATACTCGCCAAGGCTTCACCACGAAAGCCCAAGCTGATGATCGCTTCAAGATCATCTAAGGTATGAATCTTTGACGTTGCATGTCGGCTTAGTGCTAGAGCAAGCTCATCTTTAGCAATCCCTTTACCATTATCGCGCACACGAATCAGCTTAGCGCCACCCTTGTCGATATCAATATCGATTCGTGTCGCGCCCGAGTCTAAACTGTTTTCCACCAGCTCTTTGACTACAGAAGCGGGTCTTTCTACTACTTCGCCCGCCGCGATTTGGTTAGCAAGGCGCGCAGGAAGGATCTTAATCGTCACGTCTGGCACTCACTTTAGTTGTGGGGAATGATCAACACCTGACCAACCGCCAACTGATCAGAACGCAAGTTATTGGCTTTGCGAATGTTGTCCACTCTCACCTGATACTTGCTGGCAATTTTGCCCAAGAACTCACCACGCTTAACTGTGTGCTTACGCAGTGGTTGATCTTTCATACTCACAGTAATCTTCAATTTCTGCCCAAGCTTTAGTGTATCGGACTTGAGCTTATTTTCTTTCTTAATCGCCGCAACCGAAACTTTGTACTTCTCTGCGAGCTTTCCTAGATACTCGCCACGCTGTACTACGTGAGTCAGAGTCTTAGTTTCGACTGGATTCTTAATTTGTGGCACCGAGATAGACTTACTTGAGCCCGGAATCGTCAGGATCTGACCAATGGCTAAGCTGGTACTCTTGAGCTTGTTGGTCTGCATAATCGCTTTCGTCGACGTGCCATACTTACTGGCTATCAACGACAGCGACTCACCGCGTGCCACTTTGTGCTTGATGGTTTTACCGCGATTGGAGAACAAAGTCCCTTCAGGTGGATTCGCCTCAAAATACTGAACTATCGCCTTCGTTAACGAACGAGCTAGTTTGTCTTGGTGACTGCGTTGGAATAGCAGCCTCTCTTCCGTTGGGTTGGTAATAAAGCCCGTCTCAACCAATACTGATGGAATGTCCGGCGATTTCAATACCGCCAAGCTGGCATTAACAGGATCTTTCTTGTGCAATTTAATCCCAGCTCTGGTCATTTCACGCAGTATCTTCGTCGCCAGCTTATAGCCCTCTTTTTGTGAGTGGCTAAACTGGAGATCAAGTAGAGTCTGACTAACGTTTCTATCGCTATTATTCTTGGACAGCACTTCGCCTGCACCACCAAGCAACTGAGATTGTTCCTCGTGATTTTCTACCCAGCGAGCAATTTCCGAGTTAGCTCGACGGGTGTTCAATACAAATACTGAGCCACCACGCGGTTGAGGTGTGTGGAATCCATCAGCATGAATCGATACAAGTAAATGAGCTTTATTACGACGAGCAATCTCAGAGCGTTTGTTTAAGTTAACAAAGTAGTCACCTCCGCGAGTCAATACCGCCTTCATACCGGGCACAGCGTTGATTTGAGCGACGATTTTCTTGGAGACAGCTAAGGTTGCATGTTTTTCATATTTCTTACTCGGACCAATCGAGCCAGGGTCTTCGCCTCCGTGACCCGGATCGATAGCCACAACAATATCTGCCGTACCAGCCAATTGAGAGGCATCGCGACTGACAGTCGTTGAACTGGTCGACTTAGCTGGAGTTGAAGTAACTTTCTTCTGGCTGCCATGAGGCATATCGATCACTAGACGGTGGCCGTACTGACCACCAGGAGTCGGTGCAAGCTTAAATAGCTGAGGAGCTACTTTACGCTTGAGTTCAAACACCAAGCGGTAAGTTCCTTTGCTTGGCGGTGAACTTTTGCGGATTTTTTTCAACACAGGGCTGTCAGTGACATTGATTGGTAACTTAGTACTGACAGAGGTCTTCTTTAGATCCACCACTAAGCGCTCTGGGCTAGAGAGCGTAAAGTAACTGTAGTCAGCTTCTGATGAAAGATCGATAACGACTCGAGTCTCATCAGGTGATGGCCATACACGAATCCCTTCTAACGCATTTGCAAATGCAAATCTAGGCGTAAAAGTAAGAGCAAGAAGAAATGGAAAGAAAACAGCTCTTATAAAAGTACTCTTCAACATAACTCCAACTGTTCTAATAATTGACATCCATACTGATTATTTGCTGTCAGTACGACAACACGTGCCTCTCCGTCGTAGCGAAGATCAATATCCAGATCCGCTTCAGGTAGCAAACCTTGCCCTTTTTCAGGCCACTCCACGAGACAGATAGCATCTGAGGTAAAGTAATCACGAATTCCCATAAACTCGAGTTCTTCAGGATCCGCTAAACGGTAAAGATCAAAATGATAAACCTGCCACTGATCAAGCTGATAAGGTTCAACTAGAGTGTAAGTTGGGCTTTTTACATTGCCTGCATGACCGAGCGCGCGTACAAAACCACGACTAAACGTCGTTTTACCTGCACCCAAATCACCATGTAAGTAGATGGTGGTCTGTTGAGAGCACAAGTGCGCTAATGCTGTCCCTAATTGAATCGTTGCTTGTTCATCGCTAAGGGCAAATTGTTTGGTGGTCATGAAGATCAATCTCTACGCTGTGACTATATAAAAAACAAAAGAACACGAATAGTAAACTGGGTTGGAATTGAGAGACAAGAGATCTTGTGTAAGTAAAACGAAAAATCGGCGATTTGTTGCCATTTTCCGCTGTTCCTTGGCTAGATCCCACATATAAGATCCGTTAAGATCCCGCTCCCTTTACCCGGATCAATCAGCATGAACTACCAAGAGCTAACAGACAAGATTAAAATTTGGGGCCAAGAACTTGGCTTTCAAAAAGTTGGCATCTGCGATGTAGACCTGTCTGAGCATGAAGCAGAGTTACAGAAGTGGCTTGATGCTGGTTACCACGGGGAAATGGACTGGATGGCACGTCACGGCATGATGCGAGCACGTCCCGCAGAACTGCTACCGGGAACCTTACGTGTCATTAGTGTGCGTATGAACTACCTGCCACCTCAAGCACAGTTTGCTGCCAATCTATCCGATCCTACTCAAGCCTATATAAGTCGCTACTCTCTTGGGCGTGATTATCACAAATTAGTCCGCAACCAGCTTAAAAAGCTCGGGCAAAAAATAGAACAAGAAATTGGCAATTTTGGTTATCGACCTTTTGTCGACTCCGCGCCAATACTAGAAAGGCCTTTAGCGCAAAAGTCAGGACTCGGTTGGACAGGAAAACATTCGCTTATCCTCGATAAAGAGTGTGGTTCATGGTTCTTTCTTGGTGAACTGCTGATCGATCTTCCTCTTCCAGTCGACAAACCAAGCGTTGAAGAGTGCGGCAAATGCAAAGCCTGTATCACCTCTTGCCCAACACAGGCGATCGTCGCAGATGGCATTGTAGATGCGAGACGCTGCATTTCTTACCTAACCATTGAATTTGAGGGTGTTATCCCTGAAGAGTTTCGCAAAGCAATGGGCAATAGAATCTATGGCTGTGATGATTGCCAGCTAGTCTGCCCGTGGAATCGCTTTTCCGATTTAACCGATCAGCAAGACTTTCATCGTAGAGAAGCATTGACCAATGCAAATCTCGTTGAGCTTTTTAAATGGGATGAGGCGACTTTCTTAAAAAATATGGAAGGTTCGGCTATTCGCCGTATTGGACATTTGCAGTGGCTAAGGAACCTATCTGTTGCCATGGGGAATGCACCATATTCCATCGACATAATCGAAGCGCTAGAAAGTCGCGTAGGTCTTAGTGACACCTTAGATGTACATATTCGATGGGCTCAACAACAACAAACACAAATTCCCGCTCAATCTACTAAGCTAAATAGATTGATTAGAATCGTCGAGAAAGGCTTACCACGAGATGCATAATGCTTGCCGGACCAAGCCATTCATAGTTTGACCTAGATCCAAAAACCAAGATGTGGAAAAAAGAAAGGATGATTACTCATTTTCTTACAGATGGGGAAGTTAATCACAATGTTCAGAAATGACCAGGATCAAAAAACAGTGACTTAATGATCGTAAATAGTCACTTGATCGAGCATTGGAATCACCAAAAAATCATTAGATAACAATCAGTTATAGTGAAACTCAACTTACGTAAGAAAGTTTCAAAAACAAAAAGATCGTTTTAGTCAAACGTTATACATGGATAAAAATCAGGTTACCCACCAAGTTATCCACACTTTAACTTCTGTGGATAAGTCTGTTGACTAATGTACAAAGCCCTAGCTCACACAGTGTTTGCTATTGATTCTGACTTACCAGATCTCGTGCTGAGATTTAATATTGAGACATAAAAATGCCCACCTAAAAATTAGGAGGACTTCTTACTAATTTGGGGTTTATGCTTCGCAGCATTAGATAAAGAGCGGTGACCATAAGGTCTATTCAAATGACATGTCATTTGAAGGAGATTTGGAGCGACACACGAGGTTCGAACTCGTGACCTCAACCTTGGCAAGGTTGCGCTCTACCAACTGAGCTAGTGTCGCATTTGGTTGCGGGGGCCGGATTTGAACCGACGACCTTCGGGTTATGAGCCCGACGAGCTACCAAGCTGCTCCACCCCGCGTCCGTATTGTGTCACCGTTAGGTACGATGAAGACCTTAAATTTGGAGCGACACACGAGGTTCCCTATTCATAAACAGAAAGGCGTGACCTCAACCTTGACAAGGTTGTGCTCAATCTAACTGAGCTAGTGTCGCAATCTTCACCGTTAAGTACGATGACAACTTTACTTTCCACTTAAAAAAAAGTGGAGCGACACACGAGGTTCGAACTCGTGACCTCAACCTTGGCAAGGTTGCGCTCTACCAACTGAGCTAGTGTCGCATTTGGTTGCGGGGGCCGGATTTGAACCGACGACCTTCGGGTTATGAGCCCGACGAGCTACCAAGCTGCTCCACCCCGCGTCCGTATTGTGTCACCGTTAGGCACGATGAAGACCTTAAAATTGGAGCGACACACGAGGTTCGAACTCGTGACCTCAACCTTGGCAAGGTTGCGCTCTACCAACTGAGCTAGTGTCGCATTTGGTTGCGGGGGCCGGATTTGAACCGACGACCTTCGGGTTATGAGCCCGACGAGCTACCAAGCTGCTCCACCCCGCGTCCGTATTGTGTCACCGTTAGGTACGATGAAGACCTTAAAATTGGAGCGACACACGAGGTTCGAACTCGTGACCTCAACCTTGGCAAGGTTGCGCTCTACCAACTGAGCTAGTGTCGCATTTTCTCAAAAGAGAATTGGTTGCGGGGGCCGGATTTGAACCGACGACCTTCGGGTTATGAGCCCGACGAGCTACCAGGCTGCTCCACCCCGCGTCCGTATTCACCATTTGAGGCATGATGAAAGCCTTTACTTGTCCACCTAAAGAAAGTGGAGCGACACACGAGGTTCGAACTCGTGACCTCAACCTTGGCAAGGTTGCGCTCTACCAACTGAGCTAGTGTCGCATTTTCTCAAAAGAGAATTGGTTGCGGGGGCCGGATTTGAACCGACGACCTTCGGGTTATGAGCCCGACGAGCTACCAAGCTGCTCCACCCCGCGTCCGTGTTCACCATTTAAGGCATGATGAAAGCCTTCACTTGTCCACCTAAAGAAAGTGGAGCGACACACGAGGTTCGAACTCGTGACCTCAACCTTGGCAAGGTTGCGCTCTACCAACTGAGCTAGTGTCGCATCAACAACGTTTCCGTTGTTCAGGGCTGCGAATTATAAGAGCATTTTTTTGTGATGCAAGTCCTTCATGCAAAAAAAATCCTTTTTTTTCCTGTTTGGATGAAAAGCGCACATCAACAATCAAAACAGCTTGAAATTTAAACGAAATGCATTTCGTTAAATAACATAAAAGCAACTTCACCCATGCTCAAATTGGGATGTTGACCTGCATTTTGGTGACTTATTGTCGCTGATGATTGTATTTTTTAATATAACTATTGGCTATAAAAGTCTCTCATTGGCTGTCGCATTTCTCTAGGCTAAGGTTCTGTATCCATGTTATTGCAAAGGATTGCTTTTCGAACGTTGATTCCCTTCACTCTCGCCTTGTTGATTGCGGGATGTGGTTCTATGCCTAAACCAATGCGCAATCTCGGCAAAAGCGATGTAGACTTCGTCATGGATGTGCATGCTCGGCAGTTGAAAAAACAAATGATCGAGCTGACGCGCAAACTTTATGTCCGTAACCCCATTCAACTGCATAAGAGCCCTCAAGCCACCATCGAAAGTCGTATCACTCAAATATTTGGCTCTGAAGAAAGCATCGACCTGCCCTCTTTGGTTTTCGATGAGTTAAACGGCGTCACAGGTATTGAGGCAATTTTGCTCAGTTTTGATGAGAACTTCCAAGGAGATCGCGTATTTGCCGCTGTCGTTGGATTATCAGAAATGCTGCGTCGATCGTACAACCACCAACAAGAGTTCTTTATTATTGATTCACTTGATGAGCAATCTTTATATAACAGTGCGAGAAATATCGAGATATTCGTTTGGCGACTCTATCACCGCAAAGATCAGTATGGTAACCCTCTGATATACAGCAACGATACAAACGGAAACGGGGGGGATATGAGTTTCGATCGCCTATTTACTAAGATGGTAATGATTCAAGACATGATGGCCCTGATCGTCGCAGACAAGACGAATCGAGGTATAACTAAGGTCGTTCATGGTGTGGCTCAATTTGCATTCCTGCCCGTGCCATAAATAGGGCTGTTGCAGCTATCTACTCAAAACGCCAACGATCATTGCTGGCGTTATTAAAGTCGATTAAATTGAGATAATCGTTTTACGGTAGTACTGAAGTTCGGCTATCGACTCTCGAATATCGTCTAACGCAAGGTGACTGCCTGTTTTCGAAAAGCCATCGAGTACTTCAGGCTTCCAACGACGAGTAAGTTCCTTCAATGTACTCACGTCAATGTAGCGGTAGTGGAAATACTGCTCAAGCTCGGCCATGTGCTTGTACAAGAAACGTCTGTCTTGACCAACACTGTTACCACAAATTGGGGATTTACCTTTAGGTACCCATTTTTCCAAAAACTCAATCGTTTGGCGGATAGCTTCTTGCTCATCGATTTTACTTTCGCGTACACGCTTAACCAAGCCACTGCCCGTATGCGTTGTTGTACACCATTCATCCATTTTAGCCAGTTCTTCTTCTGGCTGATGAATGGCAAGTACAGGTCCTTCAGCTAAAATATTCAATTCACTATCAGTCACTATGGTGGCGATTTCGATAACTTTGTGGGTTTCTGGGTCCAGTCCTGTCATCTCAAGATCAATCCAAATTAAATTTTGATCGCTAAAGGACATAAATCGTTGCCTATTGGTTTTGTGCTAAAAGAGGTACTATACCCAAATTCCGATACCCAAGATAGATTGAGATACTCGCTGTCAGACAGGTATCACCCGATAAATTAATCAACTGAAGTAGAGAAACGTGGCTAAAAAGAAAAAGCTAACCAAAGGTCAGGTGAGGCGTGTACGCCATAACCAAAAACGCAAACTTAAGCAGGAAGAGGCCATTCAGTGGGATGAATCTATGCTTGGAGGGAGTAAATCTGGCCTGGTTATCACTCGTTTTGGACAACACGCAGATATAGAAGATCTCGAAAATGGAGAAATCCAACGTTGTAATCTGCGTCGCGGTATCGAATCTCTGGTTTCTGGGGACAAAGTCATTTGGCGCCCAGGCCTAGAATCGATGGAAGGCATCAATGGCGTTGTTGAAGCTGTCGAACCAAGAACCTCTGTCTTAACACGCCCTGACTACTACGATGGCCTAAAACCCGTTGCAGCGAACGTAGACCAAATGGTCGTCGTTTCTTCAGTTTTACCTGAACTGTCACTCAATATCATTGATCGCTACTTGGTCGCCTCTGAAACCTTAAGCATTGCGCCTCTGCTGGTACTGAACAAAATCGACCTTCTAGAACAAGAACAACTGGCTGAATACAAATCTTGGCTAAGCGAATACGAGCGCATAGGCTACAAGGTGTTGTTTGTGAGTAAACAAACTGGTGAAGGCATTGCTGAGTTAGAGGCAGAGCTGAAAGACCGCATCAATATTTTCGTCGGTCAGTCCGGTGTGGGCAAATCAAGTTTGGTTAACGCGCTAATGCCACAGTTCAATGTCGAAGAAGGTGAGGTTTCAGAGAACTCAGGCCTAGGTCAACACACAACAACCGCATCACGCCTTTACCATATTCCGACAGGTGGCGACCTGATTGACTCACCGGGAGTTCGAGAGTTTGGTCTGTGGCACTTGGAAGCCGAAGAAGTGACTAAAGCCTTTGTTGAATTTAGACCTTATCTAGGTGGCTGTAAGTTCCGTGATTGTAAACACAATGACGACCCAGGATGTGTACTACGCCAGGCTGTTGAAAATGGACAGATCAACGAGATTCGTTTCGAGAACTACCACCGAATTCTTGAAAGCATGGTGGAAAACAAGGCTAACCGACAGTACTCACGTAATAAAAAAGCAGATTTGTAAGCAAACTATCGCAACTGCTGACTTTTGGGTGCAATTTGAGTAACATCTCACGCCCAGAATATAGTCAATCATGAAAATAGCATTGGAATTGAACACAATGGATAAGATTAAAGTTGGACTGCAATATTGGATCCCTCAGCACGGTTTAACGCGCTTAGTGGGCAAGCTAGCTTCAGCAAAAGCTGGCGGTCTAACAACAGCAATCATCAAGTGGTTTATTAAGCAATACAACGTCAACATGGATGAAGCACTTCATTCTGATCCTAAACACTTTAAGACGTTTAACGAGTTTTTTGTTCGTGAGCTAAAAGATGGTGCGCGACCAGTCACTGAAGAAGTCAGTGTTATCACTCACCCAGCAGATGCTTGTGTAAGCCAGTTTGGCCCTATCACTGATGGCAAACTGATTCAGGCAAAAGGCCATAATTTTACGGCACAAGATCTGTTAGGTGGAGATGCGGAATTGGCTCAAGAGTTTGCCGACGGTGAATTTGCGACGCTGTACCTTTCACCACGTGATTACCACCGTGTTCATATGCCATGTGACGGCACGCTACGTCAGATGATTTATGTGCCAGGTGACCTATTCTCAGTTAACCCACATACTGCTGAAAACGTGCCAAACCTATTTGCACGTAACGAGCGTGTCGTATGTATCTTCGATACTGAATTTGGTCCGATGGCGCAGGTGCTAGTTGGTGCGACGATTGTCGGCAGTATTGAACAAGTTTGGGCTGGCACAGTAACACCACCACGTGGCAATACCGTTTACAAATGGGACTACCCAGCTCAAGGTGATAAATCGGTAATCCTTAAGAAAGGTGAAGAGATGGGTCGCTTTAAGCTAGGCTCAACGGTCATCAACCTATTCGCCAAAGATGCGGTGAAATTTGATGACTCGATGCAAAATGGTCAGTCTACAGTAATGGGCACACCTTACGCTCACACCGCTCAGACAGAACAAGCAGCAGAATAATCACCAACGCTAGACTCTGAAGCCTCGCATTCGCGGGGCTTTTTTTGACCCAAAGCAAACCTCACTCAACAATTTCAACTGTTTATCAAAATTCTAGACTTGGTCTAAGACCTTTAATTCATTGTGAACTAATCTGTGGCTTCACTAATACTTTTGAGGTAAAGGATTGTATGCCAAAGGTAGAATCGGGAATTATCATTAAGCTATTGATCAGTTTTGGTCTGCCAATCGGTGTGCTGTTTATGCCCATTGACTGGATCCCTATTGATGATCTGACCCTGATTCAGCATCGACTTCTGGCCATCTTTCTTCTAGCGGCACTACTTTGGGTGTTAGAGCCTGTTCCGGTATTTGCCACGTCGATTTTGATCATCGCCTTAGAACTGGTGATGATTTCAGACAAAGGGCTACATTTATTCCGCAATCCTCCTGCAGGACATGATTTGGGGGAGCTGATGAACTATACGGACATCTTCAGCGCCTTCTCGTCTCCGATCATTATTTTATTTATGGGGGGATTTGCTCTCGCTATTGCAGCTTCGAAGTATGAGTTGGATAACAACCTTGCTCGCGTGCTACTTAAGCCTTTTGGTCACCAGCCTAAATTCATCATGCTTGGCTTAATGTTAATTACCGCTGTGTTCTCGATGTTTATGTCTAATACAGCCACAACAGTAATGATGCTCGCATTACTTGGCCCCATTGTCGCTTCTGCGCCTAGGGGTGATATTGGGATCAAAGCCTTAGTACTCTGTATTCCGATTGCTGCCAATACGGGAGGTATTGCTACTCCAATCGGTACACCACCTAACGCCATCGCGCTTCAGTACCTAACTGGCGAAAACAGTATCGATTTCTTAAGCTGGATGATGATGGGCTTACCCTTCGTAATCGTTCAGTTGACCATCGCCTGGTTTTTACTGCAAAAACTGTTTCCTTCTTCTCAGCAAACAATGAAACTCAAGCTGGATGGTCAGTTCCAAAAAAATTGGCGTGCCATGGTTGTCTACGCCACATTTGCTTCAACGATCCTATTGTGGATGACGACTAAGTTGCATGGTATGAACACCTATGTCGTCTCCATCATTCCGCTAGCGGTATTCACCCTAACTGGAATCATGGGCAAAGCGGAGCTAAAGCTGATTAACTGGGACGTACTGTGGCTAGTCGCCGGGGGTATTGCGATTGGTATTGGTTTGGATAAAACCGGATTGGCAGCAGCCCTTGCGCACGCGATTGATTATGAATCGCTGTCACCAGTCGCCGTGGTTCTAACTCTGTCGATAGTCTGTTGGCTAATGGCAAACTTCATGTCCAATACCGCGACCGCTAACTTACTGATGCCGATTGCGGCTGCAATTGGGGCTTCGATGGAGAGCTTAGCCAGCGTGGGTGGACTGCAAGGTTTATTGGTCGTTGTCGCCTTCTCCGCATCACTCGGCATGATTTTACCAGTATCAACGCCGCCAAACTCTTTGGCTTATTCAACTGGCCTTATCGAAAGCAAAGATATGGCCAAAACAGGTCTCATTATCGGCTTGATTGGTTTAGCCATCGTTTATGCCGGGGCACTGCTGATTACCTAGTGATGGAGTGTGACATCATATTTGTTGGCTGAACATCACAGTTTGATCAATATCCGCAGTAGATAGGTAAATTAGTCAGCGAACCTGTACATAGATCAAGCAAATTGGTCGCTTTGAAATATAAAATTAGTTCAATAATAACAAGAACATCCATTTCACTATCAATGTGAGATTCCTATCCGGCGGTAGTGCCCACAAGGATCGGTTGATGCTCTCCACATAGCAAACAGCTTCTCCCGGTGTATCCTCACTCCGCTTTTCTCGATTTATTGTCTCGTTTATTAAGGAAAGGCAATGAGAAATACAATAAAACTAAAAATGCAGATTGCGATCGCAATCGTTATCGCTGTGGTTAGCGGGGTTCAAGCTTGGATCTCTGTAAGCCAACTTAAACAAGAAACCACCTCCGCTCTTAATAGCGAAATGGCGAATGTTAGCCATGCTACCACCCGCTATATTAGTGATTGGTTGGCCATACGCAGTGACATGATGCTCGCCAACGAGAAAACCATCGTCCAGTCCACTAACTCAGACCGCGAAATGTTGATTACCAAGCGAGCGGGGGATTTTCTTTCTGTATATGCTGGTTTCGATGATGGCTCGATTGCTTACGGTGATAAAACTGAAGACTGGCCTGCCGATTACGACCCAAGAACTCGTCCTTGGTATCAAGATGCAATGAAAACCTCAGGACTTATCCTAACGGAACCATATCAAGATTTTGATGGCAGTATTGTAGTGAGCTTTGCGAAAGCCTTCTCTGGTGAGCGAAAAGGGGTTCTTGCCGCAGACCTCACGGTCACAAACATCATTAGTGAAGTTCTCAATGTATCTCTGGACAATGATGGTTTTACCTTCCTCGTTGATGGGAACAACAACATCGTCGCCTATCAGGACGAAAAGCTTAGTCAGCAACCTTTGACGGTTCTTAACCCAGCTCTGAGCCAGAGTATGATCAATGAACTAGTCAGCAAATCAGCGCTTTCAACGATTAGCTGGCCCGAGCAAGGGAATAAGCTTATCTACGTCACCAACGTGCCGACAAC
Organism: Vibrio sp. VPAP30; assembly: GCF_001188205.1. Taxonomy (NCBI): domain Bacteria; kingdom Pseudomonadati; phylum Pseudomonadota; class Gammaproteobacteria; order Vibrionales; family Vibrionaceae; genus Vibrio; species Vibrio sp. VPAP30. The sequence goes on from NZ_LBLS01000007.1 coordinate 26,777, forward strand.
GGACTGGTCTTTAGGTATCGTGGTCGATAAAGACTTAGCCTTTGCTTCGGTTACTGAGCAAATTCAATTTACTGCGCTCGCCTCGATCATTTTGTACTTGGTCATCGCGACATTTAGTACCTATACAATCACTAAGCTGTTAAAACCTCTCCAAGATCTCTCTACGTCACTATCTCAACTATCTAAAGGCGAAGGCGATTTAACACAAAGAGTCGAAATCAAACGTCGTGACGAAATTGGAGAATTGGCGGAACATGTCAACCAGTTTTTGAGCCAAATGCAGGCGATGATTAGTGGTATTATTAGTCATAGTGACAAGTTGGCCAATCAAGCTGTACAAGCTAATGAACTGTCGCAACAAGCTTCACAGCAAGTGGAAGCCCAGCAAAATGATGTCAATCAGATCGCAACGGCCATCCATGAGATGTCAGCGACCGCAGCAGAAGTGGCGAGTCATGCAGAGCTGACCGCTTCAGCTTCACAAACTTCCTCTTCGGCATGTGAGGATGGACAGCAAGTCATTCAGAAAAACCGCCAAGCGATTGTGGAATTGGCTGATCAGGTCATGGCTGCTGCTGGAGTTATCTCTGAATTAGAAAGTAATACTCAAAGCATTAATCAGATTCTTTCCACCATTCAAGAGATTGCGGAACAAACCAATCTACTCGCGCTCAATGCTGCAATTGAAGCCGCTCGCGCTGGTGAACAAGGACGTGGTTTTGCGGTTGTGGCTGATGAAGTGCGCGTTCTCAGCCAACGGACTCATGGTTCGACAGAAGAAATCCGCAACATGATCGAGACGCTACAGAGCAACACTAAGTTAGCTGTCAATAGCATGCAAAGCAGTACCTCACTCGCCGATACCAGCGTTGACTATGCACAGCAAGCCGCGGATAGCTTAGGTCATATCACAGATGCTATTACCGAAATCAATGATATGGCATTACAAATTGCGAGCGCGGCTGAAGAACAACGAGCAGTGAGTGAAGATATCAGCCGCAATACACAAGGGATAAAAGACGCTTCCGATGTCCTTGCTTCACAAGCTATGCAAAGCAGCGAAAGCGCAGATAACATGCGTGAATCTGCTGAAACCATGCGCCGAGAAGTAGGACGCTTTAAGGTTTGATACCAACCAGAATAATCTTTGAATTAACGCTGTTTTAATGCATATTGTCAGCCATTACTCTTCCAAATTCACAAGGATTTCGTGTCAATGGGATATGAATGGCAGGCATTGGCAGCGGCTTTTCTTTGGGCGGTGGCCAGCCTACTTTCTGTTACTCCAGCTCAGCATCTAGGAACATTTGCCTATAGTCGTTGGCGTATGGGCTGTACCTCTGTGATTCTAGGAGGCATGGCGCTGGTTACCGGCGGTTGGGCAACAGTAGAAAACAGCGCGATTTCCGCAATGATGCTATCAGGCGTGATCGGTATTTTCATCGGAGATACCGCCCTTTTTGCTTGCCTCAATCGCATGGGACCAAGACAAGCTGGCCTGCTCTTTTCTTGTCACGCCGTCTTCTCCGCTGTACTTGGATACTTCCTATTCAGTGAAACCATGACGTCTCTTGAATTGTTGGGCTCTGCATTGGTATTCTCTGGCGTATTAACCGCGATATTTTTTGGTCGTAAAGGGCAAGCAAACAACCACTTAGAGTCGATTAAAGGCAGTATTTGGGTTGGTGTAGGGTTAGGACTACTTGCTGCCTTATGCCAAGCTTTAGGTGGCATTATCGCTAAACCTGTCATGCAAACCGCCATCGACCCTATCGCTGCCTCAGCCGTGCGAATGATGACCGCGTTTGCTGCTCACTGCCTGTTTTTCTTCTCTGGCGCCAAACTTTCCCGTGCAACACAACCAATGAACCTGCGAATTTTCTCAATTACTGCGGTCAATGGGTTTCTCGCTATGGCCGTAGGCATGACACTAATCCTCTATGCTCTGCAAGAAGGTAACGTCGGTATGGTGGCTCTATTATCTTCTACCACGCCAATCATGTTGTTGCCTATACTTTGGATTTACTCCGGCAGACGACCCAACCGATTTGCTTGGTTCGGGGCAATTGTTGCCGTTGTAGGTACAGGCATTTTGGTCAGTTAGACTATTGGAGCAATAGATATTTTCCACTATCTATTTCTTTACTAAACGGGAAAATAAAAGCAAGAAAACAGTAATACAGGTGTTTTGGAAAAATACTTACTGAGAGTAAGGTGAAAGATAACAACACTATTTCGCACACAATATTTGATCTTAACCTACAGTTTTGGTTAAAAAGTGTAGTAAAATTACGCTAATTTTGTTTCCAAAGTTACTTTGAAATTTGACGAGGTCATCACTATGACAGCTAAGAAGCCTATGGCTCTAGTTATTCTTGACGGTTACGGTCACCGTGAAGATACAGCAAGCAACGCAATCGCGAACGCGAAAACTCCTTTTCTTGATAGCCTGTTTGCTAACAAACCAAACACTCTAATCTCTGCTTCTGGCATGGATGTTGGCCTACCAGACGGTCAAATGGGTAACTCTGAAGTAGGTCACACAAACATCGGCGCGGGTCGTGTTGTATACCAAGACCTTACTCGTATCACTAAATCAATTGCTGACGGTGAGTTTGCACAGACTCCAGCACTTGTTGAAGCTATCGACTCGGCAGTGAAGGCAGAAAAAGCGGTACACATCATGGGTCTTATGTCTCCAGGTGGCGTACACTCTCATGAAGACCACATCTATGCAGCAGTTGAAATGGCAGCAGCACGTGGCGCAGAAAAGATCTACCTACACTGCTTCCTAGACGGTCGTGACACGCCACCACGCAGCGCAGAAAACTCTCTAAAACGTTTCCAAGACCTATTTGCTAAACTAGGTAAAGGCCGAGTAGCTTCTCTAGTGGGTCGCTACTACGCAATGGACCGTGACAACAACTGGGATCGCGTACAAGTTGCTTACGATCTTCTTACTCAAGCGAAAGCTGAGTTCACTTTCGACACTGCAGTTTCTGGTCTTGAAGCCGCTTACGCTCGTGAAGAGAACGATGAGTTCGTTAAAGCAACAGCAATCAAGGCTGATGGCCAAGAAGATGCGGTAATCGCAGACGGCGATGCAGTGATCTTTATGAACTACCGTGCTGACCGTGCTCGTCAAATCACACGTACTTTCGTGCCTGTATTCGACGGCTTCGAGCGCGCGGTATTCCCAGCAATCAACTTCGTAATGCTAACCCAATACGCTGCCGACATCCCGCTAGCAATAGCATTCCCACCAGCGTCACTAGAAAACACATACGGTGAGTGGCTATCTAAGCAAGGTCAAACTCAGCTACGTATCTCTGAAACTGAAAAGTACGCGCACGTAACTTTCTTCTTCAACGGTGGTGTTGAGAACGAATTCGAAGGCGAAGAGCGTCAACTTGTTGCTTCTCCAAAAGTAGCAACTTACGACCTACAGCCAGAAATGAGCTCTGAAGAGCTTACTGAAAAAATGGTTGCTGCGATCAAGTCTGGCAAGTACGACACGATCATTTGTAACTACCCTAACCCAGATATGGTTGGTCACACTGGCGTTTACGAAGCAGCTGAGCAAGCGATCGAAGCAATCGACGGCTGTGTTGCTAAAATTGTTGCGGCTATCGAAGAAGTAGGCGGCCAAATGCTGATCACTGCTGACCACGGTAACGCGGAAATGATGGTAGACCCAGAGACAGGTGGCACTCACACTGCTCACACTAACCTACCAGTACCGCTAATCTACGTTGGTGACAAAGACGTTGAGTTCAAACAAGGCGGTAAACTGTCTGACCTAGCGCCAACTATGCTATCGCTAACGGGTCTAGAGATCCCAGCAGAGATGACGGGTGAGATTCTAGTGAAGTAATTCACTCCAGCACTCGTATTTCTAAGCCCGAGTACTTGCTCGGGCTTGTTGTTTTCTTGAGCCTACAACAAGTTTTAATATTACGCTTTCTTCTAATCAAAAGGTTTGGGTATACTGAATGCTTCTCAAATAGTTAGGGCAAATTTGTAACATGGCGAGCACCTCACTAAGGACTCTATTTACAAGCAAGATTTACCTTGCACTCGGGTTAATGCTTTCTGCCTATTCAATAGCACCTAGCTACGCGGCCAATAATAATGAACTTAAAGGTGTCAGCGGAGAGATTTCTCGTCAAAAGCAGTCATTGTCTTCACAGAAAAAGAAACTCGACTCATTGCAAAAATCCCTTAAATCGCAAGAAATCACGATTAATCGCTTAGAAAAAGAGATTAAGGAAACCAAGGCCTCTCTCAACCATACCAATAAAAACATTGCCAATCTAAAGTCTAAAGTCGACCAACTCAAACAAAACAAGAAGGCACAAAGCGATAAGTTAGCAGAACTCATTCAAACCTATTATGTAACTCAGCGAGCAAAGGCTTCCTCTAACATTCTTAACCAAGGCGTCGAAGAAGACCGAATTAGCCAGTATTTCCAACACCTTGCCAAAGAGCGGGCAACCACTATTGCAGAACTTGAGAAAACCGCTGAGGAACTGGAAGATAGCCGAGAACAGCTAGGACTAGAGAAGCAGCAAATCACTAGCCTACTGAACCAGCAGACAAAAAAACGCGACCAACTGACTAAAACCCAATCTAAGCGTAAAGGTACGGTCTCGCAGATACGTAGCAGCATCTCAAACGACAAAGTTTATCTCTCTGAGCTACAGCGCAATGAAACCAGACTGAAAGCAGAGATAGCGAAAGCAGCTAAGCGCAACGCCGTTCCAATGGATGGCTTAGCCCGGAAGAAAGGCAAACTGCCTTGGCCTCTCAAAGGTAGAGTTCTACATAACTATGGCTCACGTCAGACTGGGCAGATAAACTGGAAAGGCATGGTGATTAATGCCAACTATGGACAATCTGTTAAAGCGGTGTACTCAGGCACGGTCGTATTTGCCGACTACCTGCGCGGCTATGGCTTAGTAATACTACTTGACCACGGAAAAGGTGATATGACCTTATATGGCTTTAACCAGAGCCTGCTAAAGAAAGAAGGTGATAAAGTCACTGCAGGAGAAAGTATCGCACTGGCAGGTGACACTGGTGGTCAGCCACGCCCATCGCTTTACTTTGAGATTCGCCGTAATAGTAAAACTCAAAACCCTAAAAGCTGGTTGACCCGCTAAGGCTTGCAATGTAGCGCGCGACTTAGCGTAGAACCACCAAGATCAGTTTAGGTGCGGTAGTACTGCTCAACCACCTCGATAAATGCGGTTAACTGCTCTTTAGGTAATGCATTAACCCCCGCAGCGGCTGCTCTTCCGCCTCCACTTGGAAATTGAATACAAATATCCCCAGCTCCTTGTTTATTGTTTAGTGGCGCGCGCAGCGAAACAGTATATGTTCCATCGCGGTTTTCAGTTAATACCGCATGAGCAGAATTAGGCGCTTGATTTGCCAAGTGATTGCCATAAACACCACTGATTCTACGAGATGATGCCTGATTTGGTAATTCAAAGACGGCTAAATTAGCGCTGCGGTATTTAGCTGTTATCGCCAAAGCCCGAGCCATATCTGCCTGATAAGCCGCACGCAAAACTAGAAATGGAGAGTTGTGATCAGCTATAACAGCAAAAGGATCATCGTAGGCCAAAAGCTCATGGAACAGTGCTGCGGGATGGAAATGCAGGTCTTCTAACTCTGCACCGTAACCATTGTAGTTGATGAGTGTCCCTAGCTCTTTGAGTTGTTGTTTTTGCTCATCACTCAAACCTTCCTTATCAGCTAGCTCATCCGCTTTAGCAATCAGATTGTCACCGTAGGCAGCCGTGATCGCCCAAGCGTGATATCGCCCAGCCAGTAACTCATCAATGATTAAAGCGGTACAGGTATTTGCATCTAAGTCGATATGCGCATCTAAATTGGCATTACGCGGAATATCTCCAGACTTATGGTGATCGGCATAGAAGATATCTAGCCCGTTCGCGAGTAGCTTTTCTAAACCAACCTTGTTCTGCTCCATCGAAATATCCAATACGGTGACAGAGTCGCCTGAAGTCGCTTCTAGCTTATCTAGCAGTCGGATATCACGCTTAACGCCTGTCACTAAAGCAGCGACCTTTGGTTCAGCTAAGCGGAGTTGAAGCAGAGCGATGATCCCGTCGGCATCACCATTGAATACATCGAAGTGCATAAAACAAAACCCATTAAAATATCTCCCGATACTCTAATGGGTTCTCACTGATTGAACAATTTCAATTAGTTATGACTAAGCATGAATTGCTTTAACGCCATCTTCCAATAATTGAAGCTGCTCCAAGCCTTGCGCCGTGGCTTTCGGTTTTACCACAGAAATCATTTGCAGCATGCCTTGATGGATAACCTGCTCGGTGATTTTTGTTTTAGGTGACATTGCCGCTTGGTAGCCCAACCAACTTGAAGCAATCATATGCAGTGTGGTGACAAGTGATTTCATCTCGCTATCTTCAACAGACACAAGCTCAAGGTCGACAAATGCTTGCATGATATTGATGAGGTTGGATTGTAGCTTTTCTTGAACCTGGATGTATTCTTCATGTAGCTGTTCATCGCGCTGAAGGATCTCCGGCAAATTAGCGTAGAAGAAGCGATACTTCCACATCAAAGTAAAGATGGAATCCAGATAGTGCTTGAGAAGAACTAAGCTCTCTTGCTGACCTTGAATAGGCGTGAAGCGCTCAAGAAGTTCATTAGAGTATAAAGCGAAGATCTCACGCACGATTTCTTGCTTGTTACGGAAGTGGTAATACAGGTTACCCGGACTAATATCGATGTGGGCGGCAATATGATTGGTTGTGATATTACGCTCACCATGTTGATTAAATTGTTCCAGTGCAGCAAGCACTATCTTGTCACGAGTCTTCATGAATTATCCGCACTCCTTTCTCTATGTCTAAGGGCAGTATAGCGGCTAGTGTAACCCATAACAAAAAAGCGCCTGGTCGTATCAGGCGCTTTTCATTAATTACTCAATTATTTGTGGTATGGCTTAGATAACTCATGCACCGCTTCAACAAATACACCAGCATTTTCTGGCGGTACATCTAAATGAATACCATGACCAAGGTTAAACACGTGACCTGTACCTGCATCACCAAAGCCTTCAAGAATAGTCGACACTTCTTCACGGATGCGCTCAGGAGACGCATAAAGCATTGATGGGTCCATGTTGCCTTGTAGCGCAACCTTGTCACCGACACGCTTCACTGCATCAGCGATATTAATTGTCCAATCTAGACCGACTGCATCACAGCCCGTTGCTGCGATCTGCTCTAGCCACATACCACCGTTCTTAGTAAAGAGCGTAACGGGTACGCGACGACCATCATTTTCGCGGATTAGACCATCTACGATTTTGTGCATGTATTGCAGCGAGAACAAGTTGTAGTCACGAGGAGTCAGTACACCGCCCCATGTATCGAAGACCATCACAGATTGAGCACCCGCTTTGATCTGTGCGTTTAAGTACTCGATCACACTATCTGCAAGCTTATCAAGCAGCAGGTGCAGAGTTTGTGGCTCTGCGTACATCATCTTTTTAATCTTAGTGAAAGCCTTCGAGCTACCACCTTCAACCATGTATGTCGCTAGAGTCCAAGGACTACCGGAGAAGCCGATCAGTGGCACATCACCATTCAGGTCTTTACGAATCTGACGTACAGCATTCATCACGTACTTAAGCTCACCTTCAGGATCTGGAAGACCAATTTTTTCTACATCCGCTTTGCAAGTGATTGGCTTGTCAAATACTGGTCCTTCGCCTGCTGCAAAGCGTAGCTCTAGTCCCATAGCATCCGGGATGGTTAGGATATCTGAGAACAGAATAGCGGCATCAAGAGGAAAACGGCGTAATGGCTGAAGTGTCACTTCAGAGGCTAACTCTGCATTCTTGCACAAAGACATAAAATCACCCGCTTCTGCGCGAGTTGCTTTGTATTCTGGAAGATAGCGACCGGCTTGACGCATCATCCATACAGGAGTGTAGTCAACTGGCTGCTTTAGTAACGCGCGAAGATAGCGGTCATTCTTTAATTCAGTCATTCCGTTTTTCCGATTTTTAGGCTCGTTTTTTTGTTGCGGCTATTCTAACACTGTTTGACTCGCAAAAGCTGTGTGCTTTGCAACCTAGATCAAGTTATTAACTTTTAAATCAGTGCTTAATTTGCACCCACTCAGTATCAGTGTTAAAAATTTGTTTGCTAGCGAAAACTACAATTATAAACCGAGCACATAGTGCTTGGCATCTCATAACGACATCTTACTTACCCCCTCCTTCTGGAGGGTTTTTTTTATCTATAATTCAGCTAGATAACTTAATTTCTCCCAGCGTATATTCAATTAACTGACGGGCAATAGTCCCCTCGGGTGCAACAGGTGGCAACTCATTTAAGCCGAACCAACCAGCATCACTAAGCTCACTATAATCTGGCTTTAAGACCCCTGATTGATAATCAGCGACAAAGCCCATCATCATACTAGATGGAAACGCCCAAGGTTGGCTGCCGAAATAGCGGATATTCGTCACCTCAACCCCTGTTTCTTCCTTTACCTCGCGAGCCACGCACTGCTCCAACGTTTCACCGACCTCTAAGAAACCGGCAATCACGGTATACATCCCGTTGCGATGCCTTGGGTGTTGCGCGAGCAGGATTTTGTCAGCTTTGCGAACCGCAACAATAATACATGGAAAGATGCGCGGGTAATGCAAGGTACGACAATCACCACACTGCATAGCCAATTGATTATGACTAAGGTGATTTCTCCCTCCACATTGAGGACAAAACCGCAAGCTTTGACTCATATGCCCGTATTGTACCGCTTTGCTCATCAGTAAAAAAAGGTCGCTGGGAACATGCAAACAGTCACGTAAAGAGGTCAATTCAAGCGGCTTAGTAACATCGGCTTCGTTAAGCCACATAACCGGGTAATTGTTCCACTGCCCAACTTCGATTGCCTGTTCATAAGGCAAGTTAAGGCCATCAGCACTGCCGATTGGCAACTGACCATTTTGCAGCCATACATCGCTTCCTGACACAACACACCAGTAAACTTTTTTCGTACGGTTTACGTCACCTTTCTTTAACATTGGCTCATCTCTCCACTTGCAGTTCGTCTATTTTACTGGCAATCTAAATTCATACCAGAGTTTGTGGTCCATCTATTTTGAGACTATAAATTTTAGTAAGGACAAGAGGTTGTACTCTGTACGTGCTTTGGGAGTCAAAGCGTAATGGTCACCGGAGAAGTGACTCGATCATGAGGATATGGTCATGCTAAATAAATTCAAACAAACACAAGAACAATGGGGTGGCTCAAGCGAAGTCATAGACCACTGGCTCGAAACCCGCCAGGCTTTGATTGTCGAATATTGCCAGCTAGGCTCCCTTCAACCTGTAAATGGACACGCGAACGTCGTCGAACTGCCTTCCCCGAAACAAATCAGCTCATTTTGCGATCACGTTGTCGATTACATTTCTGAAGGCCACTTCAAAATCTACGATATGGTAATGAAAAAGTGGCAAGCAACCGGCTTTAAGAGTAATGACGAAATCGATACAACCTACGCCAAGATCGTACTTACTACCGAGCCTTTACTTGAGTTTAACGATAAGTATGTCGGTGTTAGCGCTGACGACGAGCTACCTAACTTCGAAGTAGATATGTCGAAAGTTGGCGAACTGCTCGAAGTACGTTTTGAAGTTGAAGATCAGTTGATTCAACTTATCGCAGATAGCTTAGCGATTCCGCCTGGGGCTTAAGAGCTAGAGAGCTAGAGAATCTTGAAGGGTTGACGTTTTGCGTTAACCCTTTTTACTTAGGAACGCTTCGCTACGGATACGGGATGCGAGATGCGGACATCTCTCGAAGGACGAAGTCCAGTCTCGATTCTCGGAACGCAGTGTTCTCGTAGGGCGAAGCCCGAACCAGTTTTCCATAGGACGAAGTCCGTTCCCGAAGCAACGCGTTCCCTATCTTTAAAAACAAAAAAGGCACCCGAAGGTGCCTTTTGTCATTTCTTACACAGCGATTACTCGTCTGCAGACTTACTCATCAGAAGAGAAGCCTGCGTTTAGTAGCGCTGCAAGATTGTCTGTCGCTTGCTCAGCAGAAGGACCTTCTTGCTCTTCTGTACGCTTAGCTTGACGATCTTGGTGGTAAGCGAAACCTGTACCTGCTGGGATTAGACGACCAACAATTACGTTTTCTTTCAGACCACGTAGCTCATCACGCTTACCAGAAACAGCTGCTTCTGTTAGTACGCGAGTTGTCTCCTGGAACGATGCCGCAGAGATGAACGATTCAGTTGCTAGAGATGCTTTAGTAATACCAAGCAGCTCACGCTCGAAACGAACAAGCTCTTTGCCTTCAGCTTCTAGCTGACGGTTGGCAATCTTAACGTTCGCGTATTCAACCTGTTCACCCACTAGGAACTCTGTAGAGTCACCAGCATGTGTGATTGTACACTTGCGTAGCATCTGACGAACGATAGTCTCAATGTGCTTATCGTTAATCTTAACGCCCTGCAGACGGTATACTTCTTGAACTTCGTTCGCAATGTATTGCGTTACAGCGTGGATACCACGTAGACGTAGAATGTCATGTGGAGACTCTGGACCGTCTGCGATCACATCACCACGTTCAACTTTCTCGCCTTCGAATACGTTAAGCTGACGGTGCTTAGGAATCATCTCTTCGTAAGCGTCGCCGCCGTCACGAGTAATTACTAGACGACGTTTACCTTTCGTCTCTTTACCGAAGCTCACAGTACCTGTGTGCTCAGCAAGAATCGCAGGCTCTTTCGGCTTACGTGCTTCGAATAGGTCTGCTACGCGTGGTAGACCACCGGTGATATCTTTGTTACCACCAGATTTCTGAGGGATACGAGAAAGTGTATCACCCACGCCTACTTCAGCGCCGTCTTCGATGTTAACGATAGCTTTACCAGGTAGGAAGTAGTGAGCTGGCATATCAGTACCAGGAATCATTACGTCTTTACCTGCCACATCAACAAGTTTGATAGCTGGACGCATATCTTTACCTGCTGCTGGACGAGCTGCCGCTTCAGTTACTTCGCTTGAAGATAGACCCGTTAGGTCATCCGTTTGACGAGAAACTGTCACACCGTCGATCATGTCTACGAACTGGATGCGACCTGCCACTTCAGTGATGATTGGCATAGTGTGCGCTTCCCAGTTTGCTACTGTTTCACCAGCTTGAACTGCGTCGTTGTCGCCTTTGCTCAGTAGAGAACCGTATGGAAGTTTGTGCTTCTCTTTAGTACGACCAAACTCATCAATGATAGTCAGTTCAGATGCACGAGAAGTGATAACAAGCTTCTTATCTTTGTTGGTTACGAACTTAGCATTGTGTAGCTTAACCGTACCTGTTGTCTTAGCTTGGATGCTGTTCTCTGCTGCCGCAGTAGATGCCGCACCACCGATGTGGAACGTACGCATTGTAAGCTGTGTACCCGGCTCACCGATAGACTGAGCAGCGATAACGCCCACTGCTTCACCTTGGTTCACTAGGTGACCACGTGCTAGGTCACGGCCGTAACACTGTGCACAACAACCGAAGTCCGCATCACAGGTAACTACTGAGCGCACTTTCATGCTATCTACTGAGTTCTCTTCCATGATCTGACACCACTTCTCATCAATTAGAGTATTACGTGGGATCAGAACTTCTTCAGTACCTGGCTTAAGAACGTCTTCAGCAACAACACGACCTAGAGCAAGCTCAGAAAGTGCAACTTTAACGTCACCACCTTCGATGTGCGGCATCATATCGACACCTTCGTGCGTACCACAGTCATGTTCGTGCACGACAACGTCTTGAGCAACGTCTACTAGACGACGAGTTAGGTAACCCGAGTTCGCTGTTTTCAGTGCTGTATCCGCAAGACCCTTACGAGCACCGTGCGTTGAGATAAAGTACTGAAGGACGTTTAGACCTTCTTTAAAGTTCGCTGTGATCGGCGTTTCGATGATTGAACCATCTGGACGCGCCATCAGACCACGCATACCTGCTAGCTGACGAATCTGAGCTGCAGAACCACGTGCGCCCGAGTCGGCCATCATGTAGATACTGTTGAATGATTCTTGCTGCTCTTCTTCACCTTCGCGGTTAACGACTGTTTCAGAAGATAGGTTTTCCATCATCAACTTAGCTACGCGATCGTTGGTCGATGCCCAAATATCGATCACTTTGTTGTAGCGCTCACCCGCAGTTACAAGACCAGATTGGTACTGTTCTTGAATTTCGCGAACTTCTGCTTCCGCTTCTTCGATCTCAGTGTACTTCGCTGCCGGTACAACCATATCGTCGATACCAACAGATACACCAGAAAGTGCCGCGTAAGCGAAACCTGTGTACATGATTTGGTCAGCGAAGATTACTGTGTCTTTCAGACCTAGCTTACGGTACGCCTCGTTAAGTAGGTGAGAGATTTGTTTCTTACCTAGCTTTTGGTTAACGATACTGTACGGAAGACCAGCTGGCACGATTTGCCAAAGCATTGCACGACCGATAGTTGTATCAACCATCTTAGTCTCAGTTGTGCTATTGCCATCTTCATCAACGACAGTCTCTGTGATGCGAACTTTAACGCGAGCGTGTAGCTCAGCAGTCTTGGTACGGTATGCTTTCTCAGCTTCTGCTGGGCTAGCAAGATACATACCTTCGCCTTTCACGTTGATCTTGTCACGAGTCATGTAGTAAAGACCCAATACAACGTCCTGAGAAGGTACGATGATCGGATCACCTGATGCTGGCGACAGAATGTTGTTTGTCGACATCATCAGCGTACGAGCTTCAAGCTGTGCTTCTAGAGTTAGAGGCACGTGAACCGCCATTTGGTCACCATCGAAGTCCGCGTTGTACGCCGCACACACAAGTGGGTGTAGCTGAATCGCTTTACCTTCGATCAGTACTGGTTCGAACGCTTGGATACCTAGACGGTGAAGTGTAGGTGCACGGTTCAATAGTACTGGGTGTTCGCGGATTACTTCGTCTAGGATATCCCAAACGATCGCTTCTTCACGCTCTACCATCTTCTTAGCAGCTTTGATTGTCGTCGCTAGGCCACGAGTCTCTAACTTGCTGTAGATGAATGGTTTGAATAGCTCAAGTGCCATCTTCTTAGGAAGACCACACTGGTGTAGACGAAGGTATGGACCTACTGTGATTACAGAACGGCCAGAGTAGTCTACACGCTTACCTAGAAGGTTCTGACGGAAACGACCTTGTTTACCCTTGATCATATCAGCAAGAGATTTCAGAGGACGCTTGTTCGAACCAGTGATCGCGCGACCGCGACGACCGTTATCTAGAAGTGCATCAACAGACTCTTGTAGCATACGCTTTTCGTTACGTACGATGATGTCCGGAGCAGCAAGCTCTAGTAGACGCTTCAAACGGTTGTTACGGTTGATTACGCGACGGTATAGGTCGTTCAGATCAGAAGTCGCGAAGCGACCGCCATCTAGTGGTACTAGAGGACGTAGATCTGGCGGAAGTACCGGAAGCACAGTCAGGATCATCCACTCTGGGTTGTTTCCAGATTGAACGAACGCTTCAACTAGCTTCAGACGCTTAGTGATCTTCTTACGCTTAGTCTCTGAGTTAGTAGACTGAAGCTCTTCACGCATTTCTTCGATTTCAGCAGGCAGATCCATAGACGCAAGTAGGTCTTTGATCGCTTCCGCACCCATCTTAGCCGTGAACTCATCACCCCACTCTTCTAGACGATCTAGATACTCTTCTTCAGTAAGCATCTGAGATTTTTCTAGGTCAGTCATACCTGGTTCTGTTACTACGTACATTTCGAAGTAAAGAACACGTTCGATATCACGTAGAGGGATATCCATTAGTAGACCGATACGAGACGGTAGTGATTTTAGGAACCAGATGTGAGCAACTGGTGAAGCAAGCTCGATGTGGCCCATACGGTCACGACGAACTTTAGTTTGTGTAACTTCTACGCCACACTTCTCACAGATAACACCACGGTGTTTCAGACGCTTATATTTACCACAAAGACATTCGTAGTCTTTTACTGGACCAAAAATACGCGCACAGAACAGACCATCACGCTCAGGCTTGAACGTACGATAGTTGATCGTTTCAGGTTTCTTAACTTCACCGAAAGACCATGAACGGATCATGTCTGGTGAAGATAGACCGATTTTGATTGCATCAAATTCTTCGGTCTTATGCTGCGCTTTTAGAAAGTTTAATAAGTCTTTCACAATCAGCTCCTGTAAGGAGTTAAAAGGGGCTCACCCGCAAAAGTGAGCACCTTCTACCAAATAATCGCTTTTCTCAATTAAGAAAGAAGGGATTACTCTTCGTCTTCTAGCTCGATGTTGATACCTAGCGAGCGAATCTCTTTCAACAGTACGTTGAACGATTCTGGCATGCCAGGTTCCATGCTGTGGTTGCCATCTACGATGTTCTTGTACATCTTAGTACGGCCGTTAACGTCATCCGACTTAACTGTTAGCATTTCTTGAAGCGTGTAAGCAGCACCGTATGCTTCTAGTGCCCATACTTCCATCTCACCGAAACGCTGACCACCGAACTGAGCTTTACCACCAAGTGGTTGCTGAGTTACTAGGCTGTACGAACCAGTTGAACGAGCGTGCATCTTGTCATCAACAAGGTGGTTCAGTTTCAGCATGTACATGTAACCAACAGTTACAGGACGCTCAAACGCATCACCTGTGCGACCATCAAACAGCGTTAGCTGACCAGATTCTGGTAGGTCACCTAGTTTCAATAGCTCTTTGATTGATTGCTCAGACGCACCGTCAAATACTGGAGTCGCGATCGGTAGACCACCACGTAGGTTCTTGATCAGCGTACGAACTTCGTCATCAGATAGAGACGCAACGTCTACTTTCTGACGAGTATCACCAAGGTCGTAGACTTTCTGTAGGAAGTCACGGAACTTAGCTAGCTCTTGCTGCTCTTTCACCATTTGGTTGATCTTGTCACCGATACCTTTCGCCGCCAGACCTAAGTGAACTTCTAGGATCTGACCGATGTTCATACGCGAAGGTACACCCAGTGGGTTAAGTACGATGTCTACCGGCTGACCTTTCTCATCGTAAGGCATGTCTTCAACAGGGTTGATCTTAGAGATTACACCCTTGTTACCGTGACGACCCGCCATCTTATCACCAGGCTGGATACGACGTTTAACCGCTAGGTAAACCTTAACGATCTTCAGTACGCCAGGTGCTAGATCATCACCTTGTGTGATCTTACGACGCTTAGTTTCAAACTTCTTATCGAAGTCAGCACGTAGCTCGTCGTACTGCTCTGCTAGCTGTTCAAGCTGAGTCTGTTGAGCATCATCTTCAAGCGTTAGCTCTAGCCACTTCTTACGATCGATAGCATCTAGTTTCGCTTCAGTGTAACCACCGTCAAGAAGTACAGCTTTAACACGGTTTAGAAGGCCACCCTCAAGAATCTGGAATTCTTCAGTAAGGTCTTTCTTCGCTTCTTTAAGCTGCATCTGTTCAATTTCAAGTGCACGTTTGTCTTTTTCAACACCGTCACGAGTAAATACTTGAACGTCGATGATTGTACCTGAAACTGAGTTTGGTACGCGTAGAGACGTGTCTTTAACGTCTGACGCTTTCTCACCGAAGATAGCACGTAGTAGCTTCTCTTCAGGAGTTAGCTGAGTTTCACCTTTAGGCGTTACTTTACCTACAAGGATGTCACCGCCTTTCACTTCCGCACCGATATAAACGATACCTGACTCGTCTAGTTTAGACAGAGCAGACTCACCTACGTTTGGAATATCAGCAGTGATTTCTTCAGCACCAAGCTTAGTATCACGCGCCACACAAGATAGTTCTTGGATGTGGATCGTAGTGAAACGGTCTTCTTGAACTACGCGCTCAGATACTAAGATCGAGTCTTCGAAGTTGTAACCATTCCAAGGCATGAACGCGATACGCATGTTCTGACCAAGCGCTAGCTCACCAAGGTCTGTTGAAGGACCGTCAGCAAGAACGTCACCACGTGCTACAGGTTCACCAGGCATCACACATGGACGCTGGTTGATACACGTGTTTTGGTTAGAACGAGTGTATTTGGTTAGGTTGTAGATATCGATACCAGCTTCACCTGGGATCAGCTCGTCTTCGTTCACTTTAACAACGATACGAGAAGCATCTACAGACTGGATTACACCACCACGTTTCGCTACCGCTGTAACACCAGAGTCAACTGCGATGTTACGCTCGATACCAGTACCAACTAGAGGCTTGTCAGCCTTAAGTGTTGGAACTGCCTGACGTTGCATGTTGGCACCCATCAATGCACGGTTCGCATCATCGTGTTCTAGGAACGGGATAAGCGACGCAGCGATAGATACAACCTGGTTGGTTGCAACGTCCATGTAGTCAACATGTTCGCGTGGGTGTAGGCCAGATTCACCTTTCTGACGAGCAGTGATTAGCTCTTCCGAGAATGTACCTTGCTCAGTAAGAACAGTGTTCGCCTGAGCGATAACATACTGGCCTTCCTGAATAGCAGATAGGTAATCTACTTCGTCTGTAACAACACCATCTACAACACGACGGTATGGCGTCTCTAAGAAACCAAACTCGTTACAACGTGCGAACGCGGATAGAGAGTTGATCAGACCGATGTTTGGACCTTCCGGCGTTTCGATAGGACATAGACGACCGTAGTGAGTTACGTGTACGTCTCGTACTTCGAAGCCAGCACGTTCACGAGTTAGACCACCAGGACCCAATGCAGAAATACGACGCTTGTGCGTTACTTCTGATAACGGGTTGTTTTGGTCCATAAACTGTGAAAGCTGTGAAGAGCCAAAGAATTCTTTAACCGCAGCAGAGATCGGCTTAGCGTTGATTAGATCTTGAGGCATGATTGCATCAAGGTCACCAAGGCTTAAACGCTCTTTAACCGCACGCTCAACACGTACTAGACCAACGCGGAATTGGTTTTCTGCCATTTCGCCAACAGAACGGATACGACGGTTACCTAGGTGGTCGATATCGTCCACTTCACCGATGCCGTTACGGATAGCGATAAGCTTCTTCATCACTTCGATGATATCAGTTTCATCAAGTGTGCCTTGCTCTTGAGCATCTTCACGTTCAATTGAGCTGTTAAACTTCATACGACCAACAGTCGATAGATCGTAACGCTCTTCTGAGAAGAATAGGCTTTCGAATAGTGCTTCAGCAGCTTCTTTCGTTGGCGGCTCGCCCGGGCGCATCATGCGGTAGATTTCTACCAGTGCAGAAATACGATCAACAGTGCTGTCGATACGTACGGTTTCTGACATGAACGGACCGTGGTCTAGATCGTTAGTAAATAACGTTTGTAGAGCTTTGTGGCCTGCCTGAGAAAGATTAGCTAGTGCTTCAAGGCTGATTTCTTGGTTTGCACCAACAATGATCTCGCCTGTCGCCTCGTTGATGTAATCTTGTGATGCAACTTTGCCTACGATGTACTCAACAGGTACTTCGATATGCTCAACGCCCTCTTTTTCAAGCTGACGGATGTGGCGCGCAGTTACACGACGACCAGTTTCAACGTAAGTTTTGCCATTAGCTTCGATATCGAAAGACGCAGTTTCACCACGTAGACGATCAGGAACAAGCTCCATTAGAAGAGTTTGATCTTTAACTTCGAAGTTCACCTTCTCGAAGAAGATATCCAGAATCTCTTCTGTCGTCTTACCTAGTGCGCGAAGAATGATAGATGCTGGTAGCTTACGACGGCGGTCTATACGTACGTATAAGTTGTCCTTAGGATCAAACTCGAAATCAAGCCATGAACCACGGTAAGGAATTACGCGCGCATTATATAGAACTTTACCTGATGAGTGGGTCTTACCCTTATCGCTGTCGAAGAATACACCTGGGCTTCTGTGCAGCTGGGATACGATAACCCTCTCGGTACCATTAATTACGAAGGTACCATTGTCTGTCATAAGCGGAATTTCGCCCATGTAGACTTCTTGTTCTTTAATGTCTTTTACAGTACCTGCTGGCGCGTCTCTATCAAAGATAACTAGGCGCAGTTTTACGCGTAGTGGTTTTGAATAAGTTACGCCGCGGATTTGACATTCTTTAACGTCAAAAACTGGCTCACCAAGACGGTAGCTAACGTATTGCAGCTCGGAATTGCCGTTGTAGCTCTGAATTGGAAATACAGAACGGAAAGCAGCTTCAAGACCGTATTGACCTTCAGGATCCTGTTCGATGAATTTCTCGAACGAATCGAGCTGGATCGATAGCAGGTATGGAATGTCCAACACTTGTGGACGAGTACCAAAGTCCTTACGGATGCGCTTTTTCTCGGTATAAGAGTAAACCATGGGGTTCCTCAGCTCGCTGATAAGTGACCCAAACTGTCTCCAATCGTTATGAGACAGTGACTAACATCTGTTTGATCGTAGTGACATTTCATTAAGAGCTAATGAAATGTTTTTTGCTAGGAACTTGGGTGCTCAAACAGCGGAAAAATCACCCAACCCCTACAGCGCAAAAAGGCCGGTGGTTATAAAACCACCAGCCATTAGCCGTTAGGCTAAGAAACTATGCAATAATTACTTAACAGTAACACTTGCACCAGCTTCTTCTAGCTGAGCTTTAAGAGCTTCAGCTTCGTCTTTCTCTACGCCTTCTTTAAGAGCTGCAGGAGCTGAGTCTACAAGACCTTTAGCTTCTTTAAGACCTAGGCCAGTTGCGCCACGTACAGCTTTGATTACAGCAACTTTGTTGCCGCCAGCAGATTCTAGGATTACGTCGAACTCAGTTTGCTCAGCAGCAGCTTCGCCACCAGCAGCGCCGCCAGCTACAACAGCAGCAGCAGCAGAAACGCCGAATTTCTCTTCCATCGCTTCGATTAGTTCAACAACTTGCATTACAGACATTTCTGCAACTGCGTCTAGGATTTGCTCGTTAGTAATAGACATAACAATTCTCTTTTAAATCAACAATAAGTTTATTAAGCAACCAGAAAAAAGCAAGGCTTATGCCGCAGCTTCTTCTTTTTGGTCGCGTAGTGCAGCGATAGTACGTACCAGCTTGCCTGCAGAAGCTTCTTTCATGCACATCATTAGGCGTGCGATAGCTTCGTCGTAAGTTGGTAGTGTCGCTAGTACTTCAGCGTCAGTAAGCGCGCCTTCAAATGCAGCAGCTTTGATCTCGAAATCTGTGTTCTCTTTAGCGAAGTCTTTGAAAAGACGCGCTGCAGCACCTGGGTGCTCGTTAGAGAATGCGATTAGAGTAGGACCAGTGAAAGTGTCTGTTAGACACTCGTAGTCTGTACCTTCAACCGCACGACGCATTAGTGTGTTACGAACAACTCGTACATAAACACCAGCTTCACGAGCCTGTTTACGTAGAGAAGTCATCGCGCCCACTTCAACGCCACGAGAGTCAGCTACAACTGCAGAAAGTGCACCACTGGCAGCTTCGTTGACTTCAGCAACAATTGCTTTTTTGTCTTGAAGGTTTAAAGCCATCTTGGATTTACTCCTGGTTGTCGTTACACCACTCACTATTATCACAACAGTGAGAGCTATTGAGGTGCTTCCCAGAAGAAAGGTAACTATTTACATAGAGCTTTCTGTCAGTTCGGGCACCATCTACGTAGGGATATTAAGCCATCATTTGTCAAACAAAGTCAGACACCTACGGTCTTGGACGGAGACTGGGTCATAATTCACAGCAAATTCTTAACGAATTTAATGAACCAAAGTTCAGCCCCAACCACAAATATTAGGCGCGAAATTATACACTAATTTCACGCCTAAGCAAATATTTATGCTACGGTGTTCAGGCTAGCCTGATCAACAGCAACACCAGCACCCATAGTAGTAGAGATGCTAACCTTCTGTAGGAATGTACCCTTAGCAGAAGATGGTTTAGCTTTCTTCAGAGCAACTAGAAGTGCTTCTAGGTTCTCTTTGATCTGCTCAGCAGAGAAGTTTGCTTTACCGATAGTAGTGTGGATGATGCCGTTTTTGTCGTTACGGTAACGAACCTGACCAGCTTTAGCGTTCTTAACCGCTTCAGCAACGTTAGGAGTTACAGTACCAACTTTAGGGTTTGGCATAAGACCGCGAGGACCTAGGATAGTACCTAGTTGACCTACAACGCGCATTGCATCTGGAGAAGCAACAACTACGTCAAAGTTCATTTCGCCTTTCTTAACTTGCTCAGCAAGATCTTCCATACCTACGATGTCTGCGCCAGCTTCTTTAGCTGCTTCAGCGTTAGCACCTTGAGTGAACACTGCAACGCGGATTTCGCGGCCAGTACCGTGAGGTAGTACAGTTGCACCACGTACGTTCTGGTCAGATTTACGAGCATCGATGCCTAGGTTAACAGCAACGTCAACAGACTCAACGAATTTAGCAGTCGCTAGTTCTTGAAGAAGAGTAACAGCTTCGTTGATTTCGTATTCTTTAGTTACGTCAACTTTTTCGCGGATTACGCGCATGCGCTTAGTTAGTTTAGCCATCTTATTAACCCTCTACCACTAGGCCCATTGAACGAGCAGTACCAGCGATTGAACGCTTCATTGCTTCGATGTCAGCACCAGTCATATCAGCAGCTTTAGTTTCTGCGATTTCTTGGATTTGAGCGTCAGTTACAGTACCCACTTTTTCAGTGTTTGGACGACCAGAACCAGACTTAACGCCAGCAGCTTTCTTAAGAAGAACAGCAGCAGGTGGAGTCTTAGTGATGAACGTGAAAGAACGGTCGTTGTATACTGTGATAACAACTGGAGTTGGTAGGCCTTTCTCGATAGATTCTGTTTTCGCGTTGAACGCTTTACAGAATTCCATGATGTTAACACCGTGTTGACCTAGTGCAGGACCAACCGGTGGACTTGGGTTCGCCATACCAGCAGCAACTTGTAGCTTGATGTAAGCTTCAACTTTCTTAGCCATGATAATTCCTAATTTTGGGTACAATCGCTAATCGGCCGATCAGCTCCCCGTTGATATTAAAACTTGTTATTTTGCTCTGCAGCTTTCGCTTAAAGCAAAATAATAAGGCGCGAAATTATAGTCATAATCCGCGCCTTATACAAGCCTAAAAAGGTGATTTTTTATACTCTACAAATGAGAGTCTTAGTCGAGTTTTTCAACCTGACCAAATTCAAGCTCAACCGGAGTCGCACGACCAAAGATCGATACAGACACCTTCACGCGGCTCTTATCATAATCAACTTCTTCAACCGTACCGTTGAAATCAGCAAATGGACCGTCAGTAACACGTACCACTTCACCCGCTTCGTACATAGTACGTGGGCGAGGAGCCTCACTTGCTTTCTCTAGACGATTAAGAATCGCGTCAGCTTCTTTATCAGTGATAGGAGCTGGACGATCCGAGGTACCACCAATGAAGCCCATGACACGCGGCACACTGCGTACTAAGTGCCATGATTCATCGTTCATGATCATCTGAACTAGGACGTAACCAGGGAAGAACTTACGCTCAGACTTACGACGCTGACCTGCACGCATTTCCACTACTTCTTCAGTAGGGACTAGAACTTCACCAAACAGCTCTTCCATGCCATGCATTTTGATATGCTCACGAAGAGATTGGGCTACACGACCTTCAAATCCAGAGAAGGCTTGAACCACATACCAGCGTTTTTTTGGAGCTTCACTCATGAATTAAAACCCTCTATACCCCAGTCACAAAGTTGACAAGACGAACCATAATGCCGTCAATGCCCCAAAGCACTAGAGCCATTACAATACTTACAGCTAAAACAATCAAAGTTGTTTGCATAGTCTCTTGGCGTGTAGGCCACACCACTTTACGTACTTCCATACGTGATTCTTTTGCAAACTCGATTGCAGCTTTACCCTTAGTTGTTGTAGCAGCAACACCAAGTGCCGCAGCGATTAATACAACAACACCTGCAGCGCGAATCACTACAGACATTTCACCATACAGGTAATTACCCACAACAGCGGCAGCTAGCAGAGTAAAAGTGACAACCCACTTGAAAATATCTGCGCTATTTGAGCTATCAGGAGTTTCAGCATTATTTGCTTTCATAAAACCAACCTGTCTAAGTCTTAATATAGACGACAACAACCCCGCTGTTGCAGGGCAAATCCATGAAACGACAATTTAAATAAATTGACGTACTCTTTTATTGATTGAGACGCAACACCTCAACCAAAAATCCTGCTTAATGCCATGTTGCATAAGAAAACAACTGACATTTTGTATAGTGCAGAAAAAGGGCATCAAATGATGCCCTTTTTGCTACTGGTTCGTCAAATCTTATTCAAAGATTTTCCGAAGTCTTTAGCTAATTCCGAAGAATCAGTCGAAGATCTTAGCAACAACACCAGCACCAACTGTACGGCCACCTTC
The DNA here is from genome assembly GCF_001188205.1 of Vibrio sp. VPAP30. NCBI lineage: Bacteria > Pseudomonadati > Pseudomonadota > Gammaproteobacteria > Vibrionales > Vibrionaceae > Vibrio > Vibrio sp. VPAP30. The sequence continues at coordinate 49,198 of NZ_LBLS01000007.1, forward strand.
TCGGATTGCGAAACGTAGACCTTCATCCATCGCGATTGGAGCGATTAGTTCAACAGTCATCTTGATGTTATCACCTGGCATTACCATTTCTACGCCTTCTGGTAGCTCGATGTTACCAGTTACGTCAGTTGTACGGAAGTAGAACTGTGGAC
>NZ_LBLS01000006.1:0-34032 GCF_001188205.1 Vibrio sp. VPAP30
GAAGCTCTGCAATGAAATTGCACACAAATTAAATACGCGCCCACGCAAAAGACTTGGGTATAGGACACCAACGGAGTATATTCATGCGCATCTGTAGCAAGTGTCGCACTTCAAACTTGATACTAAGCGACTTATGTAAATACTTCTTCGCGAATTCTCTCAGTACCTTCGCGTTATTCTTTAAATCATCAGAGCCACACATTTCGCCATTGAAAGTAGTGTCAGGATTAGAATAAACAGGGATGATATCTCGCTCATACGACATGATTGTGCCGCGCCCAGAGCAAACAGCTCCAAATGCAAACTTTTCACTTTTGGGATACGAACTGATTAGGTACTCGTTGATATCAAAGTTAACCATTTGTTCTTTTAGCGTTTTTATATCGTGCGAAGCGCCGCTCAGATGACCAATTTCATGCTCCATCACATCATCAGGGCAATTTAACGCTATATTAAAAAACAGCGAAGAGCCTGACGCATAACCGCAATTGCTTGATTGAAAGCTGTCATTAAAGTTGGTAAACACAATACCTTTAAAAATAGGAACGCCGTCATTATTGTGCTCTGGAAAGTCACGTTCTAAAGATAATTTTAGAAACCGCTCAGACACATCAATATCCTTAAACCAACTACTATCAATCGTTGGAACATATTCGACATGAGTCACTTTACGAGATATTGGTATACACGAATTCTTTAGGGTCGTATTAGCGAAAGCCGTCCAAGAGTTTATTTTAGCTTGTACAAACTCTTTAGAATATTCTGCTAACACATCATCATTAATGTACAAATGCACTTCGGTTTCTAGCAGAGTGTTGTGATCACACCGTGGAAGTTGCAGCTTGCTATCAGCCATTGCACTCCCATACACGAAAGCGGAAGCTAACAATAAGGTTGGTAATTTCATTTCATTGGACCACGGCTACTGGTGCCCTATTAAGCCCAATAGCATCAAGAGATATAGCGAATGCTCGCCTTAACCATATGAAATAAAATACATTATTGAAATTTATAAAACAAGCACCCAAAAACCACACCATCAATACAAAAGAGTGGGATAAGCATCTTATGACCGAATTCAAAGGAGGGAGATATGGGGGAACTTATTCACCCCACATCCGATGTTTAAACTATCGATGCGCCATAGGGTGGTCTGGGTGTAACTGCAGCAAATCCCAGAGATTGCCGTACAAGTCTTCAAATACAGCAACGGTGCCATATTCTTGCTCCTTGGGTTCTCGAACAAAGTGAATTCCAATCGATTTCATTCGCTCATAATCACGCCAGAAGTCATCGGTGCTTAAAAACAGGAACACGCGCCCACCAGATTGATTACCAATAAAATCATGCTGCTCGGGTTTCGATGCTTTAGCGAGCAATATTGTTGCACCATGTGAATTAGGTGGTGCAACAACAACCCAGCGTTTATCTTGCTCTGGCTGATAGGTGTCTTCAATCAGTTCAAACTGCAGTTTGTTGACATAGAAGTCTATGGCCTCGTCGTAGTCTTTGACTACTAAGGCGATGTGAACGATATTTTGCTTCATTTTTAACCTAATGAATTGTCTTGTTATGGGTGGTTATATTAACCAATTAATAGACTTAGTTAAGAACTCTCGTGCATTTTCTCTGACTATTTCACCGTGGGACATCACGAGAGTTTTTGGGTTCTTTTACCACCCCACAAAAAACCAAGACTGCAAAAAATTTTTGATTAAAAGATCACTGACCGTTAACTTGGAAAGCCATCTACTTTAATGGCTTGCAATCCTTCTCTATGCCAGTCAGCTTGTTCGTTACAAAAAATCTGCGCATCTAACTTTTTCTCAGGCTCTTGATCTAAACTTCCCGCAGGCACAATAAGGAACTTGCTGCTTTGGGTTAAGAACGGCAATGCAGAACCACAATGCGTACAAAATGTTTTTGAGAACGAGCGAGTTGGATGGTCATAACGTTTAACGCTCTCTTCACCGCTTAACCACTTGATGTTATCAGGAGAAGTAAACAGATTTGAAGCATGAGCTGAACCTGTTAACTTTCGACATTGTAGGCAGTGGCAGAAGAAGAACATTTTAAACTCATCTTTAAGTTGAAACGTAACCTTACCGCAGCAGCAACTTCCCTTAATTTCCCTACTCATAGAACACCTCCATATTTATCTTTGTACCTTTGTGCACTGATTCTGCTACATTTTTCACCTTTAGAATTGCAAACCTAGCGCCTTCAATTCGCCTTCTGCCTGTTCAGCCGACAAGAACTGAATCGCGTGCATACCAACGCTTTTAGCACCTTCGACGTTATGCGGCATATCGTCTAGAAAAACACATTGCTCGGCGATGAGCTGATTGCTATTGAGTAAAGAGTGGTAGATCTCAGGTTGGGGTTTTAGCAAACCTAAGTCAGCGGATACGGTTGCGGCATCAAATAACGGCCAAAAGTCGTATTCTGTTTTTAGGAAATCGACAATTTCCACGACATTATCCGTCAAGGCATAAACACCGTAGCCAGCGGCTTTAACCTTCTTAACTAAATCGACAGACCCGTAAAGCTCGATCAGAGACTGCTTAACGTAATAGAACAAGCGGTCACAATCTTGCGGTGTAAAATCTAACTCAAGCTGGTATCGATGCTTGGCTTCAACTTCAGTTAGAGACCCTCGATTGAGATCAAGCCAAATATCACTCATAAAGACTTTCTTTGCCAGCGCTTCGGGCTGTTCAACATTGCCAAATGTCAGCCTCACAATCTCCAGTGGCGCCCAACGTACAATCACATTACCGACATCGAAAACAACATTCTTAATTACTGCGTTCTGCATAAGCCCAACCGACCTTTATGTTTATAGTGAAGTAGATTTCATGAAAGAGGTTAACTCAGTTTTTCTCACAACAAATGGCGAAAACTCACAAAACCTGTCATACAAATACTCAGTTGATACTTATCGCATCTTTGCGATCAAAAACGGAGCGATATTAGCTCCGTTGCTTATTCCAATCCTTTCGCGTCTTCTATCAAGATTACGCCTTTCTCGGCCAACGCATTGGCAACGTTATTCGCATTGTCAGGAAACACGGCTCTGGTTGAGGCAAGATTGAGTATTACCTTAAAACCCGCCTCTACAAGCTGCTCAATCGACTTTTTCACACAAAAATCCAAAGCGAGTCCGCCAACTATAACGGTTTCGATCTGCTTGGCACGTAAGAACTCGATTCCACCAGTAGAAAGGGTATCAGCCTGATCATGATAAAACGCCCCATACGGGTGGGCGTCAGGGTCAATACCTTTGTTGATTTGGAAATCATAGTCTCGAATTTCAGGTAAACCCGGTAGTAATTCCACACCAGGTGTGCCCACTACACAGTGAGGATTCCACTTAATGTCCACCTCAGGAAGGCCAACGGGCTCAAGCATGTTTTCTGGCGTTTCAGCCTCCCATGCTGCGCCAGGTGGATGCATGTCTCGAGAAACCAAACGCACTGAAGCTTTACTGTGATTACGTTTTAGTTCATCAACAATCTCTAAAGCACCCTGTACAGGCAGCTCTTTAGGGCATAATTCGCTAAAGCCTTTCTGCGGGTCAACATCAATCGAGGCCGTTGTTGTTTTATCAATCTTAATCGTCTGAAACTGCATTACTCTCTCCTTGCGTAATCATCGCAGGCAGGTTTGGAAATAGGTTACACACTTTTCACCAAGGCTATACACTTGGGCTGGCTTACCACCTTTACCACGGTTTGTTGAAGCCATTTTATTCGCACTGATAATGACTCCGGTATCAATCAGACGGCGTTTAACCGTCATGCGATTCACCTCTACACCAAATTTTGCGTATGCGGCAATGATGTCTGAAACAAGAAACTCTTTGTCTAAAGCAAACAGTGCGACTGAGGTGTACTCAACCGCCGCTCGTAGCTTTTTCCACGCAAGCTTAATCAAATCGGCATGGTCGAAAGCCAGTTCAACATCATCGTCCAGAATACTATTCAATGGAAACCACCTCAGTTGCTCTTGGCACAAACCACAATTTTCGATTTGCTCTACATTCGCTTGGTTGAGCAACGCATAATGAGCAATGGTGACACTCCAACCCTCCGGGTCACGTTTAGGATTACCTTCAACCATCGGTTGGCTGATGTAATTGGGGTAAGTATGTATTTTTTGGCGACAAATACGCTTACGAGCAGCATCAAAATCTTGGTCAGCTTGCTGCCCTCCCTGATTAGATAAATCCTGCTCAAAGACAAACCCACCAGGTATTGACCATAAGCCATGTTCCGGTCTGTCTGGGTTGTTTCTTTTGATCAGTAAGGTCTCTAACCCTTCATCACCTAACCTAAGGCATATCATGTCAATGGTGACAATCATCGTACGACCCCTAACTCCTTAATTGTTAGATACATTACCACTGCAACATATAAGTTCAACTGGAAAGTAACTATACGTGACTTACCTTACCAAACTCTTACAACCTTTATTTATCAGACCATATAGCTATGCAACAAAAGTAGAATAGACAGATTTTAGTCAAGCAAGCTATAGTTATTAACATAATTTGACAAACCTTGGGCGCTTATTTAAAGTTCAGTGCAACAATAAAGCCCTAAGAAACATAGGATGGCTGAATGACCGCCAAGCTTTTTAACGACAACATCATCCAAAGCGCACTTGATCTCGATGTCTATAAGATCAACATGATGCATGCTGCTCGAAAGTTTTATCCAGATACCCAGGTTCGCTATGAACTTATTGTTCGCTCAAACGAAGATTTATCTGGTTTAAAAAGCGACGTTAAAAGCGAGATTGGCAAACTCGCACAAGTTACATTCAGCCAAGAAGAAATCGCTTACCTTGAGGCGAAAGCCCCTTACCTTGATCCAGACTTTCTCGCTTACTTGAGTGAGTTCAAGTTCAGACCTCTGCAACAAGTCAGCGTTACCACACGTGATGGTCAACTTCGTGTTTCGATTTCAGGGCTTTGGCATGAAACCATTCTCTACGAAACACTCGTTATGAGTATTATCTCTGAAGTGCGTAATAGAACTCGATGGAATGCCATTCCTTATTCGCAGTTTGCCAGTGTGCTGGAAGAAAAAATCACTTATCTCAAGTCTGAATTGAAACGCAGGAATATTACTCATTTCCAGTTCTCAGAGATGGGAAGCCGACGCCGATTTAGCGCGCAAGTGCAGCGTGACTTAGTCAGCTACCTTCACCAGCATGCACCTGAACTGATGAGCGGTACAAGTAACTACCACTTAGCCAAACAATTTGATTTAACGCCAATCGGAACGGTGGCACACGAATGGTTTATGGCTCACCAGCAACTGGTGGAGCCAGCTCAGTCGCAAAAGGTCGCCTTAGACAAGTGGCATCAAGCATTTAATGGCAAGCTCGGCATTGCACTGACAGACACCATAGGTATTGATGCGTTTTTGCAAGACTTCACCTATGAACGTGCAAGTGTCTATGCTGGCGTACGACACGACTCTGGAAGCCCATTTGACTGGGGTGACAAAATGATCGCTCATTATGAGTCACTGGGTATCGATCCAACGTCAAAAGTGCTGATCTTTACCGACGGGCTGGACTTTGAACGCGCGTTGGAAATTAGCGAATACTTTGCAGATCGCGCTAGTATTAGTTTCGGTATCGGTACGTTTCTGGCGAACGACATGGGCGATTGGTCAGATGAAACCAGCCGTTACCAACCGCTGTCGATGGTGGTTAAAATGACAGAGTGCAATGGCGCCGCCGTCGCGAAAATCAGCGATGAACCGGAAAAAGCCATGTGTGAAGACCCGATCTTCCTTGCCGATTTAAGACAAAGCTTTGGCCTTGAGCCCAAGTACGATAAAGCAAGCTAAAAGCCCAGCATAAAAAAACGGAGCATCGCGCTCCGTTTTATGCTTTATAAGAGCTCAAAGGCTCATGATTTTCTTAAACTCTTCTTCGGAGTACTTCTTCTCTGTACTCTTAGTTAAGTCTGTCATCATCTTATATCTAAGCTCAGTTGCCATACTTAACGTGCGTTTAAGCTGTCCGTAGGAGTAATCTGCGGCCATATTTAAGGCTGCCTGTTTGTCGGCTTTGTACATGCCTGTTAGCGTTTTATCTAAATGTTTCACTTGCTTGTAGAGTTGGGTTTCTTCTTCATCCCACGTCGCTTTTAATATCGGCAAATATTTATCTGGATTAGCAGAAGCCAATGCCGTTAAGCTGCGGAACTGCCAATAAGCAGAATCATCACTATAGGTGTCATCACCAACTTGGAAGGCCTTAGGGTATTGTTGCAATGTGGAGTACAGCGGCACTAACACTGACTCTGGCAACACGCCAAAGCTCTGCCATATCACACCTTGAAGCTCATTTGGCATGTCAGGACGTAATTGAATAACGTGCGACTCTAGCTGACGCTCTACCCGAATTGGACGTTTAGCTTTACCTTCAAGCGCCGTTCCATCGTAAGTTGCACTCAAGACTTGTGCGACGTCCTTCACTGATATTTTCTCGTCAGGCTTCATAAACAGCGGATACTGTGCAAGTCGACTTTGTTGGTACTTAGATGGAGTCAACATTTTCTGCCCTAGCCATTCGCGGTCAATATTGTACTCATCCCCTATCACACCGAAAGCTTTGGCAAAGTTGAACGACTTTTTGTCTGCTTTATCGAGAAGCTTATGTTGCTCCACAAACTCAAACATGCCTTTCGAATGCAGAACATCTTTGCTCGCGAGATTCACGCCATGTACGCGCAAGCCATTGGCAATCATCGCATAGCTATCATCCGGCACTTTTACCGCAATCCAATGGTGACCAGAACCAATTTCAAATAACCAAGCTTCGTTGATGTCCGCAATGTAGAGGCTGTTGCCCTCTCCTGCGCCATACGTTTCGATGTATTGACCCAGAAGCTCTACGGCTTGTTTGGCATTTTCAGCCTGAGGAAGAATTAAGGTAGGAATAATCGCTTCGATCACACCATTGTCGATCAGAGGATCTACCTTAGCGACTTTGTCGTTGATTTCTGCACTGGTTGTCGCAGAAATGGCTACATTATGCTCATTGATGCCGCGCTCTTCATAGAACTTCCCATCACTGTCGACGGTTTTCGCATCCCAGTCTGGTATCGCAGAGTAAGCGTAAAAGTGCTTCGGCATAGGGACGACCAAACCATTACCGAGTTTCCAGTCACCTTCTTGGTTGTCTTGTGCTGGTCGATACTCTAGGTATTTGTTCCAGTTGTTGATACCAAAGTCTTCGTTACGCGCAATCATTATACTGCCATCGCTAGAAGCCCCTTTGCCAACGATAAGACCGGTACAGGCAAGCGCATTACCACTTAACGCGACAGCCACTGCAGTTGCTAGAAAGGATACAGACCATGTTTTCATCTTATTAATTCTCCGCATATGGAACGAGATAGAACCGAAATTCACGTCAGTTGTATTTGCAGGGTTGTTATTGTCATTCAATGAGAATGTTTTGACTGAGTGTACTTACCATTGCGTGAGAATTTTCTTCCCCCCGTCACAATAATGATAATTCTAATTAGGAATAATTATTTGAAAAATATGCAGTTTTTGCATAATTCCTAGAGATCAACTTTGACAGTACTCCAACTGAACTTCGAGCATAATTGTTTAAGTTCAGCTACTTCAGATTCTGTTTGCGACACCAACCAATCCAAAATCTCATTGGCAATAGGAGTATGGTTTTTCTGATAGCAATAGTATTGCCAATCACTATGCTGCAAAGCAATGGCTTCAGGACATTTAAGGAACTTTCGTTTGAGTTCAGGTAATACCAATAGCAAATCAGTTACGGTGACACCCTGCCCTGACAGACAGGCACTCAACGCCAGATCTAAGCTGAAAAATACCGTGTCACGACCGAGCTTTTTCCCTTTAAGATCCGCGTTAGCAATCCATAGTTTCCAGTCCTGATGATCCAGCGTGGCATGCAGATGAGGAAGCTTGAGCACATCTTCAATCTGAATACTCTTATCTGACAGCAGTTCGGCATAAACTGGCGCCATGTACTCGGCACGCAAAAAAGTCACACCCTGTTTACCCAGATATCTCTCTTTTTGCCGAGTGTTGATGATTAAGAGATCGCAATCTTCTGATTCGAGTACGGGATCTTCTTCGATTGACGGGATGATCACTATCTCATGCTCAGGGTATCTCTCATTGAGCATAGCGACATTGGGCATCAAAACGCGCGTGGCATAACTCAATGCACTTTTGATCACGATGCGCTTTTTAGCCGGAGCCTTCCATTGAGCGATTAATGACTCCAGGTTATGGAAATTTTGCCTCAATACCTCATACAAGTCTTTCCCATGAGCGGTCAATTCGATACTGCGATGTTTGCGATTTAACAGCGATGCATTCAACTCATCTTCAAGTTGTTTGATCTGCCTACTGACAGCACTTTGCGTAACGTTTAGCTCATCCGCAGCCTTGGTAAAACTCATCAAGCGCGCCACTGCCTCAAACACTTTTAATCCATTGTGCGAATAAGGAAGACTGGAATAAGGGCTCATATAACTCTCGCATGATCTGAACTCATGCCAGAGTGGCATAAATGTCATTTGAACGCCAGTCTGATAACCCTTACCTTTATGTGATAATGATCACGAGGCTCCCAATGAAAAAAATTCTCTCTCTCGCTATACCACTTATTATCTCGCAAATGATCTCTATGGCATTAGTACTTACTGATGTTTGGATGATGTCGCGATTAAGTGTATCTGCTATTGCAGCGGGAGGTTTAGGGGCTTCAATCTACTCATTCGTGTTTATCGTGGCGAGCAGTACAGTGGGCTGCGTCGCGAACTTAATTGCCATTGCCTACGGCCAGAGAATTGCTCGTCCTGAGTTTGGCAACCAACAAATCAGACTGGCCGTTAAAGGGGCGGTACTGCTGTCGGTGATTCTAAGCCTAGTGCTTAGCATCAGCTTCATGTTTGTTCCTCAGTTACTTGCGATCGCGAATCAACCGAGTGAACTCGCTGCGCCTGCAATGCAATATGTCGATACATTGAAATGGGCAATGCTACCTTCTTTGCTCCTTCTCGTGCTGCGAGGGTTAACCAGTGCTTTCGGTAATGTGCGTTCGATTATGGTGATGTCATTACTGACCGTCACGTTAAACGTCCCAATCAGCTACGTACTCGCATTCCCTATGGACTTAGGGCTCACTGGCTTAGGCGCAGGGACAGCTCTTGCTGCATTTATTGTCATGATTGGCTACACCGCATGGGTATTTAAACGCCCAGAGTATGCCTCTTTTGCTCCTTGGCTTAACAAAAATGAATACTCGCTATCTTTGCTGACTCCGTTACTGGCAATGGGATTACCGATCGCTTTGGCTGCATTACTTGAACACGGCCTAATATACGGCGGCACACTCATGGCAGGTACAATCAGTATCGCAGCCTTAGCCTTACATCAGATCCTTCTGCAATGCTTGAGCTTTACGTGGAACATTAACTTTGGTTTTTCTCAAGCCGCCGCCATTCTTGTTGGCCAAGACTTTGGCGCGGAGAACTACGATGGCATTAAGCGTACCGCCCTACGTAGCTTTGGCATTACAACAGTGCTCAGTATCATTCTTGCGGGGGGCTTTATGTTTTGGCCAGAGTTTATCGCAGGAATGTTTAACCTTGATGGTGAACTCACACACTTGTTAGCGATGGTACTTTGGGTTGTTGCGTTGTCATTCATCGTTGACGCATGGCAGTTGTTGGCTATCAACCTACTACGCGGAATGAAGATTGTTATGGGCCCAACCATCATGACAGCGATTGGCTACTGGGTGTTTGGTCTGCCAGCAGCATGGCTGTTAATGCCGCACTTCGAACTAGCGGGCATCTGGGGTGGTATTGGGATAGGTTTAGGAGTTACCGGTGTATTGCTATTAGCCCAACTGCTCATGGCAATCAAGAAGCAGCGCAATACAGATTCTCTTGCTGTAGCAATGGGCTAAGCGTAGACTCTCGCTACCATCATGCACTGTTAAGCGAAACATCAAGTCATGACCGATCTAGACATTGAATTTGAACACATCTACTTGGAAGTGAAAGCAGAACGTTGGCCACAAATAGAGCGCTTTCTGTTTAGCTATTATTGTTATCGAGAAGGCTTCGTCACGAGCAAAAACAAGCCCGATTGGGAAACCGCTCGTGCTAAGGCTCCGCGATCAACTAGTGTTCAAAATATTCAAGACTCTGCACTGGAGCCAGTTGTCCCACCGGCGGTGGTCATTGGCGAAATAAAGCGTTACTGGCGGGATGGAGAGCTAACACCAAACTCCCTAAGGCGTATTCTTGATAGCTTACTTCACTATGCGACCATCTCGAAACAAGAACTCAAAGAGCTTAAAAAAGCTGGCCTGCAAAACGCAATGCCAGCTTGTTGGTATCAGAGTGAGACAAAAGACACACATTCTAGATTGAAAACTATAAATATCTGTCCTCAATTTCCCACCAAATGAGGTTTAGCTCGAACCGTGCGAAAACTGAACTTTCGTGACATCGACCCAGTTTTGAGTGCCAACATAATCATTAGTTGGATCAGTTAGACTTCCAGCAGTCTGTTGACTAAATGTACCGTTACTTGGAACGTAGTCTACACTTGACGGTGATTCAGCGTCAGTGACTACTACATTCACAGGGGTCGAAGGGGTGATGGCTAGAATTTTTTGCTTCATCTCATCCCATTCACTGTTGTTACTTGTAACAGCTAGATCTTTGTTTAGTCTAAAGCCGAGCGACCTTTCAGTGACAACATTGTTCTTCGTAAGTTTGTAAGTTCTAATCCCACCTAAATCACTTGAAAAAAAATTAGTTACGCCAGCACCAAGAATAACACCGCTAGGTTTACGAACACGATACGTAGTGCCTGATTTAGTGTACTCAACGAAAAAGTCAGCACTAGACATCCAGGAACCATATGTTGCTAGACCAGACCCATTTCCAATTAAAAACCGAATATCACCATCGTCATATGAGCCGCTATTGTTAATATCAAACGTAACAGTAACAGTAGATTTACCAATACTATCTGGCCAGTTGTGGTTTAAATATACTTGTACCTCAAACCAGTTCTTCACTGAAGTCACATCGAAATCATTGGTCAAGCTTTCATGTTCATCCACAGGGGTGGGGTCACCAGAGCCTCCACCACCACAACCAATCAACGATAAGCCTAGAGAGCCTAGCAATATAAACTTCTTATTTGTTTTAATCATTATCTGAATAACTTATAAATTATTAAGTAGAATTAAAGTGAATTGGCTTTCTATAAAAGTTATATATACATGTCAATAAATACATACAAATAGACAATGCGAATCACAGATATCTGATTTTAATGACTAAATATTAGGCTGTCATACATACAACAAGCTGGCCTGCAAAACGCAATGCCAGCTTGTTGGTATCAGAGTGAAGACAAGTTTTTTTATGCTCGTTTTCTCACCGTAAACGTTGAGCTTAACGACCTAAAAGCCTGAAGAAAATAAAGCGCCAATTAGTTACTGATTAAGTATTTAGAGGCGTGTTGGCAGTAACCATCAAACACTTCGACCCATGGTTTCACTTTCTCTTCCTTGCCAGCATCGAACGATAATGACAACCATGGAGATAAGCATGATGTGCTCGTCTCTGGCTCTGATAGACGCTTGAATATTTCTTCCGACGGAATCGCAGTGCTGAGTGCTACCATCGACTTTAGATAATGGATTCTAAACTCATCACTTCTTTCACGCTCTAGAGCCATCTTCGATAACAATAGATACAAAAACGCATTTTCTACTTGATCATTTATCAAAGTACGATTGAGGTAGTCATAAGCAGCATCGCTATCACCCAACCTAAAATAGAGCAACCCCAGCCAAATTTTAGTTTCTTCACTATTGTAGCGAAAACTTCTATCAATCAGGTTTATCCACGCATCAAGTGTTTTGTTATCCACTTCGGGGGACGAAATCAGTTGGCGAGATAAGTATCCTACTTCCAAATCATTAATTTTGTTCTTCGCCAAGAGGTATTCAGTCACTTCTTGAGGGCTAAGTTTTAGCATCGGCTGAATACCGTCAACGCTAGTCCGAGTTAAAGCTGGTAAACTAAAATAACCCGCGATGTCATTGCCAACTTTAATCAGCTCATTTGCTAGGTTATTGGTACTCATATCGTATTCAGCTTTGAAAGCCATTTTGTTGCTGTTGGTATAAAGCAACTCAACGATCACGTGCAGCATGTCTTTCTGGGCTAACTCACTCAACCTAATATTCAGTTTGTAATCACTAAATAATGAATGTTTCGCCCCGGGCCAATATCGGTCATCGTCTAATGGTGCGAGAAAATAGGTCGGAGAATCCTGATTGGCGACATCGGTATATGGGTAAGCCACCTGCTGTGCAAGTAATAAAGTTTTAACTTCCTTACGAAACGCAGTCGCACTTTGGCCTTTAGCTATTACTTTATTAAGCAATATTTCAACCACTGGAATAGTGATATTAGCCTGCTGTTGTGGGTCGTCTTCCTGTTCTGACATCCATGGAGGTTTAAATAGCAGCACTCCGATAGATATACATGCGATCAAAACTAAATAGGTGGCATGAAGGCCGAAATTGCTACCCAACTTAGTCTTATGTTCCGGTACATCGGCGTCATCCTCGCCACTTTCTTCGAGCAACAAGATTTTATCAGCACTAAAGTAGTAACCTTTTTTAGGGTAAGTGACCAATAGTTTGCTGATATCTGTTTCAGGTAAGTGTTGTTTGAGCAGTGTTCTCAAGGTGCTGATTCTGTTTGTTAAAACGGTTTTAGAGATGAAGTTGCTCTGCCACACCGCTTCAATGATCTGCTCAGCGGCAACGGGCTCGCCGACACTACTTAAAAGCACTTCTAGAATTTCTATAGTGCGAGGTTCTAGCTTGATTTCGATCCCTTGGTTCTTCAACCGCTTCGAGACGGGATCATAAACAAGGGAGTCGATTAAAATCTGGCGTTGTTGGAGCTTTGCTTCGCTTAAAATATCATGCATCGATGCAATGAGCCTCAAGCAGTCATTCAACCATTCGTAACATCAGAAATGTTTACAAACGACATGACTGTCAATATGTAATTCATTGGAGTGTCAAAAATTATACCAATTACCTTACATATCTCAACTGCATTGCATCTTTGGCAATATCAACGGCTAGTTAAACCATGAAATATCGTAGTTTAGCTAAAAGAGGGGTTAGTTTCGGATAAACAAACCGGCTCCCCCAATTGAGCGATGAGCCTCTATCACCCCTGTGGCGGTGTCTTCCAGATAATCAGCTCCGTGATAAACTGCCATTTGGTCATTGCCGTTACCTTCAACAAAACCAATAATTATCTGATGAGTACCGTTATATGGTTTAAATTTATTACTCGGTTGCAAGTTTAGATACGCTTCACATGCGTTAGCGTCAACCAATTCTGATTCAAAGTACATTACTTGATTATTATAAACAGTGTCTAGTATCGCTGTTTTGGTTTGGCAATGTTCAGTACCACCATCAGAAATAGCCGCCGTTACTTCAAGTTCTCCACTGGCTTTTCGTGTGAACTTATAACTATTGTATGTTTTATCACTAGAATACTCACCAATATGGCTCCATTCTGAGTTAGGCAGCGTATCGATTAGACTAGTAATGCTTTTTGCTTCAATTGGCTGATATAGGATGTCTAAATCAACAACATTAAAATCATTAGATACTAATTTGAATCCTGTTCCGATAGTGTTGAATGAGTAGTCATTAACCGTCATAGCATCTATCTGAGCTTTTTGTGCAGCAGGTAGATCAAACCTCCAATTGCCCCAGAACCAGTTTCCGAACGAATCTTTCATATTCCCGATAAAGCCTTCATCAGATACATTGATGGCGATATATTGAGGTACAGTACTAGAATCATACTCTCCCATAGAGCTCACTAATCGAGTGTGACCACTAGCATCTACGCCCACCATACTGGACCTAAAATCTTGTTCCGAACCTTGGTGAACCCCAAATGCTATACCCATGTATTCAGGTTTACCTACAACGCGTTTTAAATCCGCAGAATCTCCGTTACCCATAGTCGCTATATAAATGCCTTGCGGGTAAACCACTTTTGCTTCGTTACCCTTACCTTCATTGCCTTTAGCATCTGGTGCACTACCACCACCTGAGCCGCCGCCACAACCAACTAATAGAGATGCCATAACTGACACTGCTACTGCTGTTTTTTTCATCATGTTCTACCTTTCAGATTCTAAATATGTTTTTGAAATCTCTGGGGGGGCCTGTAAGCATTGGCGCTGTTTATCGCCCATCCCTGTTTGTTGAGGCCGAATTTATTAGCGATGAGTGGTTAATACAAAAAACGTTTCCAATCGTTATCAAACAATACATACCTTTATGTTTATGCAGTTGTTTTAAAAGGATTTAAACTGATTACTTTTAGTTTTTTTCACACTTAGAAACTGTCATGACCCTATGGAATAAACCATCAAACACATCCCTGTCACCCTCAATAATCTGAATTGAACACAAGAAGAGCATTCACAAGGCAAATGTCTTATAGGCAGTTGCACCTGATCTCGCAACAAGAAGACTGCGCCACAGTGATTGTTAGAAAATAGAGCGAATAAGATCTTATGTTGATTCGGGTATACAGGCACTGCTCTATGGATACATGCGGGTTGGCTTTTCAAGGGGACAGTATCATTTGTGTTGCAGCAGATGATTGCTGATGTAACGACATTCAAGTGAAATAGGTACATGTTTATCTAGAGTCTGCCTTGTTCGAATCGTGGCAGAAACTGTGATACAAGGCTCCACCTTAGTGGGAACTGAGCTTTTTCACCAACCAGAACCTCAGTGAAGTTTTAGATTTGCGGCTAACATGGCCGATCATGGGTTGGAGTCTACTTGTTTCAGAAACTTTGTAGATTTATAACAAACAAAAGCACGGTCATAATGACCGCGCTATTCGCTATAATAGTTTTTTAGTTTTAAGCCAACTGACGTTGTTTTGATTAGAAGCTGTAGGAAGCGTTAATGTAGAACTGAGTAGAGCTATCAAACTTCGCTGTGATTGAGCCACCTTCGTCAGAACCTAGCTTATGTTCATTGCCAAATAGTTGAGTATGACGAAGGCCAACTTCCGCTGTAAAGCTTTCAGTGAAGTTGTAGCCCGTACCCAGGTTTAAGCCCGCTGAAAGTCCGCTTTTCTTGCTCTCAATTGAGCCAGTTTGAGCACCATCTTCAAACTCAGTCAGTTTTAGTTTGCTGTTGTAGTAACCTAACGTACCACCACCAACAACAAACCAATCGTTAGTCAAGAAGTACATGTAATCCGCTCCCAAGCCTAATTGATAGCTGTTGCGTTCTAGATCGTTTTTTTCAACAACACCGTCATCAAGATCGAATTCGCTAAATTCCACTTTGTTATCGGCGTCACGCTGAACATAGCCGTAAACTCGTACGTTTTGGTTTAGATATTGACCTGCCTGTAAACGAATGTAACCCGCAGAATCCATCTCGTTAACCATTTTGCTATAGTCATCCGTTGCTTCTTGATCTAGATTCTGACTAGTCATTGAAGTTGAAAACTTACCTCCACCCAGCTCTAAACCCACATAAGTCTTAGCGAATGTTGCTGGTGATACTAGTAATAACGAAGTGATGGCTGAAGTTAGAACTGTTACTTTTTTCATGGATGTATCTCTTATTAAATCAAAATATGTCTATTTGTACTGCCTTGATAGAACGAGCAGTTACACTCCAGAAGCAAGGCAGGGCCATATTAGGCAACGGGTTACGTTAATGACTACAAACTTAATAAAACACAAGCACACGAAATGTTTATTTTTTATTTAAGGCATTGTTTTAAAATGATTTAATCGTTCTAATTAATTGTGAACAGCTGACACATAGGTGAAATTTTAGTTTCTAGCAGTTGGCGTATAAGGCTTGATTTTAGTGTTTCCGGGAAGTTGCTTTGTAGCGATACTTGGCCTTTGGTCTAAATATTTGAATGAACTTAGCTGTTCAGATCATAGGTTGACTATTTAGTTCCCTGACTTAGGAAACAAAACCTCTGAAAGATATGAGACCTACATACAATCCCTACAAAAAGTGCCCGATATAATCGGGCAAAATTATAGAATAACAAAACACTCGGCAAGAGTAACAACAACCCCTACAAACTAGGTAGAATATTAATTCCTGACATCAGACATAACTAACTCTGGATAAATAATAAAAAAACATTTAGATTTCGGGGTACAATAAAAAAGTACACGTTTCATTTAAATAAATCAAAAAAATTCATTTAAATGAAACGATAAATCAACATAAGTCACATATAGTTGGTAAATAAATGATAAACGAAATAGTAAGACTCATAAAAGAGAGTAAAAAATCTACTGGTGGTATAAAATATCTTGCTCAAGAAATGGGAGTAAAATACAGCACTCTCTATAGCCTTTACTCAGGAAAAAACAGTAACCCTACTATTGACACTGTTGGTAAAATTTGTGACTACTACAATATCACTTTTTCCGACCTTTCTTCGGATACTCATGTTCAGCAATGCTTTGATGCACTAACTGAAAGCCTTATCGAATTATCGAAACATAAGGGCATTGAGGTTTTTATCAAGAACAATGACCTCATTGATAGCCTACCTAAAAGCAGCCAATTGATCTTTGAACAATTCACGCCTCCTCTAAAAAACAAAAATCACTATATTTGCATAACTAAGTCCAATGAGATTGTTTTAAGAAAAGTAATGAAAGACGAGAACCAATTCGTATTCATTTCCACCAACAGAATAATTCATGAGAATGACCGCCCAATAATGCAGCTGAAAAATGTTAAAATTTAATCTATTAAAAATCAGAAAGAAGAAAAGTAAACTCTATTTTATTGATGGATTAGTCGGATTTATTGATAATGAAATGTTCAAACACGCCTACATTGACAAATATGACATTAAAAAACATCAAGAAAGTTACTCTATCTCAGATGAACGAATTCGTTCGGTCAATGCTCGCGAAAAAACGGTTGAGATGGAAATAGCAGATATCCCGGTAACTCTCACGATGAAAAGTCTAATGAAACCTTCAATTCGGCAGCAGCTTAATATCAGCAATGAAAACTTTGTCGCTATCTATCGCCAAATGGAGCAATAACAAATGAACGTACTAGAAAAGTCAACCATGCTTGCGACTCTAGGGCTGCTCTGTTTCCTAACTGCATCAAACATGGCAGCAGCGAAAGCAGTCGAATTCTTTGGTATTCACCTCACCGCAGGCTTTTTTACCTACCCATTTGTTTATCTTTTCTCATCGATTATCATGGCCACACGTTCTCCAGACGTGTACTTCAAGTGTATTACCTTCGCTTACTTTGGTTACTTGTCATTTATAAGCTTGATGTACATCGCGGCAATACTTCCCGGTGTGAATGCAGAGTCGACGTACAACCAGAGCTTTGACTTGATCTATAACCTCAGCAATTACCGAATCTACTTGTCTTCACTATGCGCTTATTTTGTCTCGATGTTTCTGTTTGGTGTGCTTTTCAACTCACTGAAGATTGAAAGCGTTGCGATCAGAATTGTACTGGCAACGCTGATCGTTGCCCTTGCTGACGTCAATCTTTTCCTCATCCTTGCTTTCTGGGGCGTAAAAGAAAGCAGCTTACTAATGAACATTATGTTCTGGGCGAGCATTAAAAAACTGGTCGCACAACTAATTTTGCTGGGACCAACCCTTTTACTTATTAACCTGATCAGGAATAAACATGAGTACTGTGTTTCAAATTAGCGATTGCCATTTGAGCGACGACTCGAGCTTTCAAAACCTAGAGAAAGCACTGAATGTCGCCAATGCTGATAGGGGTTGCGACACGATACTACTAACTGGTGATATCTGTTGTGGACCTAAGTCCGGAGACTATACGAAGCTGCTTGAGTTTGTTTCCAATCACATCAACAGCAAACAAGTTTTTGCGATTGCAGGTAATCATGACGACATCGACTTGATGAAAGACGAGCTCAAAGGATCGTTGATTCAAGTAACAGATCAATGTCAGATTGCCGGGCGCGAATTCATCTTCCTCGACTCAAGCCAGAAGCCTATTAATGCTCAACATCCACTTGGCTCCGGTAGGATAGACAATCGTGGCATCGCTCAGCTGAAAAGGCAAATCCGAAAAAACAAAGACCCGGTAGTGGTTGTGCATCACCCAGTAATTCGTGTCGGATCAGAGTGGATGAAAGCTATCTGCCTTGAGAACGACCAGAAAATATTCCATATCCTTAAGCAAGCTGGTGTAAGAGAGGTTATTTGTGGTCATGGCCATGATCATATCACCTGCACCAAAGAAGGTATCACTCAGTACATGGCACCAGCCACAGCTTATGGGTTTGATCACTCCATTCCCGAATACAATCGAAGTGAACGTATCGGAATGAACAAATTTACTATTTCAAAACAAACAATAACTGTAAATGAGGTTGTGCTATGAGATTAAGCTTGGTTCTCGATATTTCGAAAGCCGTTGTCGCGATGTATGTTGGGGTATTCTGCGTACTGGTCAGCTATAACAATGTGATTGACTACAATACAAACTTTCAATTTGTACAACACGTATTGGCGATGGACCAAATGAAGGCATTTTTTACCGGTGGTAACCTGTACGGACGTGCGATTACCTCCTCAACACTTCACACTGTATTTTACAATCTGATCATCGCACTTGAATTTCTCGCGGGCGCTTTATGCGTAATCGGCGCTGTGATTATGTTCTTCAAACGTGAAGCGGCCGGGTTCTCCAAAGGCCAGGCTTTTTATGTATCTGGTGTAACAGTCGCTTTAGGTGTGTGGTATTTCGGTTTTGGCGTGGTTGGCGCTGAGTGGTTCTCGATGTGGGCAAACTCATGGAACGGCCAGATGAAGGCATACACTTTCGCTATGTTTATCATTCTGACGTTGATTTATGTCCTGATGCCAAGACCAAGTAACGATTAATTTCGCACTAGTAGCCATAAAAAACCTGCCGCTTTCATATGAAGTTGGCAGGTTTTTTACTATCTAGTCAGAGGTGATTAGTCGCGTAACGACGCACCGAACTTCTCAGATACGTGAGCAACGATAGCGTCTACCGCGCCAGCGATGTCTGCATCTTCAAGTGTGCGTTCTACAGATTGCAGCGTTAGCGCGATTGCTAAGCTCTTCTTACCTTATTATCTAGCCTCTTCATACTTTCAGGCTAACTCTACGACTAATGTCTAACTAACTGAGACTATTTGTTTTTTTGAGATTGGTTTAAGGTACTAACAACTTAAATGATTACGTTTGTTGGAACAACACACCTCAGAGTGTGAACGAAAGGAATCAAAATGAGCAGTACTTTAGAGTCCGAACATATAAGAACAGATAAGCCTCAAGCCAATGAGGATGAACTCACTTATGAACAACAACACAAACCAAGCTCTGAATTTGAGTCCCGAGAGCAGTATCTAGAGCACGAATTGCAAATCATGTCGCCTAAACGCTGGCGTCCAAACTTGCCGTTTAAAGATTACCGATTTGAGATTGAAGACACCATCCCAGCAATGGCGGCGACCATTGGTAAAGTGGTAATGGTGGGTGCTATTGCAGCAACCTTTGCCGGAGCTCTAGGGCTAAACGAAGGGTTTATTCTAGAAAATGTTCGTTATGAATTACTTATCGCTTCAGTTTTCATTATTCTTTTCTCTGGCTTTCTATTGCCGACCGCTAACCTCGCAGGTACACACGGCCCTCTCATCCCTTTAATTCCGATTGTTGTTGCCGCTGGCGGACACCCGATGGCCTTTGGCTTGCTGATTGGCGCGTTTGGCTTATTGTTGGCCATCAGTAAAGGTGGCAGCATGTTGGCTAATCTCACCAGTAAAGGTGTGTGTGGCGGCTTATTGCTCTACCTAGGCTTTGTTGGGACCGTTTCTCAAGTCAAAAAGCTATTCGCTTGGGCAGAAGGAATTGGTATGAGCCACATCGCTTTCGTCGTGATCTTTTGTACCATTATCTTGTACGCGTTATTGGAACATTTCCGTAAGCGTTGGCTAGCAGTGCCTCTTAGCTGCTTGCTGGGTGGCACGTTAGCTTTTGCGATGGGCGCACCGTTTTCTTTCCAAACCGAACCTGGTTTACCTAACATGAACCCTATGTATTGGTGGGGGGAGAATACAGGTTGGATGCTTGGCCTGCCGACAATTGAACACTTCATGGTGGTGTTACCTTTTGCTATTTTAGCCGTGGCTATGTGGTCGCCAGACTTCTTAGGACATCAGGTCTTTCAAAAAATCAGCTACCCAAAACGTACCGAAAAAGTACACATGAACATTGACGACACCATGACCACGGCGTCTATTCGTCAAACGTTTGGTTCTTTGCTTGGTGGTACTAACTTTACCTCTTCATGGGGGACTTACATCGTGCCAGCCGCAATTGCTAAACGCCCTATTCCTGCGGGTGCTTTGCTGACGGCTCTGTTTTGCATCATCGCCGCAATTTGGGGTTACCCGATGGATTTAGCTATCTGGCAACCTGTGCTTTGTGTTGCGCTAATCGTTGGTGTATTCGTCCCATTGCTAGAAGCTGGCATGGAGATGACGCGTGAAGGGAAAACCACTCAATCAGCCGCAATCGTTGTGTTTTCATCAGCGCTAGTAAACCCTGCATTTGGTTGGTCGCTCACTATGCTGTTAGACAACTTAGGCTTAGTAGGTTGTAAAGAACGTAGCGGTGAACTGAGTAAAATGAGCCGCTGGGTGTTGCCAGGCATTATGTTTGTGGTGCTAACCAGTGTGATGGCGTTAGTTGGGCTTCTGCCAGGGATACCTGCGATTATTCCAAGCTTTCGCTAACCGTTAGGTACGGGTTGAAGCCAATGGGTATTTAACCTCTCGGCTATACCTGTAAAAACTAAGGCCTCGCAATTGCGAGGCCTTTGATTTCTATCAGACGGTTACAACCGCCCTACTTCACTGACTTAACCGCTTTCATCAACGTTATGTTGAACTGCTGTGGTTGCTCAAGCATTGGGAAGTAGCCGAAGTCTTCAATGTAATAGATGACTACAATTCCTCTGATATCAGGATGACTTGACACAAATCAAAACATTGACTCATACGCATCAAAGTTAATACACAGGATATTCAACTAATTGCTATTATGAGCAACATTTAATAAAGAAAGACGATAACGTGATAGTAAGTTATTTAGTTCATTATCTAGTTCCCAGCATGCGGAGTTAAACGTGAAAAAAATTGATCTCCACTTACATACAATCCCTACGATTAGCGATGCCAATTTTACATTCTCATTGTCCAAATTATGTGAGTATGTTTCTACAGCCAACTTGGATGCGATAGCTATAACAAACCATGACATGTTCGACTTAGAACAGTTTTATGAGATTGATAATGCGGTAGATTGCGCAGTATTTCCAGGAATAGAAATTAACCTCGACAATGGTCATATTCTTCTTATATCAGAAAAGCAAGATTTGGAGGATTTCCAACTTAGAACTTTGGAGGTAACAAAAAAAGTCAGGAATATTGGTGACTCTATATCTACAAATGAACTGCATGAAATCTTTGGTGACCTTAGTAAGTATTTGATAATCCCTCACTATGATAAAAAACCATCTTTATCAAAGAGAAGCCTTAATTGTCTTAGTGATTACATCACTGCTGGAGAGGTGGATAGTCCTAAAAAATTTATTCGTCTATGTAAAGATGACTCCGAATTGACACCAGTGCTTTTCAGTGATGTCAGGTTGAAAGACAGTCTTCGTACCTTCCCTCCACGTCAAACATATATCGATTGTGGTGAGGTTTCGTTAAAATCAATTAAGAGCAGTTTGAGAGACAAGACAAAAGTTTCATTATCAGAAACCGATGGAAATAGACTTTTTCAAGTCTTTGATGATGGCTTGCATTTGTCAACTGGCCTTAACATCATTTTAGGCTCACGTTCTTCAGGTAAAACAGTTACCTTAAACCGAATTAACCAAGAGTGTGAGAATGTGAAATATATACCCCAGTTTTCTCTCGTTCAGCGGGATGACGCTAGCTATGATAGAGAGTTTAATCAGGGGCTCGCTCGTGAAAAAAGTAACTTCTCAGATAAGTACCTGACTGCCTTTAAAGGTGTACTAGATGATGTCATTGATATAGACCTCGCTCAAAATAGACGAAAAGTATCTGAATACCTAGACAGCTTGATGAAACTAGCGGACGATGCTGGAAAGCGTGATTCGTTTTCAAAATCATTACTCTTTAATGAAAGTCTTTTTGATGTAAATGATGACAAAGTTCTTTATGACCTCATTAACTCAACTCGACTACTCATTGACAACACCGAATATAGAACTGTCATCGATAAACATGTCGACCTCATTGGTCTGAGAGCACTTCTTTGTAACCTGATAGAAATCTTTTGGAAAAAAAACTTAGATAGGAAAAAGAGAAGCGCAGTTAACGATATAGTAAGAGACGTCAAAAATAAGCTACAACTTCGTTCATCATCCATACAAATTAAAGATGTCGATTTATATAGTGTAATCTCAGAACATCAAAAAGTTAGTAAGTTCAATGAGATAACAAAGCTATTACAAACAGAAAAAGTTATACAGAAAGAGCATATTCAAAATTTTACAGTTGTATGTAAGCAACGTCCTTTTTCTGGTGCTGGTGAAGTAAAAAGTACTAGTGGCGTAAAAACAGCTTTTAAAGATGCATTTGATCAATATTCATCACCATATAAATACTTACTAGAGTTAAAAAACAATGAGGCTTTAACGCCATCTGAGTTTTATAAATACTTCACATGTATAGAATATGAAATTTTGAACAAAGATGGTTTTACGGTTTCAGGAGGGGAACGTTCCGAGTTCAGGTTACTTCAAGAAATTAAAGACGCAAAAAACTTCGACTATTTATTGATAGACGAGCCCGAATCATCTTTCGATAACATATTCTTAAAGAGTGAGGTAAACCAAATTCTAAAAGAGCTTTCTAAATCAATGCCTGTTGTCGTCGTTACCCATAATAACACTGTTGGTGCATCAATAAATGCTGATTATGTAATCTATACGTCTAAAGAAGTTGAGGATGGCGAAATCATCTATCGCAGATATTCAGGTCATCCATCAAATGTACATTTGACTTCTGTTGATGGAAAAATAATAAATAATTTCGATATAACAATGAATTCTCTAGAAGCTGGTGAGAACTCTTATAATGAACGAAGAGGCGGATATGCAAGCATTAAAGATAGAAAATAACCAAGGTTATTACTTAACACAAAATGGCGACTATGAACCTGTTGATAAACTCGATAAGACAGCCCTACTTCATTTGGTAAACCTATCTCTGGAAGATGACTTTTCAATAGAGGATTATGACGAGGAAAAGATTCGAAACCAAGCTCATGCAATTATTTATAAAAGTGTAAGCGAAAAATTGCTAGATCTATTTGGAAAACGTCAGCAATTTAAAGATGAATCGGAAGGCCTTTACAGAGAAGAGTATGAGAAATACCGTACTGAGAGTCTATAGACACGTTTGAAAATTAAAATACAAACATTCGCCTAGTTAAATAACGCTATAGTATTGTTAACACAAAAAGGCCTCGCAATTGCGAGGCCTTTGGGTTTCTATCTAATCAGAAGTGGTTAGTCGCGTAGCGATGCACCAAACTTGTCAGATACGTGAGCAACGATAGCGTCAACCGCACCAGCGATGTCTGCATCTTCAAGCGTACGCTCTACAGATTGTAGTGTTAGCGCGATAGCTAGGCTCTTCTTACCTTCTTCAACGCCTTTACCAACGTAAACGTCGAATAGTTTCGCATCTTTCAGGAACTCACCACCTTGCTCTAGACACGCTGCAACGATGTCGCCAGAAGCGACTGCTTCGTCAACAACTACCGCGATGTCACGACGGTTTGATGGGAACTTAGAAAGCTGAACTGCTTCAGGGATCACTTTCGTGCTGATTGCAGACCATTCAACTTCGAACACGATAGTACGGCCGTTTAGACCAAACTTACGCTCTAGTTCTGGGTGAACCGTACCAATCACACCTACCTGCTTGCCATCAACAATGATTGCTGCAGATTGACCTGGGTGAAGTGCTGGGTTCGCTGCTTTATCTTCAGCAGAAAGCGCAGCAAAAGAGTATGCGTTTTCGTTTGCTGTTAGCTCAAGAACCGCTTCTAGGTCGCCTTTCAGATCAAAGAAATCAACTGTGTTGGTTTCGATGTCCCAGTGCTCTTCGCTGCGAGTACCTGCGATAACACCTGCAAGCATGGGCTCTTGGCGCATACCGTTTTCAGCAGACTCACATGGGATGAAACGTAGGCCGTATTCGAATAGACGAACGCGTGGCTGTTGACGCTTCTGGTTGTGAACCACAGTGTTTAGTAGACCTTGGATTAGGCCTAGACGCATTGCTGACATATCTGCAGAGATTGGGAATGGCAGGATTAGCGGCTCAACACCTGGAACAACAAGCTTTTGCTGCTCTGGCTCTACGAAGCTGTAAGTGATCGCTTCTTGGTAACCACGGTCAACAAGTAGGTTACGGACGCGTTTTAGCGGAATGTTCGCTTCAACGTGGTCGTGCATCTTAAGTGCTGCCGCTGGGTTTTGGTTAGGGATGTTATCGTAACCGTAGATGCGACCTACTTCTTCAATTAGGTCTTGCTCGATAGCAATATCAAAACGCCATGTCGGTGCAGTAGCCGTCCAACCTGTTTCAGCAGTTTCTACCGTTAGACCTAAACGCTCTAGGATCTCAACAACATCGCTGTCTGCAATGTGGTGACCTAGTAGGTTGTCTAATTTAGAGCGGCGAAGCGCTACTGTATTTGGTGTTGGTAGGTCAGTTTCTGACTCAACCACCACAACAGGTGCGACTTCACCACCACAGATTTCAACTAGAAGATCTGTTGCACGCTCCATTGCATTCACTTGTAGTGCGTAATCGACACCACGCTCAAAGCGCATTGAAGAATCTGTGTGTAGACCGTAGCTACGAGCGCGACCACGGATGTGGTCTGGAGCGAAGAACGCACACTCAAGTAGCACGTCTTTAGTTTCAGTCGTTACACCAGACTCTTCACCACCGAAGATACCTGCGATAGCAAGTGCTTTATTGTGGTCTGCGACCACTAGAGTATCTGCGTTTAGCTCTGCTTCGTTGCCATCTAGAAGTGTAAGCTTCTCGCCCTGCTCTGCCATACGTACAACAATACCACCTTCGATCTTAGCAAGATCAAATGCGTGCATTGGCTGGCCTTGTTCTAGAAGAACGTAGTTGGTGATGTCTACTACTGGGTCGATAGAGCGGATACCACAGCGGCGCAGTTTCTCTTGCATCCAAAGTGGCGTTTCAGCTTGAACGTTTACGTTTTTAACCACACGGCCAAGGTAACGTGGACACGCAGCTGTCGCTTTCACTTCGATAGAAACAGTGTCATCAATCGCTGGTGCTACAGGGTTAACTGCTGGCTCAGTTACGTCAGCGCGGTTAAGAACGCCAACTTCACGCGCCATACCGCGGATGCTGAAACAGTCAGCGCGGTTAGCTGTTAGGTCTACGTCTACTGTTACGTCGTCAAGACCTAGGAATTCGCGGAAATCAGTGCCGATTACTGCGTCTTCCGCTAGCTCCATGATACCATCAGATTCTACGTCAATACCTAGCTCAGAGAATGAACACAGCATGCCGTGTGATGGTTGACCACGTAGTTTTGCTTTTTTGATTTTGAAATCGCCTGGTAGTACAGCACCAACGGTTGCGACAGCAACTTTGATACCTAGGCGACAGTTAGATGCGCCACAAACGATGTCTAGAAGTTCTTCAGCGCCAACATCTACTTTAGTTACACGTAGTTTGTCAGCGTCTGGGTGTTGACCACACTCAACCACTTTACCTACCTTAACGCCAGTGAAAGAACCAGCAACAGGTAGTACGTCGTCTACTTCTAGACCCGCCATTGTGATTTGGTGTGTAAGTTCGTCAGTCGATACCGCAGGGTTTACCCACTCACGAAGCCAAGATTCGCTAAATTTCATAGTGATGTATCCCCTGGATTACTTGAACTGTTTTAGGAAACGAAGGTCGTTCTCGAAGAACGCACGAAGATCGTTTACGCCGTAACGAAGCATAGTCAGACGCTCAACGCCCATACCAAATGCGAAGCCAGAGTATTTCTCAGGGTCGATGCCAACGCTGCGAAGTACGTTAGGGTGGACCATGCCACAACCGAGAACTTCAAGCCATTTGCCGTTCTTACCTTTCACGTCTACTTCTGCTGAAGGCTCAGTGAATGGAAAGTAAGAAGGACGGAAACGAACTTCCACTTCTTCTTCGAAGAAGTTACATAGGAAGTCATGCAGGATGCCTTTTAGCTGCGCGAAGTTTACGTTCTCGTCTACTAGCATGCCTTCCACTTGGTGGAACATTGGCGTGTGCGTTTGGTCGTAGTCGTTACGGTAAACACGGCCCGGTGCGATGAAACGGAATGGTGGTTTGCCATTTTCCATCGTACGGATCTGAACGCCAGACGTGTGCGTACGTAGCATTAGATCTGGATTAAAGAAGAACGTGTCGTGGTCAGTACGCGCTGGGTGATCTTCTGCGATGTTTAGTGCATCAAAGTTGTGGAATGCATCTTCAATCTCAGGACCAGACTCCGTGTTAAAGCCTAGCTCACCAAAAAACTGTTCAATACGCTCAACAGTGCGAGTCACAGGGTGTAGACCACCGTTCTCAATACGACGACCTGGTAGAGTAACGTCGATTGTTTCTGCTGCAAGCTTCGCTTCTAGCTCTGCACGTTGTAGTGCATCTTTACGAGCTGCGATAGCTTGTTGAACAACGCCTTTGGCTTTGTTGATCTCTTGACCAGCTTCACGGCGCTCTTCTGGTGGTAGTTTACCTAAGCTTTGAAGCTGAGCCGTTAGCTCACCTTTTTTGCCTAGATACTGAACACGCACTTCATCAAGTGCAACTAACGAATCCGCGGCTTCAATAGCTGCGTTCGCGTTAGCAATGATCTCTTCTAGATGTTGCATCGTTTCCTCATCTACCTTTTGGTAGTGTCCATAAGGTTTCCCGCAAGGGAATTTCGGTATTTTCAAGTAGCTGTACATAGTAACGAAAGCCAGGTTCAAAGCCAAACTGAAATATCCGTAGAATCGTCTATTGGACACTTCTCAATCATCTAAATGGGGAGTTCACCAAGATACTTACCGCAAGCGCATCAGTTTTTGTTATATTTAATATGATTAAAAATAATTTTAAATTATCAACCTCAATCGATACATTGGCTGTAAACGCATTAAACAAATCAACGAGGTCATTATGAAACTGACAATCACACCAATTCTTGCTGAACACGATCCAACAATCTGCCAAATCATTCATGCGGTGGGTGCAGAGTTTGGGGCTGTAGGAGAAGGATACGGCCCTTCAGATGCCGAAGTCAGTCATATGAGCCAGTCTTATACTCTTGATAACCGCTCACTTTATTTGGTAGCTCTACTCAACGGAAAGATTGTTGGCGGATGTGGTCTTGCACCTTTCTCCAATAGCGAGGAGATCTGTGAGCTAAAGAAACTCTTCCTTCTTCCCGAAAGCAGAGGGCTGGGTTTAGGCCGTAAGCTAGTATCGGAATGCCTTGACTTCGCCATAAAGCACGGGTTTAAGTCATGTTATCTCGACACCCTGTCAAATATGAATGCCGCAGTTAGAATGTATGAAGCATTTGGTTTTGAACACTTATCTCAGCCGCTCGAAGGTACCGAGCACAATAGCTGCGATGTCTGGATGCTAAAAGAGCTGTAATGACATGAATAACTACAAACTCCTGCCTGCTTTAAATGCCTTGCTTCAAACGCAAAGTCTCACTGAAGCAGCCAAGTTGCTCCACGTTACTCAACCTGCCATGAGTCGAACACTCGGTCAGATACGGGATGCTTTTGGTGATCCCATGTTAGTTCGCGACGGGAAGGAGTTTGTACTGACCAATAGAGCGCGAGAACTAAAGCAAACTATTCCTAGTTTACTCAGGGATATGGATGCGCTCTATCAACGCTCAGATTTTGAGCTTGAAGAAATTCAGCGACGATTTCATATTGCATTCGACTCATTTATCTCAGCTACCGCGTTGCCTGAGATCGCCAAGTTGCTCTCTTCAACTTGTCCAAACGCCTCAATACAAGGGTCGATCTTAGATGATGGACAGTTAGAAGCCATCGCAACAAGTTCCCTTGATTTAGTTGCAACTATGGCGGTAGATGTTCCAAACCATATTCATGGAAAACGTATCGCCAGTGACCATTATGTGGTACTCAGTGCTGGACTACATTGGCACGGACGGTCAGAGATATCTTTACAAGAGTACTTTACGGCCAAGCATATTCAAGTAAGTGGCTTAAGTGACAAAACACGTGAAGTAGATGGTGTGTTTAAAAAACGTGAGCACCAAAGAAGGATTGCCGCAGTAATGCCCAACCTAGATAGTGCAGCGCAATTGCTGGCAGAAACCTCTTATCTAATGACAGTTCCTAGCCATATTGCTGATGCTTTGTGTTGCCAGCATTCCTTGAAAACACTGCCATTGCCTTTCGAGTTACCGGAGCATCACTATTACCTACTATGGCACGAACGACACCATAAAGACCCAGAACACCGTTGGTTTCGCCAAGAGTGTTACAGACTTATTAAACAGCGCTTTCAGCCTTAAAAGCGCTGACCTGATTCCTGCCTTTTGATTTTGCATCGTATACGGCTTTATCAGCAGCTTTAATTAGGTCGTTATAGTCGAGCATGTCAGTTGTTCGCTCCGCAACTCCGACACTGATACTACCACGCCAAACATTCTCGCCCGCAGGGACAAGCATTTGATTCACTATGTGACGTGTCAGCTCTGCGATATGCACACCGCCTTCCGCATTAGTATTTGGACAAATAACAAAGAACTCATCGCCACCCAATCGGCAGACAAGATCATCACTTCTAAAAGAGTCAGCAAGCGCTTGAGCAAGCTCGGTTAACAGTCTGTCTCCTGCATCATGGCCGGCACTGTCGTTAACTTGCTTAAAGTAATCAACATCGATCATGATACAAGTGAGAGGCTCTCGATCTTGAGTCGATTCTTGCCAATAAGCTTTCAACTTTCGGATTGCACAGCGCCTATTAGGCAATTGAGTTAAAGAGTCCGTCAGTGACAACTCTTCTAGCTGCTTGTTTGCTTGGGAAAGCTGCTTCGTTCTTTCTTCAACTTTATCTTCAAGATGCTGGTTGAGTTCGACAAGCGTTTTATTGTGTTCAGAGACTTGTTCAAACAGTCCATTCAACGCTTTCAGAAGTGGCTCTGTGGAGCAATCTTGCTGCTTCTCTTCGTTCTCCCAAGCCACCTTTGGGTCAAGCCCTAATTTGATCTTCTGTACTTGCCGCGACATATTTTGGTCAATACCAAGAATATGATAAGCGAGCCAGTGAATTAGAAAGTTAAGCAGTTGTTCCGAAGTCTTCTGGTTGCCATCATTGATAAACGACTGCATGCTCAAAATGTCGGTCATAAACGCACGATGCACTTTAACATGCTCTTCAATGTGGGCTTCGTACAGGCCAACACTACGCATTAGATTTTCTTCTTCCTTGAAGTGAAACTCGGCATAGCGAGAAAGCTCATATAACGCCATTCTGATGTCTTCGACGGAAATGCTATTGCGAGTGATTAGTTCTCCATAACGATTAATGATTTCAACTAAGTATTGATGCTGCTCATCGACATCATTAAGACCTGTTTCATAACACGCATCCCACTCAAATGACTTCATTCGCTATCGCCTTTTACTTATAACTCAACGCACTGTAGCCGTTGCAGCGTCGCACATTAACCTTAATTTACATGTGGAATTATACATCAATTTGCAATAATGCTAAAAAGTAGCACAAAAATAAGGGGGCTCAATCTGCCCCCTTAATCTTTTTTCGCTAGTCCACTTTAAAGGCCTGATGCTGAAATAGCTGTTCAACAATTTCATTTGAACTCGCCGATACCGATAGATCCAAGCCTGACATATCAAACTGCTCAAGCGCAATTGATACTGACTTTCCATCGTCTGCCGTTAGGTCAATATTTAATGTCTCTTTGTCTGCATCGAAGCTAGCCGTCAGATGATTTAGCAGATTTTCCATATCCTTAACATCATCACCTTGCGGTGCCAAAACATCTGTCAGATCGAGTTTGTCTTCATTAAGGTGGAAATCTTTGATGATATCTTGCTCAGGTGTCAAACTTAGTGATTCAGCAGAAAAACTAAACACATCATTTCCTGCCCCACCCGTTAAGATGTCACTGCCTAAACCACCAATAAGCACATCATTATCTTGACCTCCGATAAGGATATCATCGCCCAGACCACCATTCAGTGTATCAGCACCTTCACGTCCGACTAGTGCATCATGGCCATCTGTTCCATCCAAAGTATTGGCTTGGCCATCACCTTGAATTAAGTTGCGTGACGTATCAGGCTGCGAGGTATCTTGAACATCGATAGTAATGCGGCTCTCCACAACATCACCGTCTGCATCTATGACTCTAGCGGTAAACTTGTCTTGTTGATGACCATCGACATTGTTCGCTTTGTAATCATAACGTCCATTTTCAAAGTTAATAGTAAGGTGACCATGAGTCGTGTCAATTTTAACTAAAGGACTCTCGGATACTGTTTCTTCATGACCAGCCACACTCTTGGTCACTTCACCGGATAGCTTGTCGAAATGGTAGGTATCTCCTTCGACGACTATCGTGTCTACCCACTGTTCTTCGCCCCCTTGATGGCTAATCAAGTCACTCTGCAATTGACCAGAAACCGTTTTGATCAGTAGTTCTTCTATCTGTGCGTCATCAACCACAACAATAGCCGTGCCATTATCGGTCGCTATCGGCTCCAAATACTTCAGATCGGCACCAGCCCCAATACCAACTGACCAAATATTGTCAATCGCTTGTCCACTCGTTTCGATGCTCTTCTCCATAGCATTTTCGAGGATCATTTTTTCTTCAGCCGTTGTTGGTTCTACCAAACCATCTCTAACTTGCTGGTATCGCTCTGGGCTGGAAAAATCATCTTCACTACTCCATTTCATTAGACTCTCCCGAGCCTTGATCTCATAGCTACCAGATTGATTTGTCCAACCATTGAAGTCTGTCGTGACACCATCAGAAATAAAGTACAACTGCGTATTGGTACTACTGAACAATACCTGACTCGCTGGGTCTGTAAGTACTTCATGTACCTGATCTATCGCTTGGCTATAAGGTGTCCAAGCCGATGGCTGAACATCAAAGAAGAACTGACGAATGTCTCCTACTGAACTTAGCCAACCAGAAATCTGTCCATCAGGCAAACCACTATGTGCGGCAATTTTGAATTGGACATCGCCGACATCCTGATACTTTTCAAACATTGCAGTGATGGAGTCTCTTGCCAGTTCCCAGCGTGTCACCAAGTGACCGTCAGCATCAAGTACTTGGTTACTCATCGACTGTGAAGCATCAAGCGCAATTACTACAGTGTTGCTTTGTAGCGCGACGTCATTGATAACGTGGTGAGCAGAATTTGAAATAGGCACCGAATCGGTAACATCTATGTGCAGTGTGGCATTCTCAGATTGACCTCCTGCATTCACCTCGACTTTTACCGAAATGTCCAGTTTGTCAGCACCTTGCTCAGCATGATCCAAAGCAGAATGCTGAACAACGGAATAGTGGCCCGTGTTACCATCGATCGTTGCTTCAAGCACTTTAACGCGATCTGAGCCAGTTCCTGTATATCCAGTTAGAGTACTTTGGTCTGCACTCACTTCAAACGAAACTGACTGACCACCACTGGTGAAACCATCCAAATTTTGTTCTGCTGAAAAATGGTAGTCCGCCTCTGTTGCAGAACCAAGGTCTGCTACCAAATCTCCTTCGGCGTGTCCCCCTGTCTCTGTACCAATTTCAGACTCATTTAGCTCAGCGCGAGCATCATTTAAAGACATTGGCTCACCCATTACGTTCACTGTAACTTCAGCCGTATCTTTTAAACCGTCCTCATCTTCAATGGTGTACTCAAAGGTGTATTCCTTCACTTCACCAGTCTTGATAATACGTTCATCGGCAGGCAAAGATTCAAGATACTTCGCTGCGTCAAAGACCAACTTACCGTCTTTAAGAGTTAAGAAGTCTTCTTTTGGATAATCGACGATAGTCAAATCATCGCCATCCGGATCATGATCATTTGCCAAAACATCTAGCTCTAAAGTACCTGAGCCATTTGTTTGGTAGCTATCGTCAAAAGTAGTCAGATCAGCGGTAACTTGAGTTACAAAATACTCAGACCCTTTTGGATCAACAACACCGTCTTTGTAGCTGGTGGTCGACATCTCAATACTGTCAAAGTAGCGACCATCTGCGTCAATGCTAACGACTTGGCTACCTCCGCGAGTACCTTCAAAGACACCAGTCGCAACCAACTCGCCTTTGTAGTAGGCCTTCCAGACACCACGTTCAATACCAGGCTCCCAACTACCATTTTTGGTGTCAGTCCAAAGGTTTTTCACCTCCACTTCAGCGTGATCAGACACTTGTCCATTGGCAAATGAAAAACGCATTGCTTCGCTCTGACCAGTAGCATCATCGTAACCTATCTGTCCATTTTGGACTTGGTCTCGGCCTGAACCATTGTCGAGTGATGAACTCACACCGTACTTATGATCTCCGTCACCGGTATAATCAGATTTGGACGCATCAGCGACTTTGTTTCCTGTAGCAGTATCAATCACATAGTAATCAACACTAATGTCAGCACTGTCATCCCAATTGTTCTGATCCAGTGTCTTAGTGGTCTTTTCAATGCCTTTATCATCTTCAGCGATAGGCGCTTCATTAAGATCGTTTACAAGGACTTTAACTTGAGCTGTATCTGTTCCATTAAACTGGTCACGAGCTTCTACCTCAAGTTGGTAACTGTCGATTGTTTCATGGTCAAACGTAACACCATTCTTAACACTGATTTCACCAGTAGCTGCATCTATCTCAAACAAGTCAGTGTGATTAGTCAGGTGATAGGTCACTTGGCTATTTTGGTCAATATCGAATGCTTCAACCTTACCAATGACACCAGTAGGGGTGTTTTCATCAACACTAAACTGATAGCTATCCGCATCTACTTTGCCTTGCGAATCACGCCCATGACTGTCGTTGCTACCACTGATAAACTCTGGCGCATCATTGGTGCCCGTAATGGTGATTTCGACAGTGTGCGGCGTGCCGTCTTCAGACTGCACCGTGAAGGTCTCAACACGAGTCTGACCTTCACCTAAGTATTCCACTTTGCTGTTGTCAACGTTGTACGTCCACTCACCGCCTTCAGTGATGGTCAGGCTGCCCAGTGGCGCCCCTTCCGTCGGGTGATTCACCACCGTCACGTCAGTTTTAAAGGTGTCGTTCGCGTTGTTACCATCCACATCGACAGACGTCAGCGTGCCCGTATCTTCAAGGATCTCGTTGCCATCACCTTCCGTCACGGCACCTTTGTCATCGCCGCTGATTTGCGCGGCGTCATTGGTGCCCGTAATGGTGATTTCGACCGTGTGCGGCGTGCCGTCTTCAGACTGCACTGTGAAGGTCTCAACGCGAGTCTGACCTTCACCTAAGTATTCCACTTTGCTGTTGTCAACGTTGTACGTCCACTCACCGCCTTCAGTGATGGTCAGGCTGCCCAGTGGCGCCCCTTCACTTGGGTGGTTGTTGGGTGTTACCTCAGTTTTAAAGGTGTCGCTCGCGTTGTTACCATCCACATCGACAGACGTCAGCGTGCCCGTATCTTCAAGGACCACATTGCCATCGCCTTCCGTCACGGCACCCTTGTCATCGCCGCTGATTTGCG
>NZ_LBLS01000009.1:0-33332 GCF_001188205.1 Vibrio sp. VPAP30
CAATTTCAAACAGTGGCTCTTCCGCGTCATTAAACACATTGGTCTTAATGCTATAAGTGACGTTTTCACCGTCGGCATCTGTCGCAGAAACGGTACCTATTACATACTCATCGGTCGAGTTTTCGTTGTATTCGAAGTTGTATTCACCCCCTTCATCGGTGTCTTCAAATACTGGTGCGTTGTCATCAAGGTTGACCTCATCAAGGTTTACCGTCACATCGGTGGTTTTAACGGGTCCTAAACCTTCATCTTCAGTCGCAGTGACCACTATGCTGTGCTCATTCTCTGCTAGCTCGTAGTCGTTGGTAAACGCGGCCACGCCAGCCGCTGTTAAACTAATTTCACCAGTAACTGAATCGATTTCAAACAGTGGCTCTTCCGCGTCATTAAACACATTGGTCTTAATGCTATAAGTGACGTTTTCACCGTCGGCATCTGTCGCACTGACGGTACCTATCACATACTCATCGGTCGAGTTCTCATCGTATTCGAAGTTATACACTCCCCCTTCATCGGTATCATCAAATATAGGGGCATTGTCATCTTCGTTCAGTTCGGTGAATATCACATCGACATCGACGGACTGCGGCTCACCAACGCCATCACCTTCGGTCACGGTGACAACAATGTTGTGAACATTTTCTAAGATTTCGAAATCATTGACGAAAGACTCTGCCCCCGCTTCTGTAAGGCTAATAACCCCAGTATCGGGATCAATTTGGAACAAATCCTCTCCACCTTCGTTTTGGATATTGGTCGAAATGCTAAAAATTAAGACATCGTTATCTGGATCCTCAGCCGCAACTTGACCGATCGGGACATCAGCCGCGGTGTTTTCGGGAATATCGAAACTGTATACGCCATCTTCAAACGCAAAGGTAGAGAGTTGCTCATCTTCTCCACCGCCACCACCAGGAATAAAATCATCAGTTGCGACAAATTGTGGTAAGTCATTGGTACCATTAATAGTAACCGTGACACTTCCGACTGTGCCGTCGGTAGACTCAATAGGGAATACATCAATAAGAGAATCACCAATATTAAGCTCATCAAAAGCACTATTGGCAACGTAGGTCCAATTACCATCTGCATCAATAGAAAAGACACCATTGTCACCCGCTACACCATCTTGGGGGACAAAGGTTGGGACATCAGTTTCTGTTGCGACAACCGTACCAGTAATAACCCAAGGAACATCCGTTTCAAAGACAGTAACCGCATCGTCTCCAACAAAGACCGCTTGTGCCACTAAATCTAGTAAAGTAAGACTTTGGGTCTCAGACAACCCCTGAGATTCAAGCCCAGAAGTATCAAATTGAGTTTCAGCTAATGTTTCTGCACCAGTTCGCTCAATGTCTCCCGTCCCTGTTGGACTGGAACCATTTTGCCCCCCGGCTGCGGTCGCAAAGTCTTCATTCTGAGTCGGGTCGACCCCCTCTTCAATCTGCTCGATGATCGACGCAATTTCATTGTCTAAATCAAGATTGAAGTTGTCACCACCGTCGCCTATAAGTTGCGCCTCTATCTGAGGTTCAGTCGCAGCCGTCGCTCCTTGGCCGACCACTACGATAACTTCTCCCGGCCCCGGCACTTCTCCAGGTACTAGTTCTCTTATTTCACCATTGATGTCAATTACTACAGTCGTACTAGCTAACATGAATGGCGCTAGACTTTTCGCATTCATAACCAAATTCCCATTTGTGCGATATAAGTCCCCCACCCCCTACAACAGGTGTTAAAACTTTCGCGTACTCCCACACCTTATAAAGCTAGACTCGTCATTACTGACAATCTAGTAAATAGCAAAAAAGTCCAAACGAAAGTTTATAAGTCACTAATAAGTAACCCCCGTAATTTCGCATAAAGATTCTCACTTTTGGTTTACGTCGACTAAGCTTTTGGTACTTACTGTGGGGCCATGGTGCTCCTGCAATAACTTGACTATCGACTTGGCGGATATTAAGGAGGCTCCCTTGAACCTGAAAAAGTCACTCATTGCTAGCTGTGTGGTTCTCGCGAGCTTTACTGCTTACTCTCAAACCCTGGAACAAGCAGTCGCAATCACACTCGCTACTAACCCCGAACTAAAAAGCACTTACAACCAATTTAAGAGCGCGGTAAAACAAGCTGATGCTTCAACCGGTGCTTACCTACCTAGCCTAGATCTCGATGCGGGCATCGGTTATGAAGGAATTGACCCGGCGGATTCAACCGGGAGGAGCGATACTGATCTCACAAGAAAAGAAGCAACTCTTAGCCTCACCCAACTGCTATGGGATGGTAATGCAACACTCAATGATATGGACAGAACAGCAGCCGATGCTGAATCTGTTCGCTTTCAACTGCTAGCGGATGCGTCTGATTTAGCACTACAAGTGACACAAGTCTACCTAGATGCAGTGAAAGCCACAGAGATACTTGCACTATCTGAAAGCAACCTTTCCGTGCATAAAGAAATTTATCGCGATATCCAACGCCGTGCCCAATCGGGAATTGGCTCGACTGCAGACGTATCTCAGGTCGAGGCAAGGATTGCTAAGGCACACGGCAATTTACTCGCTGCACAGAACAACTTAGTTGATACCCATACTCAATTCACACGTTTAGTAGGGCAACAACCATTAGGGTTGATCTACCCAAGAGCAGATGAGACTAAACTTCCTCTATCTTTACAAGATGCTCTGGTTGAGGCATTTGATAAGCACCCTGTCATTAAGGTGTCGATGGTAGACGTTGACTCAGCGCGTTTTCAATACAAGCAGTCTAAAGGGAACTACTACCCTACCTTCTCCATTGAAGCGAGCCAAACATGGCGTGATGATGCTGGTGGTGATCGAGGTAGCAGCGATGAAACGCTAGCTATGCTTCGTATGCGTTACAACCTCTACAACGGTGGCTCAGACAGTGACCTGTCTAAACGCGCAGCTTATCAGCTAAACCAAGCTAAAGACCTGCGAGACAACGCTTACCGACAAGTAGAAGAAAGCCTTCGTTTATCATGGAGTGCGTTAGATCTGACACTTCAACAGAAGAACTTTCTTGCAGACCATGTCGATTCAGCCTCCGAAACTGTGATTGCCTATGAAAAGCAATACCGAATTGGACAACGAACCTTACTTGACTTGCTCAATACTGAAAACGAACTGTTTGAAGCGAGAAAAGACTACTTAGATGCTCACTATGCCGAGCAGTACGCTAAATATCGCGTAATGAATGCCACCGGAAATCTACTTGATGCGCTTCTGGTAGATACACCTGACGAGTGGACTGAGCGAGTGGAGTACTGATATGAAAGTAACACAATTAATCCCATACACTCTTATGGCTTTTATACCATTCAGTGCTGTAAATGCCGATGAAGAATATGAATACATAGAAACACCCATCGCCAATCAAATATCTGACTTGACGGATGATGATAGAGATGGCGTTGTCAATGCTCGTGACATCTGCCCGGGAACCCCCTCAGGTGCGCAAGTTGACAATGACGGCTGTGGCGCAGCGATTTTTGAAGAAGAAGAGCGACAACTTCGTATTTTATTTGCCAATGACTCTTACGAAATTAACCCCATCTTCTCAGACCAAATTCAAACAATGGCAGAATTTTTAGAGCGCTACAAATCGGCATCAATTCAAATCCAAGGCTACGCCAGTAAAGTAGGCACCGCGGAATACAATCTTGAGCTATCAAAGAAAAGGGCGCACGCAGTTGAAGATGAGTTACTCTCATTTGGTACTGAACCGAGCCGAGTAACGATTGTAGGGTACGGCGACACTCGACTTGAATCGGACGGTGTCGATGAAACTTCCCATGCTCTAAATCGACGAGTGACCGCTACCGTTGTAGGCCTCAATGAAGAAGTAATTGAAGAGTGGACTATCTTCACAGTACTGGAGAAATAGCATCACTTACCCTAAAAAAGCGCCCATCTCGGGCGCTTTCTGCTTTATCTAGTGTTGGTCTTTAGTGCTGAGATTTGACCTGTGCGTTACTCTCAACACTTACGCTCTTCTTTGGCAGCGAGATGTGCAGTAGGAAATAACCTAACAACGCTGCTGTCGTCGAGCCCATCAATATGCCAAGCCGCGCATAGGTATCAAACTCTACATTCACTGGACCAAAGGCTAGCGACGAAATAAAGATCGACATCGTGAAGCCGATACCACACAGCACCGATACTGCGAAAATATGGCGGAACGTTATTCCTTCGGGCAATTTAGCTACCCCTGATTTCACCGCAATCCAACTGAACGAGAAAATACCCAAAGGCTTACCAAGCAGAAGGCCCATTGCGATACCTAGTGGTAGCATTGAAGTCAAACCGTCTATCGATACACCCTCTAACGAAATGCCTGCGTTAGCGAAAGCGAATAATGGCAGAATACCGAATGCCACGTATGGGTGCAGTGCATGCTCCATATGCTTGAGCGGAGAATGCTCACCCTTTTTACCTTGAAGTGGAATTGCAAAGCCAATAACGACACCCGCTAATGTTGCATGCACGCCCGATTTCAATACAGCAAACCACAAGATGGCACCAACAATCATATACGGGGTCAACTTGGTTACCTTCTTGGCATTCAGTATAAATAATGCCGCCGTCATAGCAAAGCCCACTGCCAAGGCGGTCGTTGACAAATCGCCTGTATAAAATAGAGCAATGATAACAACAACACCCAAGTCATCAATGATCGCAAGAGCAAGCAAGAAAACTTTCAGGCTAACGGGTACACGCTTACCTAGTAGCGCCATGATACCCAGTGCAAAAGCAATATCCGTTGCCGCTGGAATCGCCCATCCCTGCACCGCTTGAGCATCGCCGTAATTGAACATTAGGTAAACCATCGTTGATCCAGTGCGAAATCGACATACCAAAAACATAAGTGTGCAAGAAAGCTTGGTATACATCGTTAAGAGAAGTGTTTGCGATTGTCATTGCAATAGCAGCAGCAATAACTAATAGAATGCCTCCGGCAGACTCCATTTTGAAAAAATCGCGAATAATATCATTCATGATATTGTCCTTATATTTATTATGTTAATAAGCGATTAACAATGAATACAGTCGAGTTTATAGAGTTGGTTACATCAGGGAAAATCGATTGTTTGGATGATATGCTTCGGTTTTTCCGATATGCGCTTCTCAATGTTCGCCTTCATTCTCTGTTTCATTATAGGCAAAGTACCGGAATTTCCACATAAAATACAAAAAGCCACCTTCACATCATGAAAAGTGGCTTCTAGCACGTCTATGTTGGTTTTGAGCGACTTAATAACCAGTTAGTTGCATGAAGCCTTGGGCTGTATGGCTACCGGTCGTCAAGATCGGTCCTTCCCAATATGGCAATACAAACGGAAGCCATAGATCATCGTTCAACGTCTGGGTTTCAAGGCTAATATCAAGGTCAGGAATGTTGATCATCCAGCGAGTAGGAAGACGCTTGCCATTAGCTAAAACTGTCTCTTGTATTGGAGCAATCTCAATGTCTTGATTATTCAACGTTGTGACTTTTCCATTGTTTGTTGCAAGTGTCCCAAAAACATAAGGAAGTTGACTCTGGTGACGATAACGGTTGATCGACAATGTGGTTTCATCATCTAAGTGGAAAACAAACCAGTCCCAGCCTTGTTGATCTTCAGCCAGTAACCCACTCCCCCACTCCTTACTCATCCACCCAGTGCCTTTTACTGAGAGTACTTTACTCGGTGACAACGCCAGTTGGCCTTCTACTACAAGAAATGGCGCAGTTAGATTTAGTGAAGCAATAGGTAACAAATCATGCTTGATAGCGTAACCGCGCTCACGAGGTATAACAAAAGGACCCCGCGTTGTAGTTTTCAACTTCACTTTGAATGTATCGGTTTGCGCATCTAATAAGCCTGGAAACGGCGTTCGCCCAAGTGATCGCCATGACCAATTGTCAATCCAGATCCTAAAAGGTTTTGAAGTCATACCCGCTTGGCCAATACCACCACGCGCTACGCGCTGCTCTCGCCAAACTTTATCTTTATTCGATACCACTATATGAGAAACAAATAGCTGAGGACTTAACCATCCCGACATATTGCTATCGTTCGAAGCGATGCGAAAGTAACTCCATTGAATACCGTATGTCTCGCCATACTGATCTTGTACGTTGGCAAAAAAGTGCCACCAGCCATGCTGATACTCGTTATGAAAAGCAAAATCTCTCGGGATAATGACAGGGTTGTCAGGCAGCACAGGCTCGAACACTTGAGTTGGCTTAGAGACTAAAACCGAACTGACCTCATTAGTTCGAGGCAAGTGACTGTTTTTGGCATCGCTCTGCTCATGCAAGGCTATCAAGGCAAATGCACTGAAAATGATGGTGACGATGAACACCCCAAGGAGTCTTTTGCTTCTATTGCTCATCTATAGGGAGTCTCTTAACGATTTCATTGGTGTATTCTTTACCATTCTCAAAACAGGAATTGCACCGGCAACCATAAGGGAGAACATGGCAAGAAGGCCAGAGTGAAGGTATGCAGTTGGAATAAATTGAACCTCTAGCGTCCAACCAAAAGATTGCTTGATCACGATATCAACCACCAGATTTGCGAGGGCCAGCCCAAGAGGCATAGCAATGAGAATAGCAATCGCACCAAAGACGAACAATTGCAAGCTCCCCATCATGATCAACTCTCTCCCAGACATACCTAAACAGCGCAAGAGCGAGATATGTTTTTGACGTGAAACTTCACCCGCTACAGTAGCAAAGAAAATACCAAACACAGCAATAACAAGCGTAATGTTTCCTAAAGTATCAGCGATCGAGAAAGTGCGATCAAAGACTCTCATAGCCTGACTATGGATATGGCTATTATCATAAATTCGTTCAGAGTCGAGCCTAAATATGGTTTCTAGGCGACGCTTAAGACCAATCGGATTGATCCCATCATTGAGCACAGCACCGAGCGCGACGGAACCACTACCCGCAAATGCATATAGCCAATTACGATGCGAAAGTAAGACTTGATTGTACGGATTACCGTAGTCGTAATACACCCCCACAACTTGCCAACCGGAGCCGAGCTTGCCAGTTAAATCAACATAATCACCTGGTCTAATTCCCAATTTAAGTGCCATTGATTCACTGATCATCACACCTTTCGAATGATGCAAGTGATACCAGTAATTTGGAATACCCAGTTTAACAGTTAAGGCATCAAGCTCTCCTTCAGAAGCGCCTGTACTCACAACTTGTAAAGCACCTTTGTCGGTGGAAATATCTTTCTCCCAGCGCCACCACACAGAATCCACCTCCGGCTGTTTCGTAAGCCAAGTGCTCATGCGTGCTGCAGCGCTATTGTTTGGATAGATGTACAGATCTGCTGCCAAGCGTTGTGTTAACCATTTGTCGGTTGTATCTCGGAAACTACCGACCATGGTTTCAACACCAATATTAGCTGCCATAGCCAGCATGAACGCCATCGTCGCAACACCACGATAGCTCATGCTTGCTGCAGCATCAGCAAAGAACCAGCGGACTTTCACCCAACGCAATGTGTACGACAGGGTTTCGAAAACTTTCCAAATAATATAAGGCGTAAATAAAGCCACACTCAGCAGCATTAGGGCAATTATCGCAAAGCCTGTCTCCTGTGTTTGAGGTGCTTGGTAGATTGCAATCGCAGCCACACAGCAGGCACAGGCGATTAACGCTTGAATGGTAAACTCAGCACCAGCAAATCGAACCAAAGACAGTCTCGTTGTCAGTCGACTTGGTTGAGAACGCAACAAACGAATCAAAGGCCATGCGCAGGCAACAATCGCACCAGCCAAAGAAAGATATAAGCTAGAGATACTCGCTCGCCAATCCCATACAATGGCAAGACCTATATTGGTATCGTACAAATCTCCCAAACTCGCCGATACGGCTGGAATAAGTTGATTGGCTAGTAGCATGCCTAAGATATTACCGCACAGCCAACTCACAAAAACCAATACAAATAGTTCGAGGAGCAAAGCCTGAGCAAGTTGCCAACCCGAGACCCCCATTTGCCTTAAATTGCCCACCAAAGGTTGACGTTGCGTTAATGTCATCGACATGGCTTGATAAAAGATAAACAAACCAACGACGAATGCCAGCATACCCATGGCACTTAAGTTCAAATGAAAAGCTTCGGTTAAAGACTCAAGTTCGGCACGGGAGCTTCGACTAAGTACCATGCCATTGGGTAGCACAGACTTTAGCTTGGCAAGCTTGTGATCTGGCATATCGGCACATGCAATCACCGAAATGCCTGAGCTTCGCTCAATCATTCGCAATAAAGACATATCGGCAATGATGCGAGTGCCGTTCAATCGACTTTCAGTATCAATGCTGATTGGGCCTAAAGCGCTACCGTCGTTTAAACGAATAAAATCCCCATTACCCCATTTCATATGCTGCGCAAGATCCGCACTAACAAGAACAGGATAAGGTGGACGCATTAAATTAAGTGAAGAGATATCATCCAGTAAAGAACCCGATTCGAACTC
The DNA here is from genome assembly GCF_001188205.1 of Vibrio sp. VPAP30. Taxonomy (NCBI): domain Bacteria; kingdom Pseudomonadati; phylum Pseudomonadota; class Gammaproteobacteria; order Vibrionales; family Vibrionaceae; genus Vibrio; species Vibrio sp. VPAP30. The sequence goes on from NZ_LBLS01000009.1 coordinate 8,505, forward strand.
GATCATAGCAACCGGGTCGATACCGACTAACATCAAATCGGTACCACTGGCAGTACTGATACGTAAACTTTCAAAAGGAGCACATTGATGGAACCCATCGCGACGAAGCTGAACATAGAACCCCTGGGGAATCTTGTTAGCAGCATGTTTAGGGCGGATACGGTAAGGAAGTGGATTCGAGAATAGCTTCTCACCATGTTCGTAACTCTGACGAGCATGACTATTGATAGAACTTACACCAACAAGAAGAGAGACACCTAAAGTAAGACCGAGCCAGACAAGAATTATTTGGAAAGGGTAACGTCTGTAGTGGCCAAGTAGTGCTTTAACTACGGGCCATAACATGCAGTTGCCCTCCTTGCAATCTGACCTTACCTTCCATATGTTGTGCTACGCGCTCACTGTGTGTGACTAAGAGTAAGGTACACTCTAATTGCTTGGTCAATGTAGTGAGTAGACGCATTACAGCTTCAGCATTACGCTCATCCAAGCTCCCCGTAGGCTCATCGGCAAGCAAGATCTTAGGCTCCATATAAAGAGCGCGTGCTATGGCGGCTCGCTGTTGCTGACCACCAGAAACTTCTTCAGGATAACGGCCAAGTAATGGCATTAAATCGAGAGCTGAGAGAATTTGTCGCCATAAGCCAGCATCTTCAGGAAGACCTTTAAGCTGTCTGCAAAAACGAATGTTGTCGGCGATATTAAGTGTAGGAAGGAGATTAAACTGTTGGAAAATAAGACCTATGTTGTTTCTACGATAAGCCGTGCGCTTGGATTCGGCTACTTGATGCATTGAAAATTTTGGAAAAATGACTTCTCCGGTGTCTACCGTATCAAGGCCTGCAATCAAGTTGAGTAACGTACTCTTACCCGAACCACTTTCACCCATTAACGCTATCTGTTCACCTTGCTTTAACGACAACTCAGCACCTTGTAAAACTGGATGAAATTCACCACCATCTACATAGCCTTTACATAGGTCTGTTAGCTGTAACATTAATACTCTCGTAAACCGTCGAAATAGGAGTGTGAATCTACACTAAATCGACAGTTCAAGGAAGCATTTTGGATACTAGATCACAAGATATGCACCAAAGCGCTATGAACACACGCCCAATGTCTAGTTTTCGATCAAATTTCGAATCCACTTCCGCGTTTTCATGCGATAGAGAGAGCCAAACCATTTGATTGCCTCCTCAGTTAAAAACAGTAAATAAATCCATTCAGGCTTCCAACCAAGCCCTATGGCTGCAAATGCTGCAAGCGGAATACCGATCACCCACTGGGCAACCAGATCTTGATATAAACAGAACTTAACATCGCCTCCTGCGCGAAGCACACCTACGATTGTCATCATCGGTAAGGATCTAAGTACAATACCTACACTTAACACCAGCATGAACTTCTCTGACAATGCACGTGTTTCAGGAGTCAGCGCACTAAAGACATCTAATACTAAGCCTTGCACCAAATAGAGCAATCCAGCGACAACAATCCCTACAAGCACACTGAGTAGTGTCACGCCAATCGCCTGATAATAGACTTCGTCGTATTTCTTCGCGCCAATTTGGTTACCAACCAATACTGCGGCTGCGTTTGACATACCGATCAGCAAAGCAAGAGCGATTGACTCAACGGGTGACATGACTGATAAAGCAGCCAAACCTTGTACACCCGACTGACCCATAATGGCATGGTAGGCAAACAGTCCCCCTGCCCATGCGAGGAAATTGAATGTCGTAGGCAGTGATAAGCGCAAGAACTTTGTAACTCGCGTCCACTCCACTACGTCGCGAATATCCAGCAAGCCAAATGCCAATAAGTGCTTTTTGGCATACAAGTAGCCAAACAAAGTTGCCACTTCGATAGCACCACTTAACACTGTGGCAATAGCCGCTCCTTTAATTCCCATCGCAGGCACGCCAAACTTACCAAAAATGAGCACCCAGTTGAGGAATATGTTAGAGATGATGCCGATACCACTAAAAAAGGTACTTAAACCCGGTTTGTGCATGGCCCGTAAACCCACAGCCATACTTGCTACACAGGCGACGGCAAACATAGATACCGAAGTGATCACTAAATAGTCAGCACCTAGCTTGTTCACCACTGGATCACTGGTCGCTAACCCCATGACTTGCGTAGGGAATAAGATGAATAACAGCGCAGTAATCGCTGCAAAAACCATACAAACTAGCCAGGTAAGGGCAGTACTTTCTCTGACTCCTTTGCGATCACCCGCTCCCCAGTATTGCGCTGTAAGTAATGCGCCTCCGGTTGTCACACCAACTAGCATGATCGTCGTAACAAACGTTGCACGCGCAGCGACGCCGACGGCTGCGATTTCGGCTTCACCTAACTGACCTAGCATCAATACATCAACCAAACCTCGGCTGGAAAACATAATACTCTGCAATGTAATAGGTAAAGCAATCGCAATTAAACGCCGTATAAAGTCACCACGGGTATTTGTCAAAACATGGGAGAGAGTTATCAATCGCGCACCTCAAAATGCAACAGTATGAAAAGAGAGAAAAAACGAGTCGACTATTATATGATCAGTCTAGATATGAAACCATAAAAACCACAGGGGTTAGGATGAAAAAGGTACTGGTCTTGGGCGCCTCTGGCTACGTGGGTTCACAACTACTTTTACAGCTTTGTGAGCTTGGTTATAAGGTTACAGCCGCCGCCAGACAAATCGACTATCTTAAGGCTCGCGTCGAACCTCATCAAAATTTGTCGCTTTGCTATCTCGACCTTGCTGATAAAGCGGCCACAAGTGCGTTGATCCCCAAGTTCGATCTTATCTATTTTTTAGTCCATGGTATGGCGCATGGGCATGACTTTCTTGAATATGAAGTATCTTTGGCAGAAAATTTTAGTCATGCACTCGTCCAAAGCTCGGTGAAACACGTCATATACTTGAGTGCGATACAACCACAGACTGGCGACTCAAAGCACCTTACTGCTCGCCGGATGACTGGCGATATCATTCGCAAAGCTGGTGTTCCAATCACAGAACTACGCGCTGGTGTCATTATCGGTCCAGGTTCTGCCGCATTCGAGATAATGCGTGACTTTGTTTACAACATGCCAATTCTCGTGACGCCAAAATGGGTCGAATCACGAGCGAATCCGATCGCTCTAGAGAATCTCAACCACTACTTACTGTCTACTGCTGAGGAATCGCCAACCCATCACCAACTTTATGAAGTGGGTGGACCTGATACGCTCAGCTATCGACAGCAGTTCCACGTAATCGCTAATACCATCAACAAACCTATTTCGATTTGGCCCACCTCCCTGCTCACCCCACAAATGGCTTCTCATTGGCTAGGCGTTGTCACGTCTGTTCCTTCCAGTATTGGTGCAGCGCTTCTATCAGGGCTTGAACATGATTTTATCGCTGACCATCATGCAATTGACAAGAAATACCCACAATCCCTTATCGCGTTTAAGGACATGGTCGCCAACAGTATTGAGCAAGAGGGTAAGTTCGTGCGAAGTAATGTGTGGGGGTTTGATCCTGCCGCCCTTTCTCGTTGGCAACCTGGTTACGGTTATTACCCCAAGCAAACGGGTGCCGAAATAGAAACGCAGCTGTCAGCTAAGCAGATCTGGAACGTGGTGAAACAGATTGGCAGCAAAAAAGAAGGCTACTTCTTTGCTAACTTGTTGTGGCGTACACGTGAATGGCTCGACATCTTCTTTGGAGGGGGTAAACCAGTTCGACGTTCTCCTACTGGCCCAGGACTTCAAGTGGGAGATTACATCGATTCATGGAAAGTCATTCGCTGTGAAGAAAATCAGTTCATCTCATTATTATTCGGTATGAAAGGCCCTGGTTTAGGCCGATTAGAATTTTCAATTGAAGATTTGGGAGCAAAAAGAAAGCTCACTGTGACAGCATGGTGGCATCCACAGGGATTTAGAGGCCTACTGTACTGGTTTGCCATGATGCCTGCCCACCTGTTTATCTTTAAAGGTATGGTTAAAGCCATCGTTAGAAAAGCAAAAGAGCTTCAATAGTAGAAGCTCTTTTTAGATCCGCTTTAGCTTTTAGCTTACACCGTCAGACTCAGTGGGATTTCAGCTAATCGATCACCTCGGTTGGCTGGAAATACTAAGTACTCGCCGTGATACTTCACGTTAGATTTGTAGTCCGTCACTTTATGAACCATAAAGCCAGCATCCGAGGCTTTCTCGACAAAATCAGCATGGTGACCGCGGACAAACCAGCTCATTGGCTTGATCATATCTTCACCATCAAAGCTGCTTTCACATTGCTTAGTGCACATCGCGAGTGAGTTTGGTCCCTCAGTAAAGATCTGGATTTTACCACAACCAACTAACTCTTCAGACGTTGTGACTTCCCACCCTTTCTCTTCCATCATGTCGATGAAGTTGTTGATCTCATAGTCTTTAACAATACGTTCTTCTTGACCTTGCGGGAAGAACTGAGCATAGAATTTCGAAATACGTTGGAACGTTTGCATCAAACCAGCGTTGTTCCCTTTTGAGCGTCCCGTTTTCTGCCAGCGAATTAAATCATCCGCCACAAGACGCGGGAACTGCTGAGACTTAATTGCTTTTGTAATCCAACGCACCAAGTAAAGGTTGTTTGCTGTTGGGCCATTGGTCAGTTTGCCAGCCTTATGCTCATTGGCAATCTCTTCCAAAGCCTTGTTTACTAATTTCTGTATTTCTACCGTATATTCAGACATTACGCCTTTCTTCCAAATATCCAATAACAAGCCGCTGAGATGATAGAGCAAGCACTCATCATTGTGATCATCGGCCATGTTACACCACCGGGCATCATTGCCACGATAGCACCAATAATTGAACCTGTGCCAAAGCGCAGAGTTCCTGCCAACGAAGACGCCGTACCCGCCATCGTTGGGTAACCACTTAATAGCAGCCCCATTGAGTTGCTCCCGATTGTCGACAAGGTTCCGATAAACATTACGACAAATACAACCGTTCCCCACAGGCCTGCATCTAACAACCAGGTAACAAATAGACCGACGCCTGCGATAAGCTGTATAATCAAGCCAAAACGCAACATGGCGTGCGAACCCACCTTTTTGACTAAACGGCCATTGATACTCGTCATGACAATCATCGCGACAATATTTAAGGCAAACAGATAACCAAATAGATCTGGCCTTACGCCATAGATATCAATATAGACAAACGACCCTGCTGTTAGGAATGCAAACATCCCTGCAAACGAAAAAGCACCGGAGAAAATCAACCCCATTGCCACGGGATTTTTGAATAACCTTAGGTAGTTCCTTAGCGTATTGCGGATTCGAAGTGGTTGTTTGTTCTCTTCACTTAGCGTTTCTGGAATTTTCCATAGCACTAAACATATCACGACGACGGAAAAGCCAGCCAAAATCCAAAAAATAGCGCGCCAGCCAAACCACACAGCGACATAGCCACCGATCATTGGAGCGATCAATGGCGCAATCGTCATCACCAAGGTAACAAATGACATAGCTCGCGCAAAATCTTCACGATCAAACATATCACGTACTACGGCTTGTATGATGACCGCAGCAGCAGCGCCGGCAAAACCTTGCGCTGTACGTACCCAAGTTAACGCTTCAATGCCCGTTGTTGTCGCACTGACCACCGCCGCAAGACCAAAAAAGAATACACCCAGTATCAAAACAGGACGACGACCATAACTGTCTGCCAATGGCCCATGAATCAACTGGCCAATCGCAAATCCGGCGGTATAGGCTGTGAGCGTAATCTGCACTGCACCTTCGACAACACCAAGGTCTTTGGCGATCGTTGGCATCGCTGGCAGGTACATATCAATAGCTAAAGGGGTTAAAGCACCAATTGCACCCAGAACAAGGAATAACAGGAAACTGATTTGGGGGGCTTTGGTTTGATCTAAGGCTCTCTCAGACATAAATCTCCTACTCGGCTGCGAATCAGATGCAGCTTCCGTGCTGCAACCAAACAGAATAAATGAACACTAAAAGTGCAAGGTTCTGTTGACCTCGTTCGGTTAACAGACCCTTGATGAATTGATCTATATTGAGCGAATTGTCCCTAAAAGACTAGTTCCCAAATGGAAATAAAGTATTTCCTTAATAAAGGATTATTTCCAAACAGAGTTAATTTCTTCTTCGGTTAAATAACGGTATTCACCCGGCTCTAAAGTGTCACAAAGCTCAATATTACCAATACGCTCTCGGTGCAGGTGTTCAACTTTGTTGCCAAGCGCTGCAAACATCCGCTTCACCTGATGGTATTTACCTTCGGTGATGGTCAGTAACACTTCTTTCTCTTCTTCATCGACGACTTCAAGCTTAGCTGGCAGTGTTATATCTTTCTCGTTGCGCAGTTGAATGCCTTCTGCAAACTTCTCCGCATACTCTGCTTGTAGAGGATCAACAAGCCAAACACGGTATGTTTTCTCACATTTGTGTTTTGGAGATGTGATTCGGTGAGACCATTGACCATCATCAGTTATCAAGACCAGACCTGTAGTATCAACATCAAGACGACCCGCAAAATGTAAATCTTCCATTTTCACTTCATCTAGCAACATGAAAGCCGTTTGATTAAACCCATCTTCATGCGAACAAACAAAACCATCTGGCTTAAAAAGCATGATGTAGCGAGGGCCCGGCTTTTGAATCTCTCGACCTTGCCATTCTACCGTGCACTCTTCAGTAACCTTAGTTGCACCACTTTTCTGCACCACGTCATTGACGGTGACATCACCACTTTTAATGATTTTTGTTGCTTCTTTACGTGTTGCCCCAAGAGCATCACATAGATATTTATCTAAACGCATGAATACCTCATTTTTGCTAGGTGGGGTATTATAGTGCGACTAGACTAAATAGTTGAGCTATTTCACACATTTTATGTATACACTTCGTCCCTATCAGACTGATTCCGTCAAAGCGGTCATTCACTACTTTCGTAAACACTCGACACCTGCAGTCCTTGTACTACCTACAGGAGCGGGCAAGAGCTTGGTCATTGCAGAGCTTGCTCGTCTGGCTAAAGGACGTGTCTTGGTGTTGGCACACGTGAAAGAGTTGGTAGAACAGAACCACCAAAAATACGAAGGATACGGACTGAAAGGCTCAATTTTTTCTGCCGGATTGGGTCGTAAAGAGACCGATCAACAAGTCGTTTTCGCCTCTGTGCAATCCGTCGTGCGTAATCTCGATCAGTTTAAAAACCAGTTTTCACTTTTAGTTATCGATGAATGTCACCGCGTGCCCGACGATAAGAACACCAGCTATCAAAAAGTCATCAACCATCTTCGTGAACAAAACGCCGGGATCAAAGTTCTCGGGCTGACTGCCACTCCCTACCGTTTAGGCATAGGTTGGATTTACCAATACCATACACGAGGATTAGTTCGCAGCGAGGAGCCTCGCTTCTTCCGCGACTGCATATTCGAGCTACCCATTCGCTACTTACTCGATGAAAAGTTTCTCACTCCAGCACGTATGATGGATGCGCCAGTATTGAGTTATGACTTTTCTCAACTCAAACCCGCCAGTACTGGCCGCTATAAAGAGTCTGAAATGGATATGGTGATTGATAGGGCGAAACGTGCGACACCTCAGATCGTCGAGCAAATCATTCATATGTCTGCCGATAAGCAAGGTATTATGATTTTCGCGGCGACAGTCCGCCATGCGCAAGAAATTTTTGGCCTGCTACCCGAGGGCCAAACCGCTATCGTCATCGGTGATACGCCAACACCCGAACGTGATGCCATCATCCAAGACTTTAAAGAGCGCAAAATTAAATACCTCGTCAACGTGTCAGTACTGACTACGGGCTTTGACGCCCCACACGTTGACCTGATTGCTATTTTGCGCCCGACTGAATCGATTAGCCTTTACCAGCAAATTGTTGGACGAGGACTGCGCCTGTCTCCGGGAAAAGAGGAATGTTTAGTTCTGGATTATGCGGGCAATAGTTACGATCTCTATCAACCAGAAGTGGGCGATGCTAAACCCGACTCTGACAGCGAAATCATCACCATCCCCTGCCCAGCGTGCGGCTTTAACAACAACTTCTGGGGCAAGTTAGACAGTAACGGCTTTCTTATTGAACACTTTGGTCGCAAATGTCAGGGCTTCTTTGAAGATGAGGAGAGTGGCGAACGTGAACACTGCGACTACCGATTCAGAGCCAAGTATTGCGGCGAATGCGGAGCAGACAACGATATCGCCGCTAGAATCTGCCATGAATGCGATGCCACTTTAGTTGACCCAGACAAGAAGCTTAAGGAGGCGTTAAACCTTAAAGATGCCCTTGTCTTTGAGTGCCTAGAAATGGCTTTAAGCGTTCACAAAGATGACAAAGGAAAAAGTAGCTTAAAGGTCTCTTACATTGGAGATAATCAAGCTCAGGTGAGTGAGTTCTGGTCATTGACCACCAAAAACCAAAAGCAACGCTTCAAAGATCAGTTTGTTCGTCCACACCTTGCAGACAAACATAGGCCATTTGACGATGCCTCACCGACTAAAGTGGTGAATAATCAACACAGATTCCGCCCACCTCAGTTTGTGGTTGCAAGGAAATCTGGCCGTTTTTGGAAAATGCGCGATAAGATTTTTGCTGACGAACTATCGAACTGAACGCTATTCACTTGGTGTTCATCTTTCAACAGGTATACTCAGTCACAGAAATTTCAAGAAGGTAAGAATATGTTGAAGCGTCCGTTAGTCAGTTTGACAGCCCTATTGGCGTGCGTCTTTGTTGCATTTCCCGCTTTAGCGGAAAAACACCATGACGAAGATGGGCATGCTCTGGTGCAAGACATGCACAAGCCCGGCGCGCGAATTGAGTTTGAAGAAGACCAAGATGAAGTCTACGACGCAGTACAGAAAGGCTATGTTCGCCCATTCTCTGAAATGTTTGCTGCTGTCGAGCGTGATCTAAATGGCCGAATCATTCATGTCGAACTCGAAGAAGATGATGATATCTGGATCTATGAACTCAAATTAAACCACAATAACAATATCATTAAGGTTGAATACAACGCCGAAACCCTTGAAATGCTGCAAATCAAAGGCAGAAATATTAAAGAAGCACTAAAAAAATAGAAGATTAAAGCTTATGAAAATTCTTGTAGTGGAAGATGAACCGCGTCTTGGTGAACAAATTATCGAAACGTTAGAACAAGTGGACTGGGTTCCTGAACTATCTCAAGACGGTATCGATGCTCTATACCGAGCCACTTCAGAAGAGTGGGATGCTATCGTGCTCGACCTTGGTTTACCTAAACTTGATGGCCTTACAGTACTTAAAGGCATTCGAGATGAAAACATTAACACACCTGTTGTTATTTTAAGCGCTCGTGACACGTTAACTCAGCGTGTAGAAGGCTTGAACGCAGGCGCTGATGACTATTTGACCAAACCATTTGAAATGGTCGAATTAATTGCCCGCATCCGTGCTCAACTTAGACGCGCTTCGGGTAATGCCTCGCCAGTGATGCAAGTCGGTAACTTAAGTCTTGATACCCGTACTTCGAAAGTGATGTGGCAAGGTCAAGCCATTAGTCTTACAGCACTTGAATACAAGGTTGTCGCTTACTTTATGCATAACCCTGAAAAGGTCATTTCACGAACAGAACTGGTGGAGCATATCTACAAACAAGACTTTGACCGTGATTCCAACACTATTGAAGTGTTCATTGGTCGAATCCGCAAGAAAATTGCTCCGAAAGTCATAAAAACAGTGAGAGGCTTGGGGTACCAGCTTAATGCCGAATAACAAGCGTTCATTGCTTAGAAGACTGAGTTTAAAAAGCCGCTTAGTACTGGCGGCTGTGGTCTGGTTAACTGCCATGGTAGTTGCCGTTGGCGTTAGTGTCCCAAATCAAGTCTTCAACTATATGGCTGACGACGCCAAGTCTCAGCTATCGATCTATATGGATGAAATTTCCGCTGCGATAGAAGCCGATGAATCTGGCAACATCACTCTGGCATCCAACCTTTCCGACCCTCGCTTTAATCGTCCATACAGTGGCATATACTGGTCAGCGAAAACCGATACAGATTTACTTCGCTCACGTTCGTTATGGGACCAACAAATCGAAGCCAAGAAGAAGGGCAAAGAATACTTTGGTGCCCGTGGTGAGAAGCTCATCTACATAAAAACCACGTTGTATTACCCAGACTATGATGGGCCTATTGAAGTTCTGATCGGCATCGACGAGCAGCCGATTGAAGACACCGTTCGGGATTTGATGCGCCAACTATGGATTATTCTCGCTCTACTCTACTTTGGCGTTCTGGCAGTGATCATGTTGCAAGTTCAGTGGTCACTTAGCCCACTAAACAAGATGCAAAAAGAACTGACTCAGCTTCGCTCAGGTGATAAAACTAGCCTTGATGAAGATTATCCAAAAGAGGTGGCTCCAGTCGTCTCCGATCTCAATGCTCTGGTATTTCACTACCAAGAATTACTCGAGCGTGCTCGCCATCATGCAGGCAACCTTTCTCACGCTCTGAAAACGCCATTGTCAGTGTTAAGAAACGAAATTGGCTCGCTCGACAAAGAGACACGAGACTACCTATTGCCACCAGTTCACCAAATACAAAGCCAAATCGATTACCATTTGGGTCGTGCGCGAATGGCAGGCTCTAAGAACATTCTTTCTGTTCGAGCTAACCCTGCTGAAAGAGTTGATGCGATCTCGATGGCGTTTGATAAGGTTTACGCGCAGAGAGGCGTCTCTTTGATTAATGAGCTCGACTCAGCCATCGAGGTTGCCGTAGACCCAACCGATCTAGACGAAATGGTGGGTAACCTGCTTGAAAATGCCTATAAGTGGTCTTGCAATATAATTCGTGTTCACTCTATAGAAAATGAGCCCGGCACAATTGAAATTATTATCGAAGACGACGGCCCTGGCATTGAAGATGAAGATATTCAGCAAGCTCTTAAACGTGGTGTCAGGTTAGACGAAACTACACCTGGAACAGGTCTTGGCCTGAATATCGTGAATGAAATGGCACATAGCTATCGTGGCAAACTTGCCCTGTCGAGAAGTTCTATGGGTGGACTAAAAGCCGTCCTCGCGTTTCATACCTCAAACTAACCTATCTGACTATTCTTGGTACAGTAGACAACTAAAGCGACGCAATCAGCGTCGCTTTTTGGTTGTTGAGAATGATTTAGAGTGATTCATTACTGACTAAGTATATCGACACTGATAATTGTCTGACGAATAAAACACTATGCCAGCTTTATTAGCAAATGAAGAATCCCCCTTTTACCCTAGCGCGGTTATCGTCGATTTTAAGCTTGTTGCTCTTGTCTTCACCCTCTTTAGCTGAAGAACCAGAAAACGCTCAAGTTGAAAAGTCCCCCTTCACAGCGCAAACCAAACTTGGTTTTATCTACACCGAGAACACCAGTTCATCTCTATCTGTAAACTCAGCTTTGTATCTGAACTACCAGCAAGAGTCTTGGCTACATAAAGCATCGTTTGAAAGCTACTATACCGATGCCGACAATGCCGATGATGGTGCCAATCGCTATACCGTTAATACGGGCTCAACCTACGATTTTGCGGAAAAAACTTTTGTCCGCGGGGCTGCAAGATTCGAAAATGACCTGTACGGCACCTACCGAAAACAGTGGGTTTTAATGACTGGCCTCGGTGTATATTTGGTAAATAGTGACGTAGTCAAAACATCCATCTCTCTTGGTCCGGGTTACCGAATTACGCAGAGGCAACCGTTCGATTCTGAATATCCTGATCAAATGAATTACGAAGTGATTGCGTCATCTACCCTCGATAGCGCGATTGTTTTCTCGGAAAGGCTGTCTATGGGCGCAACCCTTGATGTGGCACACGGTGAAGAGAACACCCATTACAACACTAAGGCATACATTAAGAACACCTTGATGGCGAACCTGTCTCTAGTATTCGATGTTGAGTACATCTACAACACAACCGTTGCAGAAGACCAATCACCCGATGAAATTTACAGTACGATGAGCTTAAGCTATGACTTTTAACGCAGACTTAAGCTCTCTACAAAAACAGCGCCACTAGGGGCGCTGCTCTCTCTTGTCTATGTTTATGATTCCAAATGTAGAGCCACTTTCTTGCCGACTAATATTGAGCCTTTATCACCAATATCGATAAGATTCATTAGACCATCAAACGAACCTGGCCTAACGAACAGTTGCTCAATCACGCCACCTTTTGCCCCTTCTAGGTCAAGTGGGGTGTGCATATCATGCATGAACAAGATTCCGTCTGAATCCATGCTGTATTGCCCTTTACCTGAAAAACCAACTTGGCTTTGAGGTAACATAGCAAACACGCCATAGGTGTTGTTTTCATTCAATGTCAGTTCAAGCCTCATTGGTAAAGACGTAGAGAAGACAGTGGATGGCTCTTCAATATGAATGTGGGCCACCGTACTACTAGTAAAGTGCCTGTTAGGCTGATCACCCGTATTAAAGGCAATACCAACTCCAATCCCTAAACCAAGCACCGCTGCACCCAAGATCATTTCTTTATTCACAATTCACTGCCCCACTTTGGTTACTAAAGCTAACAGAGCGACCTTGCTCATCAAGCATTAAACTCAATTCGTCAAATTTATACACTGTTGGATTCTGGTAATAGATTCTTTCGCCATTGTTTGTTGGTTCATACCAGCATTGGCTATAGCTTTTGGTCACGTACTGACTAGAGGTCAGTAACTTTTCAACTAACATCGCACCCAAGAAACCAATCACAATCGCAGCAGCAAAAACAAATGCGGTTTTATAACAGAATGACGAACCTAATTTTGGTGCAGAAAACTTTCCCTGCTGACTAGACTGCGGTGATTTCTTCTGTTCAGGTTCAGGAGAATCGTGCTTTACCGTCGCGACTTCAGAAATACACGATATCTTTTTCACCGTGCCGATAAACTCGTAGCCAACACCGCGCTCGGTGCGGATTATTTCACCAGAGCGATCTTCTAAGCCTCGACGGCAACTGGATATGGAGTGCAGCAAACTGCTGCTCTCTACCACGATACCACGTTTATGCCACACCTCTTCCATAAGCTCATGCTTGCTCAATACTTTTCCCTTATGAGAAAACATGTAGGTCAGCAATGAAATCTCATTGATGCCAATTGGGTGACGTATCTGGCTCTTAAGGCTTTGAATATATCCACCAGTATCGTCAAGTATGTGAGTTCCGTTGATTAACAGCATCGTCATTACCCCTCTGTTGCTAACTCAAAACGTTTCGACTTTTCAGTCACTCTGGCAAACGCAACATACGCCATTGGTACAATGAACAATGAAAAGAAAGTACCAACCGTTAAGCCGCCGACTAACACTAAACCGATGTTGGTGCGACCCAATGAGCCAGGACCATCCGCTAATGCCAGTGGCAATGAACCAATAATCATCGTTAGCGAAGTCATTAGAATTGGGCGCAAACGAGATTTAGAACTCATCAGAGCTGCCGTCATCGCACTGTAGCCTTCTTTACGCTTAATGTTGGCAAACTCCACTATCAGAATACCGTGCTTAGTGACTAAGCCTACCAAGGTCAGCAATCCAATCTTTGAATACAGATTCAAGCTATGACCAAACACACTCAAAGTTAGTACTGCCCCCACTAAACAAAGAGGTACTGTAATCAAGATAATCAGCGGATCGACAAAGCTTTCAAACTGAGCGGCTAGGATCAAGAAGATGAACACCAGCGCCAAGCCAAATAGGAGCTGCATCCCAGCTTCAGATTCATTGAGCTCTTTAACCACACCGTTATATTCATAGTCTTGGCCCACTTTCAGCAGTTTTGGCAACTCAGCATCGACGAACGCCTGAAGATCGCTTGCACTGAATCCTGGCATTAGATCAGCGGTGATTTCTGCCGCATCCTTACCACCATAGGTCTTGATGTTAGACTCTGCAGTCACTGGCTCAATCGAAACAAACTGAGATAGTGGCAGTCTTTGACCCGACTCGGAGCTTACGTACAGCTTATCTAGAACCTTGAAATCACCTAACGCCTGACGGTTAACCTGTACTTGAATTGGGTAAGTAAAGCCATCTTCTGCTTGCAGATCTGCCGCTTTCACTGAACCAAGGAATGTAGAAATAGCACTAGTAACATTTCCGTAGTTAACCCCAGACAGCACAATCGCATTACGATCAATGGAGAGGTCAAAACGTAACTGATCTCGATGTGTCGAGTTGTCAACATTCGAAAGACCTTCATAGCTTTCCAGCAGCTCAACCACCTTCTCTGCGGTATCAGACAGCGCTTTTAGATCGCGGTTTACCGTGGTTAATTCAAGAACTAGATTGCTTGCTACATCTAGGTTATCCGCTGAGCGCACAGAGAATGAAGTCGAATAGGCTGAAACCGTTTCGCCCGCCTTAGCCATCATCTCTTGAATAATCTCATCAGCACTTTTGTCACGCTCCTCCCAGGATTTAAGTAGAACGTGGTTAGTTGGCGCAGACTCGATGTAAGCAAGGTTTGCTTCAATAGCATCACTGCCTTTGAACACGTTGTTTATCTGCTCAGCATTTTCCAGATCATAGAGACGGCCTGCGCCCGCTGGGCCATGTGACGTGACCTCAATAAAACCTGTATCTTCCGTTGGTAGAAGAACCTTTGGCATAAACCATACAGCAACACCTGACAAAACAATTAGAGCTGCCGTACCACCCAGCACCATACGCGGACGTTTGAACCAAGCATTAAGATACAGCATGTACTTTTCAGTCATCGCATCTAACTTGGTTTCAACCCACTGGAACCACTTTGGTGACGTTGTCACTGTTCTTAGCATGTACGCGCTCATCATCGGAGATAAAGTCAGCGCAACAAATCCTGAGATAATAACAGATGCAGCAAGCGTATAGGCAAATTGTCTGAACAGGTCTGCGGTTAAGCCAGACATTAAACCAATTGGAAGATAAACGACCGCGAGTGTTAACGTCATTGCGATAACCGGAAAAACGATCTCTTTACAGCTCTTTAGTGCTGCTTGAAACGGAGATGAGCCTTCTTCAATATGACGGTAACAGTTTTCAACAACGACGATCGCATCATCCACAACCAACCCGATCGCCAGGATGATAGCGAGAATGGTCAATACATTAATGCTAAAGCCAAGCATTGCCATGACCGCAAACACACCAATCACACATACTGGAATAGTAATCAAAGGTATCGCAGCAACGCGCAGCGAGCCAAGGAACAACACGACAATTGCAGAAACCAACACTATGGCCTCAACTAACGTCATAAAACCTTGATCGATCGCTTCTTCGATAAAGTCAGCCTGATTGTAGACCATCTTCATCTCGATACCTTCCGGTACCTGCATAGTTTCCATTGCCGCTTTGACACGGTTAGCAACCGTCACTGGGTTTTCTGTTTTAAGCGGTAGCACCTGCAGAGACATCGCCATATCGCCATCGACGTTAAGCATACTTGGCTCAAGGCTTTCTTCACCCATTTGGATGTCAGCAATGTCGCTAACACGAATGATTTTCCCATTGTCGACGCGCAATACAAGATCGCGCACATCTTCTATGGTAGTAACTTGATTTACCGGGTTAATCGAAAAGTCACGCACTTCGCCTTTAATTGTACCTGCGGTAAAGGTTGCGTTGTAAGTGCTTAGCGTTCCAACCACATCGGATGCACTGACATTCAGTGCCGCCATGCGCTCAGGCTGTAACCATACACGAATTGCACGACTCGACCCACCATATGGCCCCCACACTCCACCAACACCTAGAACATTCTTCAACTGTGGCGAGATTTGCTGATTGATGAAATCAAACATCTCCTGCTTGTCCATCGAGCCATTGTTGACAAACGTAATGATGTTACTTGGCATTGAAGTATCAGATGAGTCATCTGTTACTGTTGGTTTATCTGTCATCGCAGGTGGGAAGTCAGAGATACCATCCACCTTGCTCCGCAGGTTGTTCATTAAACTCGCATATTCAACCTCACTAATGCCGTCTTCAAATTGAATTTTTAATGAACAACTCCCCTCCTGACAGTCGGTTGTCATCGTTTTAATTTTGTCTAACCCAGTTACGCCGGTAATGAGTTCTTCCGCTACGTTTTGCGACATAAACTCAGCGCTCGCACCAGTGATTGAAGCGTTCACCGTTGCAGAGGCTGTTTGGCGCTCAGGAAAATACTGAATAGCCAGTTTCTGATAAGAAACGATTCCAAGTAACACAATCGCGATACTCAGCACCGAAGCGAGGACAGGGTGCTTGATGCATATTTCAGGCAGCTTCATTCGTTACCTCCGGCGACTCGTCCGTTTTAGGCTCGACGATTTGAGTTGCTTCTTTGTTAGGAGCTTCAGCGACTGGTTTTGCTTGCTGTTCTTTTTGCTGAGGCTGAGCTGGTAAGGTTCTAGCGGGCAAGGTAACGGGAGACTTGGTTCGTTGAATAGCCACTTTGACGTCTTGATGTAAGTTTTGACGACCAGTAACCACGACACGCTCTCCGATGTTTAGTCCAGAAACAATCACAACGTAACCATCATTGGTATTCTGCCCAAGCTCTACCGAACTCTTGGTTGCCCTATTGTTTTCAACTACCCAAACAAATCGCTGATCACCTGACGTGTCGACTGCAGTTTGAGAAACCACCACATCATCTGACGAATCACCAAGATTTTGCGATACCTTGGCGAACATTCCAGGTACCAGTTTGTTATCACTGTTGTCTAAGTGTGCATGTACCTCGACTCGGCCTGAGTTTTCGTCAACCAATGGAGCAATGTAATCAACTGTGCCGGTAAACTCAGTTTCACCATAAGCATCCACTTTTACCGCAACTTGTTGACCAAGTTGCGCTGTGCCTACCTCTGCTTGAGAAATTGAGTAATGCACTTCAACCGGATCGAGTTTGATGAGGCTAACTAAAGCAGTTGCAGCCTCCACTCGGCTACCCACAGAGTGCGTAAAGTTAGTCAACTGACCATCAAAAGGGGCAACAAGCTGGTAGTTTTGTAGTTCTGTTTTCTTTTGTCTGAAATCAGCTTTGGCCAAACTCGCTTGCTGCTTTAACTCTTCAACATCTTGAGCAGACATAGAATCAGGTTGTTTCTTTAATAGCGCTATTACACGCGCCAGTTTTGACTCCGCAAGTGCCAAAGAGCTTTCTGCTTTGTCTAACTCAGCTTTCGCTTGCGAGTCATCAAGTTGAGCAATGAGCTCGCCTTTTTTAACAACATCGCCGTCATTGAAATTCAGTTGCTTGAGTTTTTCGCCTGCACTAAATGTTAATGCAGCGGAGTCTGTCGCTTTTAGTTTACCAACTTCTTCGATAGTAGAAGTCGTTACCTGTTGTCTCGCGATCTCGACAGTAACAGGGACACTTTCCATAGTTTCTGCAAAAGCAGTTGAACCAATAACAATGGTTCCAATACAGAAAATAGACAGGGATAAAGTCTTAGTATTTTTCATAGTGCGACTCTGATTGATGGAAGTTGTCGCTTGTTATACCTAAGATTTTCCTGACAAAGTTAGCGTTTTGTCAGCCAGATAATGATTAATCCTTAACGAAGCTTAATAAAAATCAAGTCATTGTTTTAAAAGGATTTGCATACAAAAAAGCCGCGACAACCTGAAATTGCCGCGGCGATTTAAAACTGATTAATGACTTTATTCTGCGCGCTTTGAAAACAAATATGAGTATCTTGGAGCGACTAGAATCATCCGTTCTTGCGAGTATGGAATTACTTTAAGCTCTTCTAATGAATGCATGCCACGCTGCGAAAACATCGTTTCCAGCAGCGAGACTTGTTGCGAAGAAGGTAAGACTTGCTCGGATGTGGTTGGCATCAGAGAAAGCCCGTAACGGGTAAAATGATATTCTCCCGCCGAGTTAAAGCCGACATCCCCCTCTGTCAAAAAAAACATTTCATATTGACCTGAACGTTTAAGACTAATCGCTGACTTCATCTTAATAAGATGGATATTGTCTTCCGATTTAACCAACAAACTGGTCTCACTTTGAAACGCTTGGGTGATAGTCGGTGAATTGACGCCCCCTGCTAAGGCACCAATGATCAAACCCGAAGCAATACTGCCAGCTAGAACTTTTCTATTCACAATCCACCTCCACATCAGATGGAATAAAGCTGATCGAGCGACCATCTTGATCAACCAATATGGTTTGATTTTCAGAAGTAAAGGCTCGGACATTATTCATAACCATTGGCTCATCTTTCCCCGGTTGAGGAATAACACAACCCACATATCTACTTTCCTGATAATCAGCCTCTACCCAAGGCGAACTAAACAACGTATAGGCCATAAATCCAATGGCAGCACTCAGTGTAAATGCGATTAAGTAGACGGTATTGTTACGTTTGAGCTGTTTTGGCTCATCAGCGCTCGACTCGCGCTTAATGATTGGAGACTCTATCTCTTTCGGTTGGTAGCTTTCAACATGGCCATTAAACTGGTAGCCAACACCCCGAACGGTGGTAATAATCTCTCCGCTGCGGTCTTCGAGTGCTTTACGGCATGTCGATACTGTGTGTAATAGACTGCTTTCTTCAACCACAACCCCTTTTTTGTACCAAACCTCATCAAGAAGCTGAGCTTTTGATAGCGGCTTGTTGGGGTGTTCAATCATAAACTGCAGCAAAGCGACTTCGTTACTGCCCAGCGCGACTTTGATACCACTGTCTCGCTCTTCTAGCGTCCCCGTTAAAGCGTTGAGAATGTATTTATTGTTTATCAGCAACATAGATAATAATCTGATTTTTATATTATTCCCTTAACCATATCTTAAAAATCATAAAATGGAAGAGCCCAGCGTAATGCTGGGCTCTGAGTTGCTCAATTTAAATACCTAGTTTGTGTCTGAATAGGCTCGTCATACTCGAGAGAAAACGTTGACCTCTAAAGCAAACTCTTACTCATCTCTTGGCAGCATTTTACTTGTAGGCAAGTTTTATATTTCTGATCGAGAGGTAGTTTCGCTCTTAATTACCAACACTCGACCATCGGTATAGTAGTCATGCTCGTTATCTAGAGTCGTTGGCGGATGATATGCCGCAAGATCTATCGATATATTCGTCGTCGTGCTCAACACTTGTTCCGCAAGCTTATCTCTTTCAAGATCTACATTCGGGTCAATACTATGAAGTATGGTGACAATCCCTGAATATGGCGTGAGTTGCAAACCATCATCATAACTAAGCGCCCCTACCCACAGATTTTCATTTGTACTTGAATCAAGGCCTGCTTGCCACCAACGAATGTGACTGCGCTTTAAAAGATTACCCGGCAACTGAAATGCCATTTCTTGTGGCACCCCATTCCAAAACAAATCTGAAACTGGTGGCGTGTTAGATTTCAGTAGATGAACATAGTCTGTTAACTCTAAATCATTTCTCGAGAAGGTTTTATTTTCAATCCAACCTAGCTCTGCCATAAGATTACGAGGATTGTCGCCAACATACGCGACATTGATAGCTTGGGCATCAAACACCGCTGACTTACCTGGATAGGCTTTTAAAAAAAGATCGTCAATTGTCAGCCGTGGTTTACTTGTTGTTTGTTCAGCCACATTTACTTTCGATGCAAAGTCATCCGAATAAAAAAAGAAATGGGCGTAATTAGCATAAAGAATGGCTGCAACCAAAAAAGCGGTGAATTTGGTAAACATCAAACGCCAACCGAGTTTCCTGCCGATAAGGTAGAAGCCAATACTTACCCCGAAAGCAACTAAAGTGGCCTTATGCTCAACAATAAATATTTTGATCTCGTTGAGTAAAGGGAATTTATCTATTCCGTATCCAAATAGATAACCCCAAGCGACAAATTGACCGACACCGAGAAGTAGCCCAATGGTCGAGTATAAACTAAATCGAACCCAAGTAATTTTTTGAGAGCCCGCAACAAAAGGGACAACCCAGGCAACGGGTCCAAGCAGTCTAGCGAACGCCAGTACATAGTTACCCTTTTTGGCCATCAGATGGCGACACCTAGCAATAGGGCGACGTGTTTTGGGCTGCCAGCGAATTAGTTTTTTCTGAGCGGGGATTCCCATCTTTCTGCCGATAAAGTAGCTGACTTGATCACCGATAAAGCCTCCCAACAATACCGCGATAACGCCAGTTACAATCCCTTGTTGCAGTTGGTATCCCGCGGCGAGCAAGAACGGCTCGCCCGGGACAAACAAGTTGGGGCCAATTAACGCATCTAGTAAAGCTCCGACGAATAAGCTGAATCCTTCAAACATACTCAATTACTCGTTTATTGCTGCTCTTTATAATGGCCGAATTTGTATTCCATCTCATTATTGCGCATTTCTCCAAAGAAAAGACGTCGAGCATTCGCTTTAAGGTAAGTCGCTCCCATTTTGAACACGCCTTCTTCATCGAGTCGTCTTGGATCAAAACCAAAGGTCAGCGGCAAGAAGCGGAATCGCCATGTTTTGCTGGCACGTTTTACGTAATCACAATCTTCACATAGTACGATTTGCTCATCAAAACCATTTAGCTGTTCATGCACGCGCTTTGTCGAGAAAATACACGCCCCAACTGCGGTAGGAAAAACAAACTGTGTGATAAATAAGCCTAAGTTAAACAACCCATAGCCAAGCTTGTGTGCTAGAGGTAAGTCTTTCGCCCCCATGTAAACACCCGCCACTTCTAGCTGTTTTTCTTCCAGCTGGCTAAGCGCATTAGCAAGAAAGTTTGGCGACAATTGAACATCAGCATCTAAGAACAACAAGCGCTCATGTTTAGCAAGCTGCGCTCCGGTGTTACGGCCTAAGCTGACGCCTCTTTTTTCCATTTTATGAATGGTGAGTTCTGGTAATGATGCTTCGTAAGCCGCTGCGACTTCACGTGTTGCATCTTCACTGTTTGAATCAACGAGAATCACCTCAAACTCTTTATGAGTCTGCTTGCTTAGATCCTCCATCAATCGACCGATGCGCTTCTCTTCATTTAGTGTAATCACGACAATACTGACTGGTTTCATAGTCTGTTCCTCTCTCAATAAGTAGCGTTTTTTGTTAACTTGAGATGCAGAATAACGGAGCGAGACTTAACCAGCGGTGAGGTTTCTATTCAGATTCGGTTCATTACGATTTGAGCGTATTTTCGGCTTCTATTTTGAATGGGTTGAATCAATCTTAACCGATTGATTCTAGTTGCTCTTAAAATCGTTGATTCAGATGATTTTGAGTTGCTAGAAAACCGATAGAGTGATAGTATCCGCGCTCGCTTGAAGAGTTACTACCAATTTCTCTTCAGCGTTTAGAACGCTAACAAGGTCGCATTGTTAGTGTGATTATGAAAATCTTATATTTTTGAGAGTAATACTATGAAATTTGAAGCAGTAGTACGTACTGAACTAGGTAAAGGTGCGAGCCGCCGCCTACGTCACGCTGGTAAATTCCCTGCAGTTGTATACGGCGGTGAAGAAGCAGCAGTATCTATCGTTCTTAACCACGATGAAGTTATGAACCAAATGGACAAGCCTGAGTTCTACGAAGGTCTAGTTCTAGTGATCGACGGCGCTGAAGTTAAAGTTAAGCCACAAGACGTTCAACGTCACGCTTACAAGCCAAAAGTTGAGCACATGGACTTCATCCGCATCTAATTCCCTACCAAGGAATTAATTCGGATTAAATCCAGCCTTTTGCATATAAGATAATCGGCCTTACCATCCGAGAAGTCTAAAAATTCGAAACCCCGATGCTACCAACATCGGGGTTTCACCGTTTTTGAGCCCTTAAGAACGTTATTTATGTTTTAAATCATAACCTTAGAATAACCATGTTTTTAATGGGTGTCGTTATACAGTAGTTGACACCCCTCTAGGTTTGCTTGTCATCTGTGAATGAAAGAGACTCAAAAAATAAGCGTTGATGCGCACCTACCTAACGTCCATCCAAACTAATCAAATGTACTTAACCATACAAGCCCTAATGGTTTGATTACATGGCATGACTTGATCGTACACTTACACTCACCCCCACACTTACACTCACATTACACTCACCCCCATATAGCTCACTTCTGGACAGAAGTGACTTAGAGCTTTTGCTTTGGTGTGGGTGGCATGGATTAATATCACTCATGCGAAAACAAATAAGCCAGCAAACCAGCAGGCAAAAAAAGGCTGTGTAAAAAGTTAAAAAGGCTTTCAGTGGAAGTCAAACTTTGGTTGCGATCTCTTTTAGCATTTTACGTAATGCATTGATATCGAGAGCACCCGGTACAACCAACCTATTCCCTCAGCTATCCACTGAATCACTTTGTCTAAGGCAATGAACTTATCGATTAGATACGTAATGGCAATTACGGCAGCGACTATACCGCAGCAATCAACGCGAATCACAATGGGGAATTGCTGTGTCTACGCAAATCATGCCAGTACAAAAGTGGTCAATAATTAGTTTCGAAAATTGAAAATAAACAATTCATGGACAACTCCAAGTGTGAGAAACTTCTTAACTTGGTGGGCAGTATTGAGTATTGATGAAGTAAGCTAAACAATACAGTAGCCAAAATCAGTTCGATGGATTTTTAAATCCTAACTTAAAATTACGGTCGTAACACCTGATTCATTCATAAAATATCGACTCTTAAAAATCCGCTGCGCTAAACCGTGCTGGGAAATTGAACTATCAAGTACCAACACCACTGACTGTTCACTTTGATTAAAACTAATCACTCGTGCTTTTTCAAACCCAAAATAACAACCAACGTATGGGAAAACTGCTTTAAATAAGCTTTCTTTGGCTGAAAATATAATCGATGTTGCTATGTTGAAGCTCACCCCTTGTTCTCTAAAAAGAGTTAACTCGCCTTCATTATGGATATCTAACCAAATCTGCTCGACTGTCTCTGCATCGAGCCAATCTTCAGTATCTATTCCGACGAATTGGTAGGATGTTCTTTCTGCAACAAGCGCGATCCCCCTATTACTAGTATGAGAAATAGCACCAGCAAGTTTGTCAGGCCACAAAGGTTCACGGTGAGGGCCGATGCCAATCTCAAAATCAACGACCGATAATGCTTCGAGGCACAATTTTGCCATGTATCGTCCAGCTATAAACTCCGCCTGTCTATTTTGTACGCTCTTCCTTATGGATTCAGGAATAGCAATGTTCAGCTCTTCTGCAACCCCACTATTCATGACATGAAATTCACATTGACACAAGAAAGCCCTGCCTTTCATCGTAGCATAGAGCTCAATGCGTGAAAGGAAACGGTCTACTGCTGGTAAGTCCAGTGAGCTAACCAAGAGATTATGATACATAAGCCAATCTTATAAATAGAAATAAAAAAATAGCGTAATACCTTTTTAAGTCAAGGTGAATTTTTTTTCTGGGTGGAAAGGTTAATTGCACATTTTAAGTGTGATCATTATCAAACTTACCAACATAATAATTGATAAAACCACTCTATTTTGTAAGAGTTTCATAAAATTTACAATGCAATGCGTTGCATTTCTCATTATGTCAATAAATTATGTTGCACGTGCACTTGTATGCTATGCACTTGAAACTAGCTTTGGATCACTAGAAAGCATACAAATAACAAATAACAAATAACAAATAACGTCAATCAATATTGTCAGTTATCAAAACGGTAAATTTAGATAACGCACAAGCATAGTAGCTAGGATGTAACCATGCCATTAATGATCAATAGATCTTGTCACCTCATTGCCTCGCCTCACCTTCCCCAAAAAAAAGTGTGTCTATTTATTTGCGAATAAAGAAAGGCTGATTCGTCTCCAACAACTTGAGTTGCTTTAGTTCTCACTCATAAATGAAATGCAATTCTGTATATTTAGTATGAGGCATGAAGCTAAGATTCTAAATCTTCATATTGAATCACACGTTAAGCAAAATTTAACAATCACTAATTAAGAAGTTTTAAGTTAACTCTGAGATCCAGGATTAATCTAACTTTAAGCATTTGATCACAATGAATTACTTCCAAGGATTTGGCATGAAAAATCATTATTTTCCGTCATGTGAAGACAGTAGCGGCAGAAATTTAAACATACTTAGAGACCATCTGACAGGGCATCAAAATCTCAACCTATTTACTGAAATGTTAGGCGATGTAAAGTCTAGAGAGAACATGTTATGTCAATCAATATCGGTAGCACCCTCTTTAGCTAGTAAATTGACATTACTATGTGAGTCGCTGAATACATCTTATGACGAAATTTTTCTGACCGCTTTCTTTGTTTTTCTAGCGACTCAAACGGGCGAAAAAGATCTCGTGATTGGAGAACAAAGAGATAGGGCTACCTCGATACCAATAAGGCAGATTATTGAATCAGATCTGATAGTTTCGACCTTACTTAAACGTATAAATCAAGTTCGAAGATTATTACCTGAATGCGCAGATATTTTTAGTTTGTCTAAAGAACTTGAAGTAGGTGACAGTTATAGACACCCGATTTATCAAGCATTGTTCGTAGGGGTTGATGCCTCTCTTCCAGAGCAAAAAACACTAACGTCGCTTGATATCACTCTTTCTGTGCAACTACAACATCAGAAAATAATCGTTGAGATGCGTTGTAATTCCATATTGATTGAACGAGAAACACTTGAGCGTTTCGCAACTTGCTACTTAGAGGTTCTTAAAGGATTTGTTGCCAACCCTCAGCAGTCACTTGCCGAGTTACCCTGTATGTCACCAAAAGATGAGCACACCTTGTTGGTTGAGTGGAACCAGACCCAGTGTGAGTTTCCGCAGCACCTCACTTTGCACCGATGTTTTGAACAGCAGGTTGAGCGAACCCCCGATGCCACCG
>NZ_LBLS01000021.1:0-14677 GCF_001188205.1 Vibrio sp. VPAP30
GCAGAGCCCAAGTAAGAACGGTTTTGTATATGGCCATGATGTCTGCCATGCAGTGCAACGCAATTTTTAAGGCGACTTACACACGACTCGTCAATGCAGGTAAACCCAAAAAAGTAGCCATCATTGCCTGTGTCCGAAAGATGTTTGTGATCTTAAATACGATGTTGAGAGATGGCGTCATGTGGGATGAGAACACAGCCAAAAATTAATTATTGACGCCATAGTCGTTTGTTATAACCGTTTTTCCATGTGCAGGAGATCCCATTCTTCACCTTCAAATGACCTAGTACCAACTTCATACGAGGTGATAGAAAACCCCAATGACTCATAACAGTTTCTAGCCACTGTATTTTGCTCAAATACCGCAAGGGACAAGACACTAGTTGTGTACTTTTCTCTTGCTAGCTCGATTAACAGACCTAGCATTTGCTTAGAGATCCCCTGACCTCGAAAGTCATTTGATACAAATACTCGACAGATTCGGAAATGGGACTCGGCTACTTTGAAGAGTTCAACATAACCTGCACTTGCCCCTGAAACGACAAAAATAAAAGGAAACACTCCAGGCTGAGAGCAATGGTGGTTAATTTGTTCGGAATTCAAAGGAAACTCGAACTTTGGGCCACCCCATAGGTAGTTCAATTTATCCGAGTCAATCCAACTAATAAGTAACTCGTAGTCTTCCTTTTCAAATGCTCTAAGTTCCATTTTTTCCTCAAAGGTTATAACGCCCTGCTAAGTGGCTGACAACATACCACAAAATGTAAACAAGCCACTGTAATCACAAAGCAAACTTTGAAGTAAAATCGCCGAGCGTTGGCAGTCCGTCTTAAGCAGATTGTTAGCTCAATTCGGTAAGCATTAGTCTAAATTAAAGTAAGAGACTTCATAACCAACGGTTGAAACATGCGTAACTTGCTTACCTTTGTAACTTTTTTTGCCAGTTACAGTAATTTCTCCGGTATCGAAGTTTTTTACAGCTGGAGCACTTAGCACTTTATATGTACTCTTGACATTAATCTCACCAATTAACGTATAGTAGTCCTCAATATAGTTAGAATCGAAATACGAACGTTTTTTAGATCCCATTCGCTGCCGATGGGTTTGCAACATATTGTATACGTCTAGTCTATTTTCAAAATCTATGTACAGAGAATCGTTATTATCGTGTATGGCGCTAACGCTTCTGTCACTAAATTCATAACTAATAATAACGACAGCTTTGTCTTTAATCTGGGTAAGTGTACTACTGCTTAGAGTTATGGGATAAAGATCGCCATGAGTGAAATCCAATGTACGCCTGTCAAAAGACGCATATATCCTATTGGCATCTGGAGCTATCGTATTTACGGCTTGTTTCTTTTCAAATTCCACTTCTTGATAAACTTGAGATCTTAAATAAACCAAAATTTCTTCGTTTCTTTGATCTATAGAACTGACACAGATTTTTTCCTCTACAGCCCCCACACAGCCATTGATTGTTTGCTCTAACTCATCATACAATTGAGCAGGCAAACTCTCTGATGCTTCCCCTAGAATAGGAAAAAGTAGTAGAAGATAAGCCTTATTCATTGATATTAACTCCCTTTTATTTAGCTAACGCCGCAATAAGTGGCTAAAAGCGAGTCCGGCACGCGTTTTTAGTCCGTCTTAATTGCTTTGTTAGGTACTTATCGCTTGAGCTCATTTTTTAATTTGTTAGAAACAAGATGCAACTGCTCTGAGTATCTGTTGAGGGTTTGTGCATCACCAGAAATAAGAGCAGTTTTTGTTTCAGTGATTAAGTTTTCAAGCTCTATCTTGTATTCCACCAGAGCTTTTGAAGCTGATTCTTCTTGGTTAATACCGAGCATATTTAGCTTTTCGCCGACAAATGGAATCTGCCTTACCTTGTCCAAGGCTATATCTATCTTATCGAGATACTTAAAACTCAATGCCTGAGCGTCTGCTGTAATCTCACTCAGTTGCATGGACATATTCTGTACAGCCTCGATTGCTTCTTTATTATCAGCTAAGGTCTGAGCTGCATTCCGAGTCTTCGTAACATTTACGTATAAAAAGAAGAATAAGCAAACAAGTGTCAGTATAGTACCAAGACCAAACGTAAGCTCAGGTAACGTTTTGGTGAAACTGCTAAAAACAATAAGGAAGATACCAGTAAAACCAAAAGCAAGAGCAAAACCACCAATCCTATACAACTTAACTATTGAGTTCGATAGCGTTTCACTCGATTTAAGTATATCGCTAATTGACATATGACCTCCTAACTAGATTTAGTACCTAACGCCGCATTAAGGTGTGAGCGGCGCTTGGCTATACTTGAGCAAAGCGAAACTGCCAAGCGTTGCGAATCACTCTTAAACAGATTGTTAACTTGCTTGGATTCAAGTACGAAGTGCGACACCTGTGAACATAAAAACAGTGAGATGCGATAATCATGAATTTTGCTCCCGCCAAGAAGTGAAAAACTATGAAATACACGCACCTCACTGAGATAGAAAGGTATATGATTTC
This sequence comes from Vibrio sp. VPAP30, assembly GCF_001188205.1. Classification (NCBI taxonomy): domain Bacteria; kingdom Pseudomonadati; phylum Pseudomonadota; class Gammaproteobacteria; order Vibrionales; family Vibrionaceae; genus Vibrio; species Vibrio sp. VPAP30. The sequence goes on from NZ_LBLS01000021.1 coordinate 2,515, forward strand.
TACGCTGAGAAAGCAAGGAATTAGTGTCGATAAAATTGCGACACAACTAGGCCGTCACAGATGTACTATCTATCGTCAATTCCAACGGAATTCGCGATACAACGCATACCGACCAAACCCGTCTTACCAACCGGCTTACGCACAACAAAAAGCGCGGAATAGACTGAGCCGTTCAAGGCGAAATAAACGCTATTGTAAAACCGACTTTAGACTGATTGAAGCCCTGCTGAAACTGGACTGGAGCCCAGACCAAATTGTTGGCTACTTAAGGTTAAGAGGCGACCCAACGATGAGTCATGAGCTCATTTATCAGTACGTCTGGAATGACAAAACCGAAGGCGGAATCTTGTGGAAACACTTACGTCAATCAACTAAAAAGAGGCGTAAGCGCTACAACTCAAAAGACAGTCGAGGACGACTTGCAGATAAGTGGCATATCACCGAGAGACCTGTTGAAGCCGAGCTGAGAAAAGAGCCTGGGCATTGGGAAATTGATACCGTTGTGGGGCGTGGGACTAAGCATTGTATTGTAACTTTGGTCGACAGAATGACTGGCTACACTTTTATTGGTCAAATGGACGATCGTACAACTAAGTCACTGAACGTGAGAATAAGCAAAATAATGAGTCGGTCCGATTTACCATTTAAAACAATCACGGCAGATAACGGGACTGAATTTCACCAATACGCACAGTTAGAAAGGTTCCATAACTGTTTGTTTTACTTTGCAAACCCATACCATTCATGGGAACGAGGCACTAATGAAAATACCAATGGCTTGATACGACAATACTTACCAAAACGAACTTCCATGTCACACGTGACACAAAAGTTCTGCAATGAAATTGCACACAAATTAAATACGCGCCCACGCAAAAGACTTGGGTATAAGACACCAACGGAGTATATTCATGCGCATCTGTAGAAAGTGTCGCACTTCAAACTTGATACTAAGTTCGTTCTAACGTATACATGCCCAACTTTCTAATTTCATGGAGTAGAGGCTTTACAGACTCTCGACACTCAAAGTAAAGAGAACATGTATCGTCATAACCTTGTACGAAAACAGCCCGATATTCTGGAATTACGAGCTGCAAAGCATCAGCATCCGTAACTGAAAACCTAGATAAACGGCGGACAAACAAAGAACTGTTTCTTGGCTCCTTAAATATCAACCGACTAACAGATCTATATTTGTACTGGTAACACGAAACGTCTTCCGCTAGAAGACGATGAAACAAATGCCAACGCAGGTCGATATCGGCTTGTTGGTCTAACGAACGATTAGTAAAATATTGCTCAAACTCTTCTCGTGTTAACCAATGATCGAACACAGTGATTGCAACACATTGCCAATCTTCAATGCTCTCGTTCGTTTTATTGTCTAGAGCGGAATAAAGTGATTTGAGGCTACCCTGCACCCCTTTTGATACATTTCGAAATGCTCTCATAAACCCTCAAGAATTTAACGCTGTGTTAAGTGGTGAGCAACGCTCCACAACACTTAATAAAGCCACCTTAATCACTGCACTAAAATTTGCAACCAAAACCACCGAGCGTTGAGAATCCAGCTTGAACACTTTGTTAATAAAGTACTTTCCGCGCGCTCTAGACCCAAACAACCCACCGAACTCAACAGTACAAACCAACCAGATTTTTATTGGCTACTGACCCACCGATATTTCCTGAAAACCTGTTTCAGCGGGTAGAAAAACAGTGTGGCAGAGAACGGGCCACCCACTGAAGTGACGGACAGTTAATTGCCACAACGACGAACCTTTGAGAGCGAAGATGGTTGATGGCATATTAGCGCTTTCGATGCTTTCAAATGGCATTTACGTCAAAGGAACTTCAGAACTCAAAGCGTGCTAGAGAACGAGAATTTGTGCGGAGAAAGGTACAGCCAATGAAAGACTACATACCCCAAAAAACTATTCGTTAACAGTAGCTTATTAACGCCGCGTTAAGTAGTGAGCAACGCTACCACCTAACCTAAATCATTGCACCGTAACCACAAAAATCGACTTGAACTGAGAATGCCGAGCGTTGCGAATCTGTCTTAAACGCCTTGTTATGTTTGTATTACAATTGGAATATTTACATTGGCAAGTAAGTCTACAAACCTTTGTTCAACTCCAGAAATAAAAAAGTAGTCATCCTTAACATTCGCACCCGCAAGTAAGACACTACCCGAATAAAACTGCCATTCACTAATTCCCCACTCTAAATCTGCCTTAAAGCACATGAGGCCTCTTCCCATTGCTCTTGAAATAATAGGAATGGCGTCTCGATTAAAAGCATAATGTTCCGATGTTTCACTAAACTTGCAAGTCTTATGACTAAAGAAAAATACTTCCTTGGTAAAGCTACCGAGAGAGTAGTCAACAACGTCAGTTTTAAACTGTTTTTGTCGGTTAGAGCCACTTCCATCATATGATATGTTCAGTTGAACTGAGAAGTTATCGCACCCTAAATGCAAGAGCTCTTCGAGAATCAATATACTCGCTTTAAAAGTAAGCTCGCTATCTTCTATTGCGATATTCATAGCTCTCCTTAAAAACATAACGCCCTGCTAAGTGGCTGACAACATAACACAAAACGTAAACAAGCCGCCGTAAACACAGAACAAACTTTGAAGTGAATTCGCCGCGCGTTGGCAGTCCGTCTTAAGCAGTTTGTTATAACACAGTTTTACACGTCATCTTCCGATAAAATTTGACGACAATTACGAACTGTTAGTACGCGGATTTCGTGACTTAAACTGTAGATAATACGATAGTGACCAAAGATGATTTCACGATAATTCGTATGGGGCATTTCAGGAACAAACCGCCCCATTTCAGGCATACTTCCAAGGAGTTCAGTTTTATCAAAAACTTCGTTTACCCACTTCTCTGCCGCAGGTGGATTATCCAAAGAAATAAACTCCGCTGCATCACCTAGTTTCTGAAGTGCTAATGGAGACCAGGCTACTTTCATTTCTTAATGCGCCCAAGTACTTGAGCACGCGCATCATCATTGGAAACACCGAGACCAGAAGCTAACTGAGCTTCTGCTGTGCGCATTTCTTCCAGTAATTCGATTTTCTCTTGCATTGCTTCATACTCAGCAACATCGAGAACAACAGCAACACCTTTGCCACGTTGCGTAATAACCAATGGACGACGAGTCTCATTGATTTGTTTGATGTATGAAGCTACACCGGCACGAAACTCAGACAAAGGCTGAATATCTTGATCGAAATGAATACGACTCATATTGAACTCCCATTAGTACAAAATAACGTACAAATAATAGTTCAACTAATCCTTTTGAGCAAGAAGTTGATTCTGTGTTATAACGCCGCGTTAAGTGGTGAGCAACGCCAAGCATAAATCCTAAACCATTGCACCTTAAACACTTAAACTAACATGAACTGAAATCACCGAGCGTTGTGAATCCGCCTTCAACGCCTTGTTAAATGGCTATTTTTCTCTTCACGCCTTCAAAAGTAATTGTGTTAGGATCTAACTGTTTCCCGACGTAAGTGATAACCTCTCGTGCACCACCGCTCAGGGCAAGTTCTCTTAAAACTCTTTCCTCAACGTTTGTTAAGCCACCTTCAACTTTTTCTAATTGGTGCATTATGATTCGAGGTGAAAGCTTGAAAAATTTCGATTTCAACACCTCACGCACACCATGCTGTATCAATTTTTCAGCAACATAAAAGTCAGCAATAAAAGAACGTGGATGCGAAAATGGGTTAATGACCTGAATACCTGTTCCGGAGTGTAACTTAGCCTCTGAACCAACACTTTTAATCAAACTTTTTTTACCTAATGTTTCTACTGCCAAATATGGCTCGTACTCTAATTTTGGTCCATTTCCAATCGTTTGAATGACTATTTTCCTTTCACTCAATTCCACTAATAGATCATTAGAAAATAGTTTTCTAATAAACATACTCATTACTCTCCTTTGAGTGACATAATCAATTTAGCCATTTAACGCCCTGCTAAGTGGCTGACAACATAACACAAAACGTAAACAAGCCGCCGTAAACACAGAACAAACTTTGAAGTGAATTCGCCGAGCGTTGGCAGTCCGTCTTAAGCAGTTTGTTATAACACAGTTTTACACGTCATCTTCCGATAAAATTTGACGACAATTACGAACTGTTAGTACGCGGATTTCGTGACTTAAACTGTAGATAATACGATAGTGACCAAAGATGATTTCACGATAATTCGTATGGGGCATTTCAGGAACAAACCGCCCCATTTCAGGCATACTTCCAAGGAGTTCAGTTTTATCAAAAACTTCGTTTACCCACTTCTCTGCCGCAGGTGGATTATCCAAAGAAATAAACTCCGCTGCATCACCTAGTTTCTGAAGTGCTAATGGAGACCAGACTACTTTCATTTCTTAATGCGCCCAAGTACTTGAGCACGCGCATCATCATTGGAAACACCGAGACCAGAAGCTAACTGAGCTTCTGCTGTGCGCATTTCTTCCAGTAATTCGATTTTCTCTTGCATTGCTTCATACTCAGCAACATCGAGAACAACAGCAACACCTCTGCCACGTTGCGTAATAACCAATGGACGACGAGTCTCATTGATTTGTTTGATGTATGAAGCTACACCGGCACGAAACTCAGACAAAGGCTGAATATCTTGATCGAAATGAATACGACTCATATTGAACTCCCATTAGTACAAAATAACGTACAAATAATAGTTCAACTAATCCTTTTGAGCAAGAAGCTGATTCTGTGTTATAACGCCCAATTAAGGGGTGAACAACGCCTCCACCCAAACCTAAAGCATTGTGCCATAGACACTAAAACTGAAGTAGAAGCAAAAGTGCCAAGCGTTGTGAATCCCTCTTAAATTGCTTGTTATATGCGTACTCGAAGCTACATTGAAACTGCTTCGATTTTGTTTCCGTCTAAGTCACGTACAAACGCTGCATAATAAGTTTCACCATATTCTGGTCTTAAGCCTGGCTTGCCTGCACATGAACCACCCAATTCGATGGCTGTAGCATAGAACTGATCAACAGCTTCTTTTGACGGCGCATTGAAAGCAACATGAGCACCATTACTTGATGTAGCTTTTCCTTCACAAGGACTTCCGACCCAAAATTCAAAGCTTTCACCATAAGCCGCTGCGACATTTTCTATATAGTGAGCACGCTTGATAGACAACGTAGAAAGAACTGAGTCATAAAAACCAACTGCTTTTACCACATCAGAAGCACCAACTGAGACGTGATTTAGAATCATTTTTAAGTCCTTTTATTGTTTGAAACTTGAAAGCATTGGTGTACCCCACAAAAAGTAGACAGTACATAACTACTTACTTTCGTACTCAACCGGGCTGACATGCCCCAACGCTGAGTGTCTTCTTCTGCGATTGTAAAATACCTCGATGTATTCGAAGATGCCCATTCGGGCTTCTTCGACAGTTTGGTAGTCTTCTGCGTATATCAGCTCGACTTTCAGTCGACTGTAGAACGACTCCATCACCGCATTATCCCAACAGTTACCCTGTCGACTCATGCTCGGTACACCTCCATGCTTGCGCATGAAGTCTTGATATTTATATGCTCTGTATTGTACACCACGGTCCGAGTGGATAATGACGCCCTTAGGCGGCTTACGTGACTCAAACGCCATTTTTAGGGCATTGGTGATGAGTTCGACGGTCATCGTTGTACCTAGCGACCAACCTACGATACGCCTTGAATGTAAGTCCATCACTGTCGCTAAGAAAAGCCAACGGCTCTTCACCCAGATATACGTGATGTCCGTGACCCACTTCTGATTTGGTGTCTCGGACTCAAAGTCTCGACGCAGTAAATTGTCGGCAACATTCGTCATAGCAGCCACATCCTTGCTGTATTTAAACCCTTTGCCATTTCGTGCCTTGATACCTTTTTCTTTCATGATATCAGCCACATAATTCACGCAGCAGGCATAGCCTGCTTCGTTTAGCTCTTCTGCTATTCGCACTGAACCGTAGCGTGCCCGATATTGGGCAAAGGTACACATGACGAGCTGTTCAAAGCGCTCTCGCCGCTTTGAACGCTCACTCGGCGTATGATGGCACCACTTATAGTAGCCGCCTCGACTCACTTCTAAGGTGCGGCACATTAAGCTAATGGAATACTCACCGACATAGCTTTCAATGAACTCGTACTTCACTCTTGCTGCTTCGCGAAGTACGCCGAGACCTTTTTTAGGAATTCCATTTCATCTTTGAGTCGCTTGTTCTCGCGCCTTAGCGCTCGAAGCTCTTCGGACTCTTTCTTCGAGTAATCGACACCGTCTAAGGTGTTAAACTGTTTATCAGATAGGCGTGTGAACTGGCGCTTCCAGTTCCGGATCTGCTGGGCACTGATGCCCAGCTCCTTGGCAACGGAGACTGCTGTTCGGCCAGGAAGACTGGCCAAGCGAACTGCTTCTTTACGGAACTCTTCGGTGTACGCTGGATTACGATGTTTAGCCATAAATCACCTCTCAATTAGACCCTAGGTCTAACTTAGTAAAGTGTCTACTAAACGTGGGGTACTCGGATGTATAACGCCCTGCTAAGTGGCTGACAACATACCACAAACGTAAACAAGCCACCGTAAACACAGAACAAATTTTGAAGTAAATTCGCCGAGCGTTGACAGTCCGTCTTGAGCAGTTTGTTATATCTATGATTCATTGAGGAAGTTTAACTCACTGTTTTCTATTAGTTGGAAAAAACTGTCTGCAAGTTGAGTGTCTTGAAAGTAGACGTGAGCTGTGAAATCGTAACCGACACTATATATAACCTTGATATCCGGTATAAAGAATTCAAACATAAATCCTGAGAGCCTATCCAAAGCTTTATGCTTATTAACTATTTCTTTGAAAATCCCTTTCCTGTTTGCTTTTAAGTACACATCATAACTATCTAGAATAGTGTAATGAAACCTATTTAAAATCTTTTCCCATTCCTGTTCTTGCTCATCGGTCGCATCGCCCAGCAAATTAGGTGTATTAGTCTCGAATAGCCAACTATCCCATATCGATATGCAGCGAACTTTAAACAATGGTGACTCTTCCCAGTACTTATCAGAAAGCATGGGAAAAGCGGTCGTGATTTTCTGTTTGTTCTTAAGGTTAACTCTCCGATATATAGTCACTTTTCCACCAATTAAGAATTAATAGATATAACGCCGTGTTAAGTGGTGAGCAACGCACCACAACACTTAATAAAGCCACCTTAATCACTGCACGGGAATTTGCAACCAAAACCGCCGAGCGTTGAGAATCCAGCTTGAACACTTTGTTAATAAAGTACTTTCCGCGCGCTCTAGACCCAAACAAACCACCTAACTCAACACCACAAACCAACCAGATTTTTATTGGCTACTGACCCACAGTCCTTTCCAGAAACCTGCTTTGAGCAAATAGCCAAACCAAAGTGACAGAGAACGAGCCACCCACTAAAGTGACGAACAGTTAATTGCCACAACGATGAACCTTTGAGAGCTAAGATGGTTGTTGGCATATTAGCGCTTTCGGTGATTTCAAATGGCATTTACACCAGAGAAACTACAAAGCTCAAAGCGCGCTAGAGAACGAAAATTTACGCGGAGAAAGTTACAGCCAATGAAGGACTACATACCCTAAAAACTATTCGTTAACAGTAGCTTATTAACGCCCTGCTAAGTGGCTGACAACATACCACAAAACGTAAATAAGCCACCGTAAACACAGAGCAAACTTTGAAGTAAATTCGCCGAGCGTTGGCAGTCCGTCTTAAGCAGATTGTTATGTTGTTGTTCTAAAGGTACAATCGCGTTTCTTACAATACGGGCTACCTACCATGCTATTTAATAACGATATCGAAGAAATGCTTTGCTATTTAGAACGTTTCTGCAAAGAACCTCATACTAAAGCACTCGATAACGTTTCAGATGAACAGATTAACCTGTTACTCGATTTCTTGACGCTTGCCCACAAATTAAAGTGCGACATTTACGCCACTACAAACTTAAACCTTGCACATTTTATTGGGATTGGTGAGTTCGCTTTAGCTCAAGACAGGCCACCTCAAGGTAACCTATTTTTAAAAGTAGAATCTGACCAAATTTATCTTACATTTGAGCTAGAGACTTGTGATAAAGACAACCTATTATCACCAATCCGAGTCATTGATGCATTAGTCTATCTTGCTGAAAAAAAGGGTAGTTCACTCTTGCCAGAAAGCTACAACTAGTAAAACAACATAACGCCTTGCTAAGGTGCGGCTAAGCCACGAAACCTAAGCAAAGCCACCGTAATCACAAACTAAACCGAACCAAAAGTGCCAAAGGTTAGCCGTCACTCTTGAGCAATTTGTTAGGTAAAAAGCCACAACGCACAAAATACGAACAAAACTGAACCAAAAAGCCCAACCTTCATTGCTTGAACAGTACGATTATAAGCCACTTCGCCTTCTTTGATCTTAAGCCATTCTTCATGAGAAGTTTCCCTAGCATATCTAACTAACTTCTCTTGAGAGCCTGTAACCCCACCACCATCGTTTAACAGTGTAGGAGTCGACAATATACGCTCAATTTCTAGCAAAGCTTCGACTAGCTCTTTATGATATTCAGGATCAAGTTTGATCTGTATCTTTGATGACAACGCTTCTAATTCATCTAAATCATCAAAGCAGTTTTCGATATAAGACTTTCCCGCCTCAGGGCTATGAGCTAAATGCCAATTCCACTTTGACTTAAGCTTTGTTACTTTACCCAATAACTCTGAAATATCATCCTGCAAAGATGAAACCCACTCTCGTCGGAATTCTGATACTTTACTTTCTTTAGAGATCACTAGATTAACCAGTGAAACACCGCTAGTAATTAGAGCAGCAACCACTGCTCCTATTGCTACAAAAAGTGTATTTGGAACTTCCAATTTGCCTCCTTTACCTAACGCCCTGCTAAGTGGCTGACAACGCGACCCCCGCACTCAACTAAACCACCGTAAACACTACACCTGACTTGGACTAAAATCGCCCCGCGTTGGCAGTCCGTCTTGAGCAGATTGTTAGCTGCTACGAAGAAGGTTGAGTTTTTTAACCCAAGTGCCTAACTTGAAGTACATTATTGTATTCAAATGACCATGTAAATTGGAAAGCTCAAAAAACAAAACACAATTGATGAAACTTGCTTGGCAAAGAATGCTTTAGACAAGCCTGACAGCCCAGTTCGAGAAACTGATTTAGATATGGCGACGTTTCAACACCAGAGAAACCACACCAAAGAACTAAACAAACGCACCACTCCAGTAAACTGACTTTGGTTGATTCAACCACTTTTCGAAAAGTGCCACTGGCGAGATAGCTTGCACCTCGGGACTACCAAGTGTGAAGCTAGAGCTCAGTATTCATGAGCACTTAAGCCCTTAGTTTCTTTAAAGACTAGCTAACGCCCTGCTAAGGGGTGAGCAACGCAATACCGAAGCCGCCGCAAACCACCTTAATCACTAAAATCAACGCATAGTAAAAATGCCACGCGTTGTGAATCCCTCTTGAGCAGTTTGTTAGTCGCGAGGCACCGAGCGACAATTTTAAGCCGAACTAAATTTTGCCAACAACAAACTTTATGTGCTTTGATGCATTTAAGTCAGGCGCAGTCTCAAAGCGGCTACTCAATGAAACCACTTAGAACAAACAACGCCGCAGAAAACAGACTGACAACACCAAAAAGCGCTTTTGGAAAGCCAATCTCACAGTGCGGACTTTCAACAAAGTCACTGAAACCACGTGGAACTTACCACACCAGAGAAAAAGTCACTTCAGCGAGTAAATCGGCTTTTGTACCAACAAACTCACCGAGCGGAGTTGCAACCAAAAACAGATTTTCGATTGCCCCGCTCTATCACCACCAAAGAACGAAACAACCGCTTGGAAAATAGCAATGCATTGATTTAGAACCGATGAAACAGAGCTTTGACCGTCGAAGATGAATCTGTGTACCAAACAAACTGCTGCCAAATTTTTAGCTCAGAAACATGATTTTGACTACTGGCTTTTTCTGGCGACTAACGCCCTGCTAAGTGGCTAGCAACGCAGACCACCATACTAAACCTAACCACCATAAACACTGTACCAGACTAGAACTAAAATCGCCGAGCGTTGATAGTCCGTCTTAAGCAGTTTGTTATGTGCTAGAGTTATGTTGAACTAGTCTTCGAACAAGTCCAAATTCTCGTTCACGTATTCCATGATTTGATCGTAGAAGAACTCATCAATTTTACCTGCTACAACAAAACAAAATAGATAAGACGATACAAAGTGAAACTTGTACTGTTTTTTCGAATTAGAATCGAATGACCAATCTGTTTTAACTTGCTCATCAATTTCGTTGTTCATCATTTCAAACAGAGCATCATTATTCATATGATTTCGCTTAGAGTAAAAAATTGATGCTAGTTGATACATATTTTCCTTTGGAATTTCGCCAGAAGCAATCGCAAAAAGAGCTTCATCTAGTGCTTCACTAGCTTCTATCAACCACTTTTCCATAGAACACTTCTCCGTTTCCGACCTGGCACATAACGCCGCATTAAGGTGTGAGCGACTCTTGGCTATACTTGAGCGAAGCGAAAACGCCAAGCGTTGCGAATCACTCTTAAATGCTTTGTTAGGCTAATTTTTCACGAGCATCACTTAACTTTTTAAGAGCCGTGCCGTCCGAGTAACCAGTGTCTAAGAAACCTTGATTGTTTAGTTGAAACCATAAAGATAATGCGGCATCTAGACCAAACTTGTTTTCTTCTGGATCAAGATTTTTCAAATACACTTCTGGAACTTCAGCTAGGTCTTCCGCATACCATCGAACACCATTAGGAAAATGGATTCCGTCTTGACCAAAGTTTAATAGAGACTCCCCACTAGCATAACGGCTGACCGTTGATGCATCTAGATATAACCCACGAACATAAACCTGATTTTTCCAGCAGATCGCAACACTTGCAGCTATATAACCACGCGACTTCCAATAGGAGAATACCCAACCACTACAAAGGTAGTAACGAAAGTAAGGCTTATTATTAATATGGCCTAGAGTCTCTTGCAGAATGAGGACAGACTCTGTTCCTCGGTCGACTTTATCGACAGTGAGTAACACTCCATCAAGGTTATCACTTCCAGATTTTGCTACTAGTCCAGAGAGAAAATCACTAAATTTCTTCGGGTACTTATAAAAGTTGTAGGTTGAGTAAACCTCTTCTGATGAACCATCTAACCAATCTCGGTTTATACCGAAGAGATTACATGTAGAAACAAGAATTTCGTTGTTTAGCTTTTCAAGAAGACGTTCGTCACTACTAACATCATGGAGTGTTAAACCATGCCCGATGACATTAGGAATTTGATTTCTATGGACTCCATGAGCTTCAAAAACGCTAACTAGACGAGTAGATAAAAGTTCCTGAGGTGTTTTGTCACTCTTTTTGAAAGGCTTAATAACCCTTTCCATTAAAGATACAAATGACTCAATTTCTCCGAATATCAACTGATCCTCTCCTTTATTAGCCTAACGCTGTGTTAAGTGGTGAGCAACGCACCACGACACTTAATAAACCCACCTTAATCACTGCACTAATATTTGCAACCAAAACCGCCGAGCGTTGAGAATCCAGCTTGAACACTTTGTTAATAAAGTACTTTCCGCGCGCTCTAGACTCAAACAAACCACCGAACTCAACAGTACAAACCAACCAGGTTTTTATTGGCTGCTGACCCACTGTCCATTCCAGAAACCAGCTTTAAGCAAGTAGCCAAACCAAAGTGACAGAGAACAGGCCACCCACTGAAGTGACGAACAGTTAATTGCCACAACGACGAACCTTTGAGAGCGAAGATGGTTGATGGCATATTAGCGCTTTCGATGCTTTCAAATGGCATTTACGTCAAAGGAACTTCAGAACTCAAAGCGTGCTAGAGAGCGAGAATTTATGCGGAGAAAGGTACAGCCAATGAAAGACTACATACCCCAAAAAACTATTCGTTAACAGTAGCATATTAACGCTGTGTTAAGTGGTGAGCAACGCACCACAACACTTAATAAAGCCACCTTAATCACTGCACTAAAATTTGCAACCAAAACCGCCGAGCGTTGAGAATCCAGCTTGAACACTTTGTTAATAAAG
>NZ_LBLS01000020.1:0-7890 GCF_001188205.1 Vibrio sp. VPAP30
AAGCTCTGCAATGAAATTGCACACAAATTAAATACGCGCCCACGCAAAAGACTTGGGTATAGGACACCAACGGAGTATATTCATGCGCATCTGTAGCAAGTGTCGCACTTCAAACTTGATACTAAGTTGAACCTGAGTTCACCGTTTCTAAGCTTGCGTGTTTCGATGTTATAGCTTGCCATTTGTCCTACTCCTGAGGGGGACTATAGGGGGACTGACGGAAGTAATTCCATATAATTCTAGGTAGTTTGCTGTATATTTGTACAGCATTTATTAAAGGCTAAGTCATGACAAACATTGATAAAACCAATAAATACGCGGCAAACCGCTTTTCCATTGCGCCCATGCTCGATTGGACAGATCGCCATTGTCGATACTTCCATCGTTTACTAACCAGTGAAACTCTGCTGTACACCGAAATGGTGACAACAGGTGCGATCATTCATGGCAAAGGGGATTTCTTAGCCTATAACCAGCAAGAGCATCCGCTAGCGCTTCAGCTTGGTGGTTCGAACCCTCAGGATTTGGCTACGTGTGCTAAGTTAGCCGCAGAGCGTGGTTATGATGAGATAAACCTTAATGTGGGCTGTCCTTCCGACCGAGTGCAAAATGGTCGTTTTGGTGCGTGCTTAATGGCAGAGCCAGAGCTGGTGGCTGAATGTATTTCTGCAATGCGCGATGTGGTTGATGTGCCTGTAACGGTGAAAACGCGTATTGGTATCGATGACCAAGATTCGTATGAGTTTCTGACCGACTTTGTTTCTATCGTTTCTGAGAAAGGCGGCTGTGAGCAATTCACTATTCATGCTCGTAAAGCTTGGCTATCTGGCTTAAGCCCGAAAGAAAACCGTGAAATCCCACCATTAGACTACCCACGTGCCTATCAGCTAAAGCAAGATTTCTCTCACTTAACGATTGCCATCAATGGTGGTGTGAAAACGTTAGCAGAGAGCAAAGAACACCTACAGCACCTAGATGGTGTGATGGTCGGTCGTGAAGCGTATCAGAACCCATATATTCTTGCTGAAGTCGATCAGCAAATCTTTGGTTTAGATAAGCCAGTTAAAAAGCGTACTCAAGTGGTTGAAGAAATGTACCCATACATTGAACAACAACTGTCGAGCGGGGCTTACTTAGGTCATATCACTCGACATATGCTTGGTTTGTTCCAAAACATGCCAGGGGCGCGCCAATGGCGTCGTTACATCAGCGAAAATGCGCATAAACCAGGTTCGGGTATTGAAGTGGTTGAAGCGGCATTAGCAAAAATCCCCAAAGAATTGAATGTGTAAAAAATACCTACATGCTTGGTTAATTTTACCTCATTGACAAATTAAAAAGAGCGCTCAAATTGAGCGCTCTTTTTAATTTGTTGTTTTTCAATGCTTTAAGTGGCTATGAGTATTTGGCACGTATTGTGATAGATAGTTTATATAAACTAAGGAGAATCATATGTTTGAACTGATTTTTATTATGGTATTTGCTGCGACACTGTTGGTTACAGGAGTGACTATGGTGACGGTACTCGCAGGCGTTGCGTTTTCGTTGGTGGTTATGGTGTTACTCGGCATGGTAGGTGCGGTATTCAAGTTGTTGCCTTGGCTTATCGTAATTGCAATTGGTATTTGGTTCTTTAAATCCTATGTGGCTCAACCTAGGTAATTGCAATCTAAAGCGAAATACTTAATGGCTAGTCGCACAAATATGCTTTAGTATTTGTCGCATACCACTGTTATCTATGCTGAGGCAGCAAAGTGGTCGGCTGCCTATCGCTAATACTCGGAGAGTCACATTCATGGGTTTAAAAACCGCAATTGCACTGGCAGCTGTTGTTTCTACGTCTGCATTGGCAGAGTCATCTTTAACCACTAAGTTTGGTGCTGAAATGTGGTTTCCAAACACCGAGGTGAATGAGGTTAGCCGGGAAAGTGATACCACACCGAGCTTCTATGTCGCGCTAGAGCATGATGTGAGCTATGTTCCTGATGCGCGGGTTCGCTATTCAACCGTCGATGCCGATTATATGGCGTTTAATAAGTTGGACCTTACTTTGTATTACCGCATTCTTGAACATGATTTAATGCACTTTGATGCGGGTATGACATTTAGTGACTTGAGCAATACTAAATACGTGAATGCAGATACCAATGCAGTTAAGAGCTTTGATGAAATGATTTGGGCCTGGTATGGCTACGCAGAGTTAACCGTACCGAACACTAACCTTGATGTTATTGGTGAGATGAACTTCGGTAACAATAGTGGCATTAAGAGTACTGACCTGATGGCAGGTTTGCAGTATCGATTACCGCTTGGCAGTAGCACTCTTGCGTTGCGAGGGGGTTATCGAGTCATTGATCTTGAAGCTGAAGAGATTTTTAAGCCAGGTGCAGATTCAAAACTTGGTAAGCCATTTATTTTCGCCAATGGTTTCTTTGTTGGGGCCGATTTCTCATTCTAAGCTAACCAGAAAGCTTTTTAAAACGTCGCCTTATAACGCGGCGTTTTTTTATATCTATTACTTATATTTAGACTTTTCATTTAGCACTTTCTTGTCGATTGACCATGCTTAACAAGGAATATTGTTTTAGCCAGAGAAAGGAATCTCATGACTATCAATGAACTTAGACATCTTTATCGAGAGCAGCAACTGATTGAAGCCATCATAGAGCCATCAGCCCAAGAAGGCTGTTGGATCGTTGAGTTTCGTCATGCGCGTGGAGGCTTCGTTTTGTTAACGGACTCTCATGGTGAAGAGTGTCACTATATGAACTTAGACCTTGCGTCAAAGTCTGCAATGGCGGTAGGTTTCAAGCAAGTCCGAGTAGAAGCTAAATAATAGAGTTAGGCCAATTCTTCTCCTTTCTTTAATTCTAAAAGTTATAAAACATTCACTTCTATTCTTTCTTGTTATTAAGGAGAGTGGTTAATCTATCATCACGCAATGAATAGGGATGTCGAGACCATGTCTTTGAACAAGAACGTGTCCTCTCAAGGAAACACACCACAAGAATTACCATCAATCGCTGCTCCTCTTAACGATCAACAGCTTAGCTCACTGCAACAGACAGTAACAGATCTGTCAGCGCAGCAGTTGGCTTGGGTGAGCGGTTATTTCTGGGGTTTAGCTCAAGCTCAACCAGCTGCAGCTTCTGCTCCAATTAATCAAGCGGCTGCCGCAGTAGCAGCAAAACCTGCTGGAAAACTATCAATTATTTTCGCGTCGCAAACTGGTAACGCCAAAGGTGTCGCTGAAACGCTAGAGCAACAAGCAAAAGCGCAGGGCATCGCGGTAGAGCTATTCGATGCTAGCGACTACAAAGGCAAAAACCTCGCTAAAGAGACGCATGTTATTTTCGTAGCGTCCACAAATGGTGAAGGTGAAGCGCCAGATAATGCTATTGAGCTACATGAATTCTTACAGTCGAAGAAAGCGCCAAAACTGCCGAACCTCAAATATGGAGTGATTGGTTTAGGGGATTCGAGTTATGAATTCTTCTGTCAAACGGGCAAAGATTTTGATGCTTTCTTGTCTAAACTAGGCGCGACTCCGTTTATCGATCGTGTTGATCTTGATGTTGATTATGATGCGCCAGCAGCAGAGTGGCGTGCGTCAGCACTCGAAAAAGTAAAAGAGGCGCTATCTTCTGGTGCAGAAGCTGAGGTGGTACAACTTCCAGTAGGCCAAGCGGCACCAGGACATTCTCCTTATAACAAGCAAAACCCTTATACAGCGACGCTGCTGACGAGCCAAAAAATAACAGGCCGTGATTCAGGTAAAGATGTTCGCCACGTAGAGATCGATCTCGAAGAGTCAGGTTTAACTTACCAACCGGGTGATGCGCTAGGCGTATGGTTTGAAAACAGCAGCGATCTCGCTAATGCCATTTTAGCTAAAACGGGCCTATCAGGTGTAGAAAGCATTGAAGTTGATGGGGAGAGCCTATCGATTCATAGCGCACTGGTTAGCAAATTTGAGATCACAGCGGCTAACCCTCAGCTAGTGACTAAGTTTGCAGAACTATCTGGCAGTAAAAAGCTACAAAAGCTGGTGGAAGATAAAGACAAATTACGTGAGTACGCAGGTAACACGCAGGTTGTTGATGTACTCGCAGAGAAGAAATCTAAGCTATCGGCAGAAGAGCTTATCAGCTTATTACGTCGTCTAACTCCACGTCTGTACTCTATTGCATCTAGTCAAAGTGAAGTGGATGAAGAAGTTCACCTAACAGTGGGTTTAGTTGAATACGACAAGGGAGATGAAAAGCGTTACGGAGGCGCATCGAGCTTCTTATCACAGCGCTTGGAAGAAGGTGGCGAGGTGAAAGTCTTTGTTGAGAACAACAATAACTTCAAGCTACCTCAAGATGACAACACCCCCGTAATCATGATTGGCCCAGGTACAGGTATTGCGCCTTTCCGCAGCTTTATTCAAGAGCGTGACAACCGAGATGCAGAAGGTAAAAATTGGTTGTTCTTCGGTGATCGTACCTTTACTCAAGATTTCCTCTACCAAGTGGAGTGGCAGAAGTACCTTAAGTCTGGATTGCTAAATCGCCTTGATGTGGCGTTCAGCCGTGATCAAGCAGAGAAAGTCTATGTCCAACACCGCATTCTAGAAAATGCCGAGCAAGTTTGGCAGTGGATTGAAGAAGGTGCCTACATCTATGTCTGTGGTGATGC
This sequence comes from Vibrio sp. VPAP30, assembly GCF_001188205.1. Classification (NCBI taxonomy): domain Bacteria; kingdom Pseudomonadati; phylum Pseudomonadota; class Gammaproteobacteria; order Vibrionales; family Vibrionaceae; genus Vibrio; species Vibrio sp. VPAP30. The sequence goes on from NZ_LBLS01000020.1 coordinate 4,681, forward strand.
CACTCGCATGGCGAAAGATGTCCATGAAGCCTTGATTCACGTTACCGAGCAACAAGGCAAACTGTCACGTGATGATGCGGAAGAATTTATTAACGAACTACGTAAAGCGAAACGTTATCAAAGGGATGTGTACTAATGACTTTTTCTACTGAGAATAATAAGCAGCTTGTACTAGGTGAAGAGTTAGGAAAGCTTTCTGATAACGAACGTCTAAAAACGCAAAGTAACTTCCTGCGCGGTACGATTGAACAAGATCTGCAAGATAGAATTACTGGTGGTTTCACGGCCGACAACTTTCAGTTAATTCGTTTCCACGGTATGTATCAGCAAGATGACCGTGATATTCGCAATGAACGTACTAAGCAAAAACTGGAGCCGCTACACAATGTCATGCTGCGTGCGCGTATGCCAGGTGGCATTATCAGTCCAGAGCAGTGGCTAGCGATCGACAAGTTTGCAACAGACCACTCACTATATGGCAGTATTCGTCTTACGACGCGTCAAACCTTCCAGTTTCACGGGGTTCTTAAGCCGAATATTAAGTTAATGCACCAAACCCTCAATAGCATTGGTATTGATTCAATTGCAACTGCGGGTGACGTTAACCGTAACGTCCTGTGTACGACTAACCCAATCGAATCAGAGCTGCATCAGGAAGCTTACCAGTGGGCGAAGAAAATCAGTGAGCACTTGCTACCTAAGACGAAGGCATACGCAGAAATTTGGCTGGATGGCGAGAAAGTTGAGACAACTGAGGGTGATGAGCCAATCCTAGGCAAGACCTATCTTCCACGTAAATTTAAAACCACGGTAGTGATTCCGCCGCAAAATGATGTTGATGTTCATGCCAATGATCTTAATTTCGTTGCGATTGGTGAGAATGGCAAGCTGGTGGGCTTTAACGTCCTTGTCGGTGGTGGATTGGCAATGACTCACGGTGATACTTCTACCTATGCACGCCGTGCTGATGATTTCGGTTTTGTTCCCTTAGAGAAAACACTTGATGTTGCAGCCGCAGTAGTAACAACTCAGCGTGATTGGGGTAACCGTTCAAACCGTAAGAATGCTAAAACCAAATACACACTAGACCGTGTTGGTATTGATGTATTTAAAGCAGAAGTGGAAAAACGCGCTGATGTTAAGTTTGCTGAAAGTCGACCATACGAGTTTACTGATCGTGGCGATCGCATTGGTTGGGTAGAAGGTATTGATGGCAAGCATCATTTAGCTCTATTTATAGAGAATGGTCGTTTACTGGATTTCCCGGGTAAACCACTTAAAACTGGCGTTGCGGAAATTGCCAAGATTCATAAAGGTGATTTCCGTATGACTGCCAACCAAAACTTAATTGTAGCGGGTGTCTCGAAAAGTCAAAAATCCAAGATTGAGAAGATCGCACGCGAACATGGCTTGATCGATGATAGCGTGAGCGAGCAACGCAAGAACTCTATGGCGTGTGTTGCTTTCCCTACCTGCCCACTTGCGATGGCTGAAGCCGAACGTTTCCTTCCTCAGTTTGTTACTGATGTAGAAGCTATCCTTGAAAAGCATGCTTTACCGGAAGAAGACAATATTATCTTACGTGTGACTGGCTGTCCGAACGGTTGTGGTCGCGCGATGTTGGCCGAAATTGGTCTAGTGGGTAAAGCTCCTGGTCGTTATAACCTTCATTTAGGAGGTAACCGAGCCGGAACGCGTATACCAAAGATGTATAAAGAGAACATCACCGATAAGCAGATACTTGAAGAGATCGATCAACTGGTTGGTCGCTGGGCACAAGAACGTGAAACAGGTGAAGGGTTTGGTGATTTCACTATCCGTGCTGGAATTATCTCAGAGGTAAAAGTATCGAAGAGGGACTTACATGCTTGATTCTGTGGCTTCTAAACCAAAGTTAGCGCAGCTACTCTCATTAACTAAGACGGAACAAATACTCCAGCTTGGTCAAATCAATGCAGAGTTAGAAGTACTAACCGCACAGCAAAGAGTTGCTTGGGCGCTTGAAAACCTTGAAGGCCAGTTTGCGGTTTCTTCTAGTTTCGGTATTCAGGCTGCCGTTACGTTGCACCTCGTTACTGAGCAAAAACCAGATATTCCTGTCATCTTGACTGATACGGGTTATCTGTTCCCGGAAACATACCGCTTTATTGATCAACTTAGTGAACAATTGACATTAAACCTCAAAGTCTATCGCGCTAAAGAAAGTGCCAACTGGCAAGAAGCGCGTTATGGGAAACTGTGGGAACAAGGTATAGAGGGAATAGAGAAATACAACAAACTAAATAAAGTCGAGCCGATGAGGCGAGCGTTAGATGAACTAGAAGTTGGAACTTGGTTCTCAGGCTTACGCCGCGAGCAATCAAAATCAAGAGCAAATCTACCAATCTTATCGATTCAAAATGGTGTGTTTAAATTTCTGCCTGTTATCGACTGGACAAATAAGGATGTTCACTACTACCTAGAGCAGAATGGCCTTTCTTACCATCCACTGCGTGATGAAGGATATCTATCTGTTGGTGATACTCACACGAGTAAAAAATGGCAACCGGGTATGAGTGAAGAAGAAACCCGCTTTTTCGGCTTGAAGCGTGAATGTGGTCTTCATGAAGATGATAGTGAACAAGATGGCTCTGGAATTTAGTTTCTCCCTCTATATATAGATAGAAAGGTCGCGTTTGCGGCCTTTTCTTTTTGTATGAAAAGTGGCAAGTGTGGATAACTCTGTGAATATATTGTTTGCTCTTGTTGGGTAAAGTTGGATAAATAAGGCTTTGGGCGAAAGTTAGCCTGTTAATCGTTATTTTTGCAATTTTTTCAAAATAACGCTTGCCAATGTGAGCGCGATCTCTATAATGCCTCCTCGTCGACAGGGCAAGGGCTCGCAAGGGTTCAAGCGAAATCGACAGGCTAACTAGCTAAGCGGAAACGCTTGAAAAAAACTTTTAATAAAGTGGTTGACACTGAAGTTTAAAACGCTAGAATGGCCGCCTCTTCCGAAGTGATGCGAATCACAAAGAAGAGAAGCTCTTTAAAAATATAGACCTATCAATCTGTGTGGGCACTCGTTGATGATAATCCAAATGGTTTCTTCGGAAACAATTTAGGTTTCAATGAACTGAGTGACCAATTTGATAACTTCGGTTATCGAGCACAGTCAATTCATTATCGTTCTGTTGGAACGATAATAGCTTTAAAATTACACAGTAGTTT
>NZ_LBLS01000005.1:0-6000 GCF_001188205.1 Vibrio sp. VPAP30
CTGGCGCTGAAGTTAGGTTTTCAACAAGAAGCAAGGCTAAGAAAAGTACGTTACTATGAAGGCGAGTATTACGATTCAGTGAAATATGGGGTGTTGCGTTCGGAGTGGCAAGAACGCAACTAACAAAGCATTTAAGAGTGATTCGCAACGCTTGGCGTTTTCGCTTCGCTCAAGTATAGCCAAGCGCTGCTCACACCTTAATGCGGCGTTAATAAGCTACTGTTAACGAATAGTTTTTTGGGGTATGTAGTCTTTCATTGGCTGTTCCTTTCTCCGCATAAATTCTCGCTCTCTAGCACGCTTTGAGTTCTGAAGTTCCTTTGACGTAAATGCCATTTGAAAGCATCGAAAGCGCTAATATGCCATCAACCATCTTCGCTCTCAAAGGTTCGTCGTTGTGGCAATTAACTGTTCGTCACTTCAGTGGGTGGCTCGTTCTCTGTCACTTTGGTTTGGCTACTTGCTTAAAGCTGGTTTCTGGAAAGGACAGTGGGTCAGTAGCCAATAAAAACCTGGTTGGTTTGTACTGTTGAGTTCGGTGGTTTGTTTGGGTGTAGAGCACGCGGAAAGTACTTTATTAACAAAGTGTTCAAGCTGGATTCTCAACGCTCGGCGGTTTTGGTTGCAAATTCCCGTGCAGTGATTAAGGTGGCTTTATTAAGTGTTGTGGTGCGTTGCTCACCACTTAACACAGCGTTAGTTTTATAAGGAGATTTTGGTGGTAATTAAAACAGTAGTAGGCTCTCTATATTATGTGTATAAGTATAAAAAACAAATAGCACAAGCGACGGTTATTCCAATACTACTTTCCATGGCCATAGAGTGGTTATTAGCAAGCATAACCAGCGGATTTCTAGTTGTTATTCTGTTAGTACCACAGTTTGTCTTGCCTGCGATAGTTGCGATAAATGTTCATCGGGTCGTAATCAGTGGTGAAAACTCAGTACCTAAGTGGGGCCGATTCAAAATAGGAAAAATTGAACTTCGTTTCATAGGTTACTCAATGCTCATGATTACAGCATTTTTGCCTGTTGTTCTCTTATCTGCATTAGACGTGTCACCTGTTGTTACGCTGTCGCTTATATTTCTGGTCATACTTCCATTAATCTGTAGGCTTTCAATTATTTTCCCTGCTATAGCCGTTGGAAAAGACGCTTCATTGCAATATGCGTGGGAGGTTAGTAAAAGCAACACTCTCTATATATGCGGAGTAATGTTGCTTATGTTTTTATTGAGCATGCTTGTGATTCTGCCAATTGCATTTTTATCGTCGTCTCAGCTACTCCTGGGAGTAATAGGTCAAATCGTAGGGATATTTATTATTGTTTCACTTTCCTTAACGTATAGTCATATTATGAAGGTAAAACAAAACTAACAATCTGCTTAAGACGGACTATCAACGCTCGGCAATTTTAGCTCTAGTTTGGTACAGTGTTTACGGTGGTTAGTTTAAGTGTCGTGGTTTGCGTTGCTAGCCACTTAGCAGGGCGTTATGTGAATTAGAAGGAATATAGAGCAAATGTTTGAACCTGATGTCTTTGAGCGAAGAGATCGTTTTGAGCGTGAAATCAGCAGTAGAACCTATAATCTTATTATTGGTTTGGTTTTATTATGGGGGTTTAGCGTTAATGGCTTCATGGTCGCTACTATTCCTGTTGAAGCCATAGTTGTTTTCCCTATTTGGGTCATTTTGCTAGGATACTTTCTAAGCTGCTTTTTTGGGGTATTTCTTTTTAGCAGTAGCGAAAGTCCGATAGTTAGCTTTATTGGGTATAACTTTGTCGTGATTCCATTTGGCTTGATAATTAACTTAGTAGTTTCAATATATGACCCCAACCTAGTTCTGAAAGCAATTAAAGTAACGGGTATAGTTACCGTTATTATGTTAATCGCTGGAATTCTGTTTCCCTCTTTTTTTAAGCGTATCTATAGCGCTCTTACTCTATCGCTTTTTATTGTGATAGTTATCGAAATGATGCTCGTGTATGGTCTTGGATTACGTCAAAACGGGATAGACTGGGCAGTAGCAATCATCTTTTGTGGCTATATCGGCTACGACTGGGGAAGGGCAAACCAAATACCGAAAACAGTAGACAATGCGGTGGATAGTGCGGCTGCACTCTATATGGATATCATTAATCTATTCTTGCGTGTCCTACGCATAATGGGTCGAAAATAATTCACATAACAAACTGCTCAAGACGGACTACCAACGCTCGGCGATTTTGGTTCTAGTCTGGTACAGTGTTTACGGCGGCTAGTTTAAGTATCGTGTAATGCGTTGCTAGCCACTTAGCAGGGCGTTATGTTTACTTGTATTTCAAAGACTTAAAGGTCTTAGGCTCTCGTTCTTTGTCCCTCTGGCAAATTGTCCCTAGTAGACTCAGCAAATCAGCATTGTCGTCCTAAGTTCTTGCATCTCTCAACCCGTAAAACATGCCAATATTCGTGGGTTGCTTCATTGTCAGGTCGAGTCGGCTAGGTTTAAGTTTCTCTTGCTTAAAGTCGCTTTGAGGTTCTTTGCCAATTAGCGTCCTACCTTGGCAGTTGCCTCGGCAATTCAACAATGTTTTTCGCTTTGGTTGGAAAGAAAGGGTGCTTGTTGAAAGAGAGCAGGGTTGCCTCATTGGGCAGGGAAGTGGACTTACTTGTTTTAGATTGGTCGCCTTTGGCGGTCAAGTTGGTTTCAGCCTTGTGGTTTGCTTCAGAAAACTAGTTAGAAAAAGCAGTCCTTTCTCAAGTAAATCATGTATTTGTGGTAAAACATAACAAGCAATTTAAGAGGGATTCACAACGCTTGGCACTTTTGCTTCTGCTTCAAATTTAATGTTTACGGTACAATGTGTTAGGTTGGGTGGTGGCGTTGTTCACCCCTTAATTAGGCGTTAGCTAGTATTTAAAGAAACTAAGGGCTTAAGTGCTCATGCATACGGGGCTCTAGCTTCACACTTGATAGTCCTTAGGTACAAACTATCTCGCCAGTGGCACTGTTCGAAAAGTGTTTGAATCAACCGAAGTCAGCTTACTGAAGTGGTGTGTTTGTCTAGTTCTTTGGTGTGGCTTCTTGGGTGTTGAAGTGCTGCCGTGGCTAAATCAGTTTTGCGCACTTGGTAGTGGGCTTCTTCGAAAGCATTCTTTCCCAAGCCTATTTCATCAATTGGGTTTTGGTTTGTGAGCTGTCCAATTTACATTATCATCCGAAACCAATAATGTATTTCAAATTTGGCATTTGGGTGAAAGTCTCAACCTCAATCGTAGTAGCTAACAATCTGCTCAAGGCGGACTGTCAACGCGGGGCAATTTTAGTTCAAGTCGGGTATAGTGTTTACGGTGGTTTGGTTAAGTGCGGTGGTCGCGTTGTCAGCCACTTAGCAGGGCGTTAATAAGCTAGCTGTAAACGAATAGTATTTTATGGCAAATAGTTGGTCATATGCTTTTGGTTTAGGCGCTAAGTTTTAGCTGAACTATTCGCTTCGGGTTCGTCGTTTCTTTGGTGTAAATGCCATTTGAAAGCATCGAAAGCGCTAATATGCCAGCAGCCATCTTCACTCTCAAAAGCTCATCGCTGTGGCAATTAACTGTCCGTAACTTCAGTGGGTGGCTCGTTCTCTGAAACCTTAGGTTCGGCGCTTGCTGTCGTTTGTTTTTTGGAAAGCATAGTGGGTCAGCAGCCAGTAAAAATATGGTTGGTTTGTGGTGTTGGGTTCGGTGGTTTGGTTGAGTCTAGAGCGCGCCGAAAGTACTTTATTAACAATGTGTTCAAGCCGGATTCTCAACGCTCGGCAGTTTTGGTTGCAAATTTCAATGCAGTGTTTAAGGTGGCTTAATTAAGTGTGGTGGTTCGTTGTTCACCACTTAACACGTCGTTAGCTAGTATTTGAAGAAACTAAGGGCTTAAGTGATCATGAATACGGGGCTCTAGCTTCACACTTGATAATCCTCAGGTACAAATTATCTCGCCAGTGGCACTGTTCGTGAAGTGGTTGAATCAACCGCAGTCAGCTTACTGAAGTGTTGTGTTTGTTTAGTTCTTTGGTGCGGCTTCTTGGGTGTTGAAATTCTGCGTAACTAAATCTGATTTTCGTGCTTGGTAGTGGGCTTTTTTGAAAGCATTCTCTGCCAAGCATGTTCTAGTAACTGTGTTTTGGGTTTTGAGCTGTCCAGTTTACATGGTCATTTGAAAACAATAATGTATGTCAAATTAGGTGCTTGGGAGAAAAACTCAACCTTCTTCGTAGCAGCTAACAAACTGCTCAAGCCGGACTATCAACGCTCGGCGATTTTGGTTCTAGTCTGGTACAGTGTTTACGGAGGCTAGTTTAAGTATCGTGTTATGCGTTGCTAGCCACTTAGCAGGGCGTTAATAAGCTACTGTTAACGAATAGTTTTTTGGGGTATGTAGTCTTTCATTGGCTGTACCTTTCTCCGCATAAATTCTCGTTCTCTAGCACGCTTTGAGTTCTGAAGTTTCTTTGATGTAAATGCCATTTGAAATCATCGAAAGCGCTAATATGCCAACAACCATCTTCGCTCTCAAAAGTTCTTCGCTGTGGCAATTAACTGTTCGTCACTTCAGTGGGTGGCTCGTTCTCTGTCACTTTGGTTTGGCTACTTGCTTAAAGCTGGTTTCTGGAAAGGACAGTGGGTCAGTAGCCAATAAAAACCTGGTTGGTTTGTACTGTTGAGTTCGGTGGGTTGTTTGGTTGTAGAGCACGCGGAAAGTACTTTATTAACAAAGTGTTCAAGCTGGATTCTCAACGCTCGACGGTTTTGGTTGCAAATTTTAGTGCAGTGATTAAGGTGGCTTTATTAAGTGTCGTGGTGCGTTGCTCACCACTTAACACAGCGTTAATAAGCTAGCTGTAAACGAATAGTATTTTATGGCAAATAGTTGGTCATATGCTTTTGGTTTAGGCGCTAAGTTTTAGCTGAACTATTCGCTTCGGGTTCGTCGTTTCTTTGGTGTAAATGCCATTTGAAAGCATCGAAAGCGCTAATATGCCAGCAGCCATCTTCACTCTCAAAGGTTCATCGTTGTGGCAATTAACTGTCCGTGACTTCAGTGGGTGGCCTGTTCTCTGTCACTTTGGTTTGGCTACTTGCTCAAAGTTGGTTTCTGAAAAGGACAGTGGGTCAGTAGCCAATAAAAATCTGGTTGGTTTGTACTGTTGAGTTCGGTGGGTTGTTTGGGTGTAGAGCGCGCGGAAAGTACTTTATTAACAAAGTGTTCAAGCTGGATTCTCAACGCTCGGCGGTTTTGGTTGCAAATTTTAATGTAGTGATTAAGGTGGCTTTATTAAGTTAAGTGGGGCGTTGTTCACCACTTAACACAGCGTTAGGTACAATCAGGAAAATTTGAAATCGAGCCAGCAAAATGGATGAAAAACTGGCTCTCATTGTTTCTAGTTTTGAGCGAACTTAACTCTGATTTTGCTCTTAGCTACAGTAGAAAGGTTTAATTTTTCAACCGCCGCCTTTGCTTCGTTTTCGTCAGGCATTTCTACAAACGCGAAGCCCTTTGATTGACCTGTTTCTTGGTCGAGTACTAGGTTGCACTCAGTTACAGTGCCGTGAGTAGAGAACAAAACTCGAATTTCTTGTTCTGTAGTTGAACGCTCTAAATTGCGAACTAAAAGTTTCATAATGGTTGCCTAATATAAAATGCGGACTAAGTGTGGCAGGTAATTTACAACAAACCAAGTAAATACATAGCCTGCTTTAAAAATTGTACCTAACAAACTGCTTAAGACGGACTGCCAACGCTCGGCGATTTTACTTCAAAATTTGGTCTGTGTTTAAGGTAGTCTGTTTACGTTTTGTGTTATGTTGTCAGCCACTTAGCAGGGCGTTAATAAGCTACTGTTAACGAATATTTTTTTGGTATGTAGTCTTTCAATGGCTGTACCTTTTTCGGCACAAATTCTCTTTCTCAGCGCGCTCTGAGTTCTCAAGTTTCTTTGACGTAAATGCCATTTGAAAACATCGAAAGCGCTAATATTA
>NZ_LBLS01000012.1:0-4285 GCF_001188205.1 Vibrio sp. VPAP30
TACCTTTCGTTCTCAGTGAGGTGCGTGTATCTCATGTTTTTTACTTCTTGGCGGGAGCAAACTTCATGATTATCGCATCTCACTGTTTTTATGTTCAGAGGTGTCGCACTTCGTACTTGAATCCAAGGGTTATAACAAAGCGTTTAAGACAGATTCCCAACGCTTGGCATTCTGAGGTCAAGGTTGGGTTTTGTGTTTACGGTGGTATGGTTAGGTTCAGTGGTAGCGTTGCTCACTACTTAACGCGGCGTTAGCTAGAATTTGAAGAAACTATGGGTTAAGTGCTCATGAAAACTGGGCTCAAATTTTACAGCTGAAACTTCTAGGGTACAAAGTATCTCGCCAGTGGCACTGTTCGAAAAGTGGTTGAATCAACCAAAGTCAGTTTACTGAAGTGGTGTGTTTGTTTAGTTCTTTGGTGCGGCTTCTTGGGTATTGAAATGCTGCCGTGGCTAAATCTGTTTTGCGCACTTGGTCGTGGGCTTCTTCGAAAGCATTCTTTCCCAAGCCTATTTCATCAATTGGGTTTTGGTTTGTGAACTGTCCAATTTACATTATGATCTGAAACCAATAATGTATTTCAAATTAGGCACTTGGGTGAAAACCTCAACCTTAATCGTAGTAGCTAACAAACTGCTTAAGACGGACTGCCAACGTTCGGCGAGTCTACTTCAAAGTTTGTTCTGTGTTTACGGTGGCTTGTTTACGTTTTGTGTTATGTTGTCAGCCACTTAGCAGGGCGTTAGCTAGAATTTAAAGAAACTAAGGGCTTAAGTGCTCATGCATACGGGGCTCTAGCTTCACACTTGATAGTCCTTAGGTACAAACTATCTCGCCAGTGGCACTGTTCGAAAAGTGTTTGAATCAACCGAAGTCAGCTTACTGATGTGGTGTGTTTGTTTAGTTCTTTGGTGCGGCTTCTTGGATGTTGAAATGCTGCCGTGGGTAAATCTAATTTGCGCACTTGGTAGTGGGCTTCTTCGAAAGCTTTCTCTGCCTAGCATGTTTCATCATTTAAGTTTCGGTTTTGAGCTGTCCAATTTACATTGTCATTTGAAAGCAATAATGTATTTCAAATTAGGCACTTGGGTGAAAAATGCAACCTTCTTCGTAGCAGCTAACAAACTGCTTAAGACGGACTATCAACGCTCGGCAATTTTGGTTCTAGTTTGGTCAAGTGTTTACGGTGGTTAGTTTAAGTATCGAGTAATGCGTTGCTAGCCACTTAGCAGGGCGTTAAATTGCAGGAGAATATCGTGACATTAGAAGAACTAGATAAATTTTTTAATAACCCAACGATGAGAGCGATTCGACAATTACAAGATAACCCTGCTTTCCGCATGGCTGAACAGATAGAGCGCTCTTTACCCAAGGGATTATTCAAACATTTTAATGACCCGGTATTTAAAGTAATCCGACAGGCTGGGCTGAATTTCAAGCACTTACACCAGCTCGAAAGTAATCCTGTATTTCATAGTAATCGAATTTTATTTGAGCAGAACGAGTCCTTACTGCGAGCAATCTCAATTGCTAATAAGTATTCCGTTATTAGTTATGAGTTCGATGATGACAACGAGGTTAATGCAGAGGTTGTTGATAGCTCAGAACTTGATTATGTTATTGAACAAAGCGTTGATAGGACAGAGACCTTGCCGAAAGGTCGTCTTGGCTTAGAGTTTTACCTTAATCACTTAGTTACTCTAATGATTGTCGTTTACACCACATATTCATCGTCAAAGTTCGAGCAAGAATTACTATCACGAATCAATACTTTAGAGACAGCTCTAACGTCTGTGGTTACTGAGATAGAACGCTCTCCAATTGAGCATCATTTTGTAGTCAAAACAAATCTAAATTTACGTGTGGAGCCAACAGTAAATTCAGATGTGATCGAACTGCTGCCAGCAAAATTGAAAGTGTCAGGGCTAAAGACGTCGGGTCTATGGGTTAATGTTGAGTATTTTGACCACCTATCCAATAAAATGGTATCTGGTTGGGTAGAGAGTTCATTCCTACTTCCAGTGATCGCGGAAGAATAGCAATTTAACAAACGCTTTAAGACGGATTCGCAACGCTCGGCGGTTTTAGTTTGATTTGGCTTTTGTATTTACGGTGTAATGGTTGAGTATTGTGGTGCGTTGCTCACCACTTAAGCGGGCGTTAATAAGCTACTGTTAACGAATAGTTTTTAGGGTATGTAGTCTTTCATTGGCTGCACCTTTCTCCGCACAAATTCTCGTTCTCTAGCGCGCTTCCTGTGCCGTAGTTTCTTTGGTGAAAATGCCATTTGAAATCATCGAAAACGCTAATATGCCAGCAACCATCTTCGCTCTCAAACGTTCATCGTTGTGGCAATTAACTGTCCGTGACTGCAGTGGGTGGCCTGTTCTCTGTTACTTTGGTTTGGCTACTTGCTCAAAGTTGGTTTCTGGAAAGGGAAGTGGGTCAGTAGCCAATAAAAACCTGGTTGGTTTGTACTGTTGAGTTCGGTGGTTTGTTTGGGTGTAGAGCGTGCGAAAAGTACTTTATTAACAAAGTGTTCAAGCTGGATTCTCAACGCTCGGCGGTTTTGGTTGCAAATTTTAGTGCAGTGATTAAGGTGGCTTTATTAAGTGTCGTGGTGCGTTGCTCACCACTTAACACAGCGTTAGCTAGAATTTAAAGAAACTAAGGGCTTAAGTGCTCATGCATACGGGGCTTTAGCTTCACACTTGATAGTCCTTAGGTACAAACTATCTCGCCAGTGGCACTGTTCGTAAAGTGGTTGAATCAACCAAAGTCAGCTTACTGAAGTGGTGTGCTTGCTTAGTTCTTTGTTGTGGTTTCTAGGGTGTTGAAACTTTGCCACAGCTAAATCCGTTTCGCGCACAGGGCAGTTAGTTTCTTCGATAGCATTCTCTGGCAAGCCTGCTTCATCAATTGTGTTTTAGTTTGAGAGCTGTCTTATGTACATTGTCATTCAAAATCAATAATGTACTTCAAATTAGGAACTTGGGTGAAAATCGCAACCTTCTGCGTAGCAGCTAACAAACTGCTTAAGACGGACTATCAACGCTCGGCAAATTTGGTTCTAATTTGGTAAAGTGTTTACGGTGCCTAGTTTAAGTATCGTGGTTTGCGTTGCTAGCCACTTAGCAGGGCGTTAGCTAGTATTTAAAGAAACTAAGGGCTTAAGTGCTCATGCATACGGGGCTCTAGCTTCACACTTGATAGTCCTCAGGAACAAACTATCTCGCCAGTGGCGCTGTTCGAAAAGTGGTTGAATCAACCAAAGTCAGCTTACTGAAGTGGTGTGTTTGTTTAGTTCTTTGTTGTGGTTTCTAGGGTGTCGAAACTTTTCCGCAGCGAAATCCGTTTCGTGTACTGGGCTGTTAGTTTCTTCGAAAGCATTCTCTGCCAAGCATGTTCTAGCAACTGTATTTGGGGTTTTGATCTGTCCAATTTACATTGTCATTTGAAAACAATAATGTATTTCAAATTAGGCGCTTGGGTGAAAAACTCAACCTTCTTCGTAGCAGCTAACAATCTGCTTAAGACGGACTGTCAACGCGGGGCACTTTTAGTTCTAAATCAGGTATAGTGGTTACGGTGGTTAGTTTAAGTATCGTGGTTTGCGTTGTCAGCCACTTAGCAGGGCGTTATACCTTTCAAGGAAATTGTAATTTATGGAAATACTACTGAAATTAAAATCGTGGCAGATGTTTTTGCTAATTATTGCACCTATGATATTGCCTTCGATCGTCGGAACAACCCCAAGCTTAGCTTTGTTTTTTGTAACTTGGTTCTTTTGGATGTCAGTGCTTTTAGGTTGGATTTATAGTGTCGGGAAAAAAGCCAATAGTTTAGTACCTGACGGTTTGCAAAAAAGCACTACAAAATTGAAAGTTGCTCTATCTATTCCGATTGTTTACTCCGTATTATTTTCGATTTTAGTCGTCCAAAATGTGAGTATTTCACCGTGGATTGTGCCCATCCATTTACTGTCAATGGTTTGTATTTTTTACGCGATGCTTTTTTCTGCTAAACAATTGGTAGTCTCAATCAAACAGGAAAAAGTTGGTTTTTTTGAATATTGTGGTCCATTCTTTCTTTTTTGGTTTTCACCAATAGGAGTCTGGTTTTTACAACCAAAAATCAACAGGTTAATTGAAGAACAGGCTTAGTATCAAGTTTGAAGTGCGACACTTGCTACAGATGCGCATGAATATACTCCGTTGGTGTCCTATACCCAAGTCTTTTGCGTGGGCGCGTATTTAATTTGTGTGCAATTTCATTGCAGAGCTTC